>NZ_CP115160.1:1123055-1431111 GCF_027594545.1 Algoriphagus sp. TR-M9 | reverse complement strand
AGAATCTTCTTTGACGAAGGGGGAACTTACCATCGAGATGATATCATCGAGACCCAAAAGCAGCTGAGCAATTTAGATTTATTCAGATACATCAATATCTCTTTTGACACCCTAGGCACAAGCCTACGCGCGAATATCACCACCCAGCCCAACCAAAAATATCAGCTTACAAACCAACTAGGTCTGAGTATTACGGAGCAGTTACCTGGGCCTTTTTTCAGTACAGTTTTAAGAAACAGAAACTTCTTCAGAGGTGGGGAAATACTGGAATTCAGCTTCCGGGCTGGTTATGAGGGGGTAGCCTCGGCTACAGATCAGGGAGTGTACCAAAGCAAAGAATTTGGCACCTCTGCGTCAGTGATATTTCCTAGGTTTCTGATCCCTTTTTACGACCGGAGCCTGCAAAAATTCGGAAGATACAATCCTAACACGCGTACACAGTTTGGTTTTAACTACACCAATAGGCCAGAATACACACGTACCGGAATCAATGCACTCCTAGCCTATAACTGGGCTACTCGAAATAATAGGCAGCAGTTTACCGTAAACCTGGCCGACATCAATTACGTGCGTACCCCGAAATTGACGGAAGACTTTTTACAAGTGCTCAGTGACCTCCAGGATCAGGGAAACAATCTACTCTGGTCATTTTTACCTTCATTGGTCTCTTCGGTGTCTGCCCAAAGTATCATCAACTTTAATAAATACGGAGATTTTAATTCGAATAAGTCCGCTTTATTAAGGCTTTTTGTAGAAAGCGGCGGTACTACTTTGAATTTCTTCGGTGTACCGGACAATAGCGAGGTCACGGACTATGCCAATTTCCAGTGGCTCAAGTTACAAGCGGATTTTAGAAGGTACCTGCCAATCAGCAGCAAACAGACCTTTGCCTATAGATTCAATTTTGGGATAGCCCAGCCCTATGGAATCAGTACCGGGATCCTTCCTTATGAGAAATACTTCTTTGCTGGCGGGGGTACTAGCATTCGTGCCTGGCAGGCCAGAAGATTAGGCCCAGGCAGTTATTTACCGGAAATAGGCGACCGGGGTAGGTATGATTATGGATTTGAACAGCCTGCGGAAATGATCATAGAAACCATGCTCGAATACCGTAGAAAGTTGTACGGCTACTTCGACATGGCTGTATTTGTGGATGCAGGTAACTCCTGGATGATAGGCGTGGACACTTCCAGGCCTGGTTCAGATTTTAGGTTTGACCGATTTTATAAGGAGATAGCCATAGGAACTGGCTTAGGGTTGCGTATGGATTTTAACTTTTTGGTGATCCGATTAGACTTAGCTACCAAAGCAGTGGATCCATCCATGCCTGAGGGAGAAAGATGGGTACTCGACAATATTTCATTTAATCAATTATTTGGCTTAAAAGGACAATCGGTATTAAATTTCGGCATTGGTTATCCTTTTTAAATTAATGCACACTTTTACTATGGCTAGAAAGAGCAAAGAAGAAATCGCAGAATTATTCAAAAACCTTCAGGATCATATCTGCTCAGAATTAGAGCGACATGACGGGGAAGGTAGCTTTAAAGAGGATATCTGGGAAAGACCTGCCGGAGGTGGGGGTAGAACACGAACTATGGGAAGTGGTAAGATTCTCGATAAGGGAGGAGTGGCATTTTCTGCCGTACATGGACCTACACCGGAGAAAATCCTTAAGAAACTAAACCTGGATCAAGCTGACTTCTTTGCTACCGGTGTTTCCATAGTCATTCATCCTATCAATCCCATGGTGCCTATCATTCATATGAATGTGCGGTACTTTGAAATGAGTACTGGAGAGCATTGGTTTGGTGGTGGAATCGATCTGACTCCACATTACATAGATGTAGAAGATGCAAGGTACTTCCATCAGGAAGTGAAGAAAACCTGTGATCAATTTGACGAATCATTTTACCCTAAGTTCAAGCCATGGGCAGACGATTACTTTTACCTGAAGCATAGAGACGAGACCCGGGGCATAGGCGGGGTTTTCTACGATAGATTACAGGCCAGTTCTGATGAAGAGTTTGAGAAACTCATCCAGTTCAGTTTAGCTATTGGAAAGCTTTTTCCGGATGTCTATGGGTACTTTATGAAGAAAAATGATGCCTTACCTTATAACTATATAGATGAATCTTGGCAAAATCTCCGAAGAGGTAGATATGTGGAATTCAATCTGGTCTGGGATGCAGGAACCAAATTTGGTCTGGACACCAATGGTCGTACCGAAAGCATACTCATGAGCATGCCTCCTATGGCGGAATGGGAATATATGTATGAGGTCAAACCAGGGTCAAAAGAAGAATTCACCCAAAAACATCTCAAAAAGGGCATTGACTGGCTAAGTTACCAACCATGATAGATCAACTCATAGCTTGGGACGAGGAGCTTTTCCTTTGGTTGAACTCCTTTCACAATTCCTGGATGGACCAGGCTATGTTCCTGATTACAGGTACAACGATCTGGTTTCCATTCTATGCCATTCTGATTTATTTCATCTACAAGGAAAACCCGCAAAATAGCTGGTGGGTATTTGGGGGTATAGCATTAGCTATTCTGATTGCAGATCAGGTGACTTCAGGTATCATGAAGCCTTATTTTGAACGCCTGCGTCCCTGCCACGACGAGCGATGGACCGAACAGATACATAATTACAAACGATGCGGTGGTTTGTTTGGATTTGCCTCTTCGCATGCGGCTAATACTTTTGCGCTTGCTGTATTTCTCAACCTGAAAATGCACGGCAAATTGAGGTTTTTGCCTTGGCTCTTCTTATGGGCAGCAGTGGTATCCTATTCCAGAATTTATCTAGGCGTTCATTATCCGCTGGATGTATTGGTAGGAGCACTCGTAGGTGCATTGGCAGGCCTCACCTCCTGGCTTTTGGTAGTTTTTTTAAAAAGAGAAATTCTCAAAAAACTATTGAAGTAAAACACCAAATTTTACTTCAACTCAAATTGAATCATTCTTTCAGTTTTCACGGCTGAATAAAAGTGAAATGGATGCGCATTATTTTTTCAGTTAAAAGCCCTCAACTATAAAAAACACCTTTAACCAGATCAAAAATCGGTATTGAACAGCAGCATCAGCTGACTTTTTTGAGCAAACCGAGCACATCTCAATCCAGCAGAAAACTGAAACAGGTCCTTACCTGAAATAATATTTTGTGAAAGAGGCAAAAAAAGAAGTAAAAACCTGTATCAACTAGGCAATAAGATGTTACTTTAGCAAGAGCTTTAGGTATAAAGTATTATGATTACTATTTTTAGTATGCGGTTTTTAAGATTTGTAAGCGGAATTATAGGTAATAATATGGCTTCGCACCTACCTCTTGGGGTGTTTTTACTTCTGCTTTTTTGCGCTCATGCGGTGCAAAGCCAAGATACGCATCACTGGGGAAACCAATTTGGAACAAAGGCCGCTTTGCTAGGTGGAGCGGTGCTAACCGACACTACGGACAATGCAGGCGTTTACTATAACCCCGGAAACCTTGCCTATTTGGACACCAGCTCCTTGACCATCAATGCCAATACCTATGGAATCGAGAATGTGAAAATAGTAAATGCGCTAGGGCAGCGAGCAGACTTTAAAGGCTTGCAATTCAACACTATTCCGCTTTTGGTCAGTGGATCCATACAGACAAATTCTAAATGGAACATAAGCTACGGCTTAATGACTCCTGTGAGTTTTAGTTTCAATGGAGTAGCCCGGTTAAATGGATTTTTTGACCTGGCAACTGGGGAAATCAGTCCCGGCGAGGAAGAACTGGTGGCGGAATCCGGAATCAACACCAAAGTCCAAGAAACCATGGTGGCAATAGGTGCAGGAAGAAAAATAGGTGAAAATCTGGGTTTTGGCATCAGCCTGTTAAACACACTGAGAACTGTAAATTATTCATTCAGATTTTCTGCCAAAGCACTCACCAATACCGAAGATTACCTGATGATAGCCAGGATTCAAAATGAGTTTATAGACTATTTTGCCGTGCGCACCGCACTGAAAGCTGGTCTGAACTATCAAAAAGCAGGCTATGGTCTGGGGCTTACCGTCACCAGTCCAGGTTTGGATTGGTTGGGTAGCGGTACTGTAGCAGAGGACCTCACCCTATCCAACATCGCCGTACCTAATTCTGAAGATAGATTTACGGCATACGCATCAGATAGGCAAGAAAAGCTAAAAACCACATACAAGTCACCATTGGAACTAGCACTGGGCGGGCACAAAAACTTCAATAGGTCCACCCTCAGCCTCAATGTAACCTTCTTTTCAGGCGTAGACCAATACGCCATCATTCAGCCCGAATCAGTCGCATTAGTGAGACCAAACGACATAGGGCCTCTGATTGACAGTGAGGATTTTCTTAAAGTAGAGTCTTCCATGAAACCCGTAACCAACTTTGCCTTAGGCTATTCCAAGGAGCTCAGGGAAAACCTAAGCATCATGGGTAGTTTCAGAACGGATTTTTCGTATTTTGATAAGGAATCATTAGAAAACACGGGGCTACAAACTGAACTTACCCAATGGGATATTTACCATTTTACAATCGGGACCGAGATCAAAAAATCAAGAAGTAGTTTAAGTCTTGGCTTAGTTTACAGCTTTGGTAGCACTAGTGAATATTTACAAAGAGGGAGTTTCTACAACATAGACTCCGATCAACTTTTAGAAGGAGCCTTGGTTGTCACAGAGGCAGGTTATTCCAATTTTGGAATATTGATTGGTTACGCTTTTAATTTCAAAAAATTCAACTGATAATATATGAGACCATTTTTACTAGTTATCATCTTAGTAGGAATAGGAATAAGTGGCCTAAAGGCCCAGACCACTACTATCAACTTAGATTTAATCACCGGAAAGCTGAATGGTGGCTTGCCATTACCTGCTGAAGAGGAGTTTTATATTCGAGGGCCAATTCCTGAAAATATAGAAATCGTCAAGCTCAAGATTAATCAGTCCAAAAAAGCTGAAAAGACCGCCATGACCTATTTCTGGACTGCTCCTTTTGGCTATAATGATCTTTCCTATCAGGTATTAGTAGCAGACCCTCTCCGATCTAATGAAGATTATCATCTGGAAATAGGCTACTATCAAAAAGCCGGTGCAGATCAAATACAGGAAGTACGGGACTTGATCCATCAAAATATCGAGGCTTACCTCAGTACAGTCACCAAGATCAAAAGAGGCGGGGTGAAATTCACCGAATCTGACGAAGTGTTGCTAAATAACCTCAGCCAAATCGTCACTAGGGGAGCTTATTACTTTGAAATGCCTAACGGAGAGCAATTCCCCGGCTTTAGCGATATTACCCGAAGTAAGCTGGAGCAACGATCGAAATTGAAAATGGGCAAAGCAAAATTTAATGTGACCGGGCTTTCCGAAAACGACAATGCCCGGGCAGCCTATGCGGAAAAATATATCTCAGAACTGGAAAACATACTTTTCGCTGAAGTAGACCAATACCTGAGCCCCAATATGCTGGTTAGGGTGAATGAAACTGTATTTGAAAATTACCCTACCGAAAAAACAGCCAATTCCCTCCCGATCAACGTAGGGTACGGGGCTATTTCTGTAAGCAAAGGCTTGCCTGAACAGGAGTTTGTAGCCAGTCCTTATGCGGGCGTTTCCTTTCCCTTAGGAAATAGAACCTTCGCCAGATTTATGAACAATATGTCAATCTCTACAGGATTTTTCCTTTCAGGAGATATGAAAAATCAACTGGATGAGAAGATTTCCGGTCCTGTGCTGGACAGACCTATCTATGTGGGTTTAGGATATAATTTCTTCCGGTTTATCCGACTAAATGCAGGTGGTACCTTTATTACCACCGAAAAACTTGACGGAAGCAATCAGAAAGGCTTTCAGCCATTTGTGGGTGTAAGCGCAGAGTTCAATTTATGGTTGGGCATAGGAAACAAAAAGAAATAAGGTCATGAAGAAGCTAAGTCTATTAATTATCGCTTTGGCCTTTGCTTATACCGCTGAGGCTCAGCTGCACGGATACAAATGGAGGTTTGGACTAAGTGCAGGCACTACCAATTACCTAGGAGACATAAGACCTATCAAGGCAGATAACTTCGAAAATTTCCTAAAGTATTATAAACGATATGAAAACTACTCCGAGCAGCTTTCCTATCAGCTTTCTATAGAGTATGCCCTCGGCAACTCAGTAGGCTTGATGCTGTCGGCTGGAAGCTATCAGTTTGGTTCTGGAGACCGTTTTGTGAGAAATGACGGAACCCTCTTTATCGAAAGCCCGGACTTTGACCGGGCATTGAATTTCCAAACAGACCTATATGATGCAGGACTATCCTTTGTCATAAAACCCGATAACAACTGGCTTCTTTCGGGAAAATCATTTTTCGCCCCATACATCACTTTGGGAGCAGGAGTCCAGACTTTCAAAGTAATGGGGGACTTATTGGACGCCAATGGCAACCAGTATGATTACACAAATACCTCGGTGATTCCTGATGGTAGTTTTGAAACCAACCTAACCGAACTGAACACTGAGCTATCAGGTGGATACAAAACCACTACGCTCTATGCCAATCTGGGATTAGGTTTCCGCTTTAGAATTACCAAAAGCATAGAATTATTCGCACAATCTGACTTCAAAAGAGCAGCCACAGATTACCTGGATGATGTCTCCGGAGTTTACCGGACGAGCTATGATAATTCTTTTCAGGAATATGCCGCGAAACCCGGAACCAATGTGGTGACCGCTGAAAATCCATACAGAGGGATGGAAAATGGTAGAAATGACTGGTACATCTATCATGGAATCGGGGTAAAATTCAGCTTAGGAGCCAACAAGGAAAGCTTCAAGCCGCCGGTGATCACCCAACGCTACACTTATGTACCTACAGAACTTTCAAATGCTCAACTCGCCAGGGAAGATTCATTGGAAAGGATGACACAAGCCAAAGTCCCAGTTACCAACAATTACTTTACTGTGATTCAGTTACCAGCAAATGGAGCAGTAAATTCAGGCCGTACGGAATTAGATTCTGCTACCATGGAAGCTATCCAGGCTCAGCTGGATTCCCTACAAGGAGCTGGGGCTAATTTAGATTCAGCCGTAAGGGTGATTGAGTTACAAACTAGCCAAATAGATGAAACTCTTGCTTTAGCACAGAGAGACTCTACTGTCTCTGAGGAGGTAAGAAATGCCAGAATCAGTAATCTGGAAAACGAAAAAAACATGGTATCTGCACAAATGGATTCCCTGAATGAGCAAAATTTCGAAACCCAGTATCAGTTGGATTCTTTGAATGCCCTGATGAATAATTCGGAAACGTCTCTATCTAAAATAGACTCTGCTTCCCTGATGAATGAGCTGATCATCTATCCGGGTCAGGTCAGTAGAATCATCTATTCTGCCAATGGTAATTCCCAATTGACTCTGGACTCTGCATCTCAGGCTGGGGCGGCAACCTATGCCTCTAGAAATGCTTCAGATTCCTCGGCTACTTTCACGCGGGAGCAATTCGATGAAGAATTAAGCAAGTTCCGTAATGAAATGCTTCAAGCTCAAGCTACACGAGATTCAGCCATGATGATGGCCTTTGCGACTAAAACACAATACCAGTCTGAAGAACCAAGTTCCAGAGAGACTGAACCCCAAGAGTTTGTACTTAATGCAGAAGATCTCGACAATGTGGATGATAAAACCGCAAAAAAAATAGAGAAAAACAGGAAAAAGCAGGAAAAGCTCGATGAGAAAAACAATGAACTCCTGAGGGATGCCTTACTCGTGGGTGGCACTGCAGCCACCACTGCCGCCATCAGTAACAGCGGTGAGAAAAAAGAAGCCGCGCAGCAGGCTGCCTATGATTCTGCCTTGCTGGCGAGGATAGAGCGAGATTCCATTTTGATAGACAGCCTCCAAAGAATACCGGTACAAGTAGACACAGTCATTCAGGAGAAGCAGGTGCAGGCATTGCTACACCAAAGTAAAATTGATATATACTTTGGCATCAATGAGGCTACCATAGGCGAAACTGAAAAAGCCAAACTGGAGCGGATTTCAGAAATTATGGCGGAAAACCCAGAGTATCAAATCGAACTCATCGGTTTTGCGGACAATACAGGTTCCGTCGCCTACAACCTCAACTTGGTAGAAAAACGGGTAGACGCCGTGTACACTATGCTCACCGAAGAGTACCAACTCAGCCCAGACCGGATCGGGCGATCTTCCGGAGGTTTGATTATGCGGGGCAAAACCGGAGGATCTGTAGATTCGGACAGAAAAGTAGAAATCCAGATAAAAAATCAATAAAACCTATATTTAACGCTAGTTTCAGATGAAAATCAGCATCAAATTCCATCTTTTAAACAACCTACTATTATGAAAAAACTCATGATTACTTTAGGCCTTATTTGCGGATTAGGTTCTGCTGGCCTCGCGCAAGAACTAAGAATCAACACCTATGCAGGATATATTTTTAAGGATCAGGTAGATTCTTACTACTCCTCTTCCTCCTATTTTGACGGTCAGATCCAGGATGGCTTTAGATGGGGAGGGGGCATTGAGTATCATATTCCGAATAAGGGCGCCATAGAAATCCAGTACCTGAGACAAGACACCAATGCTCCTACTATTTATCAGGATGGAGGGATATTTGGTGGTCAACTTCAAAACACCAACTTCGATCTGGCCATCAACTGGGTGATGCTCAATGGAACCCGATATTTCCCTGTCAATGAAATAGTAGAGCCATTTGCAGGAGCTGGATTTGGCATGGGTATTTTCAATGTGAATAATCCTGACAATGGCAATGAAAACTCTGCAACTAAATTTGCATGGAATATCCGAGGTGGCTCTAATTTCTGGTTAGCCGAAAACATTGCATTTCGTGTGCAGGCTTCATTGTACTCGGCCACTCAGGCCATAGGCGGAGGATTGTACTTCGGTACCGGAGGTGTTGGCGGTGGATTATCTAGCTATTCTACCCTGTACCAATTTGGTTTTGAGGGAGGTCTGGTATTCAGGCTTCCGCAAGCTGCCAGATAATCGCAGCGAGGTACCCAAAGAAAAAGCACCGGGAATATTAAAGATTTCTCGGTGCTTTTTGCGTTCTTTGCGGTTTGGAAAAAATTGAAGCTGTCAAAATAAAATACTCCTGGTGAAAAACCGAGTCTATAGTCAACCTCTTGCCCTGCTCATTCTGCTCCTAATAGGCTTACAGGCGTCCATCGCCCAAGAACTTGATACTGCCAAAGCAGAGAAAAAAGAAACCTTTTTGAATCACACCGGAAAAGGTTTTGTATTAAAATCTGAAGACGGAAATTATGAAATGCAAATAGCGGCTAGGCTACAGCTCCGCTTTGCAGTGCCTGACGATCAGGATCCGGTGACTTTTGCAGATTTTAGAAACCAAGACCAACGCGTTTTTAAAATCAACAGAGCCAGGTTAAAAGTAGGTGGACATGCCCACAAGCCCTGGGTTAAATATTACTTTGAATATGAACTCAGCCGAAGCCTACTCCTGGACTACAGGGTGATGATCGAAAAATGGCCTTGGCTGAATTTCAAAGCAGGACAGTGGAAAGTAGAGTTTACCCGTGAGCGATTTATCAGTAGTGGTAACCAGCAGCTGGTAGACAGGTCACTTTTGAACCGAAAATTCACTGTGGACAGACAGCAAGGTGTGGAAGTTTACGGTAACCTTGATGGTGGTGGAGTAGCTAATTTCAATTACTGGGCGGCAGTGCTTACCGGAATGGGACGAGGAGCCACCCAAAATGACGACAGCAACATGATGTACTTTGGGAGGTTCCAGTGGAATTTCCTAGGGAGAGAGGTCCCATTCTCAGGTGGAGACCTCAATATTTCTCCAAAACCTGCTGCGATAATAGCCATAGCAGGTGTGACCAACACCAGCCCTTACACCAGGTTTTCCACTTCGGGTGGCGGAAACCTTTCTGGTTTTGAAGGCACAAACGATGGACAATACACCGTAAAGCAGTATCAAATCGAAACCGCATTTATGTATAAGGGTTTTTCCTGGTCCAGTGAATTCCATAGAAAAAACATCTATGACAACTTTGACGAAATAGAAACAGACCTGGGCGGGTTTTACGCTACTGCTGGCTATCTTGCTCATCAATCTTTTGAATTCTGGCCCGAACCACTTGAAATCGCCATGCGCTATGCGGTAGTGAGCCCAGATCTTGACATTGACAGCAATAAGCAAAGAGAACTGGCTCTGGCATTTAACTGGTTTTTTGCAGGACATAAAAACAAGCTGACCACAGAATTGACCCGTTTTACCTTTGAAGACAAGGAACTTCCGCAGGACAATGAACTGAGGTTTAGGCTCCAACTTGACATTTCATTCTAATGAAAAGAATCTGCATCATTTTCTTATGGATCTCGACCAGCTTTCAGGCTTTGGCGCAGGATGCAGATACGGTAGAGTACCTACCCAATAGAATCAACAACTTTAGTATTCTCCCACTACCCGCAATAGCTTACAATCCGGCCAACGGCTGGATGTTTGGAGTGGCAGCGGCGAGTTCCTGGTATATGGGGGCACCATCGACCACCCATCAGTCAAATTTGGTGTTCAACTTCCTCTACACCACCAAAAAGCAGTGGATCATCAGCTCGAAAAGCAATGTATTCCTAGCCGATGATCAGTGGAACCTGATCGGAGATTGGCGTTATTTCATCACATCCCAGCCTACATTTGGTCTGGGCAGCAGCAGCCCGAATGAGCTGAGTATGGGATTGATTGGTTCAGACCCTGTTTTGGAGGGGGAGCAGCAGATGGACTTTAGCTTAATCAAATTCTATGAAACCATCCTCAGAAGGGTTGGCACTAGTAAGTTTTATATAGGTCTAGGATACCACTTGGATATTCACCAGAAAATCGAATCCTATACCGGTGAAACACTAGATTTTGAAGCCGATTTTAGTCACGATTTCTACAATGAGCAGTTTGGTTTCCCTACAGACAAATACACGCTTTCCGGAGTTTCGTTAAATGGGATCATGGAAAACCGGGATATCGCAGTCTCACCATACGAGCGGAATTACGCGATGATTTCCTATAAAATCAATCCAGAGTTTTTGGGATCAAATCAATCCTCTTCTACCCTACTTTTGGATTACAGACATTATTTCACCCTCAACCCAAGGAGAAAACGACACGTCCTCGCAGCTTGGGTCTACGGGAATTTCCTGATTTCCGGTGATCTCCCGTACATGAACTTGCCTGCATTGGGCTGGGATATGTTTGGTAGAACTGGCAGAGGATACGCGCAAGGACGTTTTCGTGGGGAACAGATGGCTTATACGGAATTAGAGTACAGATTCCCACTTCAGAAAAACAAGGATCTTTTCGGCGGAACGGTATTTGTCAATGCTGCTTCCTTTAGCAGCAAGCTGGATGGCGAAAAGCTAATGAATACCATCAACCCAGGCTACGGTCTGGGCTTACGGGTGATGATCAACAAGGAAAAGCGGACTACCATTACTGCAGATTATGGGTTCGGTCAGCAAGGTAATTCAGGTTTTTACCTGAATATTAATGAATCATTCTAACCCTTAGCTTCAGTAAAAACCGCAATACCAGTTATTATTTGGATTATCCTTACATTTTTTATGCTTAAATGACTTCTAACTACTAACTTTGGACAAATCAATCGATAGAACTTAAACTTTAATTTTTCATGAAAAAGCTATTCATTGCATTCGCCTCCCTATTTATTTTGACTGCTTCGGCCACATTTGCGCAAGAAACTGTAGATGATGAAATCACCTTGATCCAATCTGCCTTTGGCATGGACAAAAAGATGATAGTCGAAGGGTATATGGACCTTTCGGAAAGCTTAGCACCGGGATTTTGGACAATCTACCAAGCTTACGAGGAAGAACGCCAAATGATCTCCAGAGAGCGCATCAAAATCATCAATGATTTCTTAGAAGGTTACGATAACCTAGGTGAGGAAGCTGCCGATGAAATCGCTAAGCGTACCCTGGCCAATGACCTTGCTCTCGCAAAACTGCATAAGAGCTATTATAAAAAATTCAAAAAGGCTACTTCTGCTTATGATGCGGCGAAGTTTATGCAGATTGACACCTACATACACAATACTATCCGCAATGCCATGCAGCAGGAGATGCCATTCATCGGAGAAAACAACTAAACCAAACTTATATGTTTAAAAAGTTCCAGCAGGTGGCCCTAGGAATCTTGGGCTCCCTTGTACTAATTTCATGTGCGCCAGATGGTGCCGAATATGTAGACGAGCTTGACATCGTCTATACCAACTACGCTGTGGAGTACGATTTTGCAGGTAAAAGCACTTTCGCAGTTCCAGATCAAATAGTCCTCTTAAAGAATGAATTTGTAGATGGCGGAGATGATTTCGAACCGGATTTTGTGTCCCCAGCTTACACAGCTTCCATTTTGTCGAGTATCCGCGAAAACATGAGAAATGCAGGATATACGGAAGTCAATAAAGACTCTAATCCTGACCTGATTATTTTACCAACCGTAATTCAAACCAATCAGGTGTATTTCTATTATGACTGGTGGTACTGGAATTGGTTTTATCCGGGATGGGGCCCAGGATGGGGCTGGTATTATCCTGGATATTATCCTCCACAGGTCAGCAACGTACGTACCGGCACCCTTTTGATGCAAATGACTGACCCAAGTACTGTGGCGGAAACCAGCCAAATCCCTGTGGTTTGGACAGGAGTAGTTAACGGACTTTTGGAAGGCGACATCAATTCTATCAGCAATAGAATCGGCGAGACCATAGATCAAGCATTTTCTCAATCACCTTATATTTCCCGCTAATCATGAAAAAGTCAATCGTTTTAATTGCACTTCTAGCTATGATTTGTGCTGGAACTGCTCAAGCCCAGAATTCATTATTCTCAATTAACTATGCCGTAAGTATTCCTACCGGCAATACTTCAGATTATATAGACCAAGCATCCGGAAGAGGTATTAAACTCGAATACCAACGGTTCCTCAACAGGAATTTTGCAATCGGCGGGGAGCTTGGACACTATACGCTTTACAAAAAGGAAACCGGTAAGGTCTATACTGAAGGATCAGCTTCCCTTTCTGGTAATCAATACCGCTATCAGTATAGCTACCCTATCTTGGTCTCAGGTGCGTATTTCCCTACTACAGAAGGAGTACTGAAACCTTACGCAGGACTAGGAATTGGTACTATTGCGCATGACCGTAGAATCGACATGGGTATTTTCTCCTCTGAGGAAACACACTGGCAGTTTGCGCTGCGACCAGAATTGGGTCTATTGGTAAGACCGGCCCAATACATTGGATTCAAAGTAGGAGCAAAATATTACCAATCCTTTAGTGGAGATGGCCTCGATGGGCAGTCCAATGTAGGCATTGACTTTGGGATTGTTTTCATCAGATAATTTCTATCTTAAAGTCCTTAGACATCCGACAAGCAAACCACCTGCTTGTCGGATTTTTCATTTTCAGGCGTTAAAAAGTTTAAAAAATGTAATTTCATCCCCTACATTAAACTTTAGAAGTACAATAGCTCGTATACTTTATTAAATTTGGTTTTCATCACGAAATACTAATTATGAAAAAATTTAATTTCATTGCTCTGATTTTATTGACTGCCTGGATGAGCTCCTGTGTATCTTCAAATGTAACAGTGGAAGAGGGAGCAAATGGTGAATTTGATCTCCAAAATTACAGCTCGTATGAGTTTCTGGATGTAGAAGTAGAAAACTCACACAATGAAGACTTTAAGCTAGCTGTGGATTTTCTCAAAGATGAGATCAATAAGCAGCTGTCAGCCCAGGGCCTAGCTTACAAAGACGATGGTGCTGAGCTTCAGATCAACCTGGGTATAGTCGTAGAAGAAAAAGAGCAAACCCGTACTACCAACCTGGCTACTGACCCATTCATGTACACGGGGCAGCGCAGATACACCTGGCAAAGTGAAGAAATAGTGGTCAATAAGTACAAGGAAGGAAGTTTAACCATGCACTTGGTTGATTCTGAGTCCAATCAGGCCGTCTGGGTGGGCATGGTTTCCAAAATCATCCCTTCCAAAACAGAAAAAAAACAACAAGCCATTGCTGATGCAGTGAATGATATTTTTCAAGAAATCAACAAAACAAACAATTAAAATCAACAACAATGAAAAGACTTAGTTTCCTTGGGGCACTTGTTATACTCGCCCTTGTTTCTGCTTGCTCGCCAAGTACAAAAATCACCGGCTCATGGAAAGCCCCAGCAGCCAAAGAAGGTGGCTATAGCAACCTATTTGTGACTGCACTTACAGATAAATTAGTAGCCAGACAAACTATTGAAAACGATATAGATACGATCTTGGAAGAGGATGGAATCACCGCTAACAGCAGTTTTGAAATCATTCCTCCAGGCTTCAAAGCTACTCCTGAAAATAAGGAAGAGGTGATCAACCAAATTAAGGCGGCCGGACATGATGCCATTTTGACCATCGCACTACTTGATCAGACATCAGAAACCAGATATGTACCAGGTTCTACCATGTATTCTCCTATGATGTACGGAGGCTACTACGGCAGCTTCTATGGCTACTATTCTTACTACAATCCTGTCATGTACGATCCAGGGTATTATACTACGGACAAGAACTATTACATAGAAATGAACCTATACGATGCCCAGACAGAACAGTTGGTATGGTCTGCCCAGTCAGAAACCACCAACCCTTCTTCCCTGGAATCATTCTCTAAAACATTTGCGCAGTCTGTAGAATACCAGATGGTAAAAGACGGTTTGATTTCCAGCAAATAAATAATGTCAAATCAGATTTTTCTGCACTTCTAACTAGACTTTAGCTGAAAGGTAGATACCAGAAACTAATAAAGCCCGGCTGATTCATATCAGCCGGGCTTTTTCACTTCAAATCCGGAAGGCTTATGCGGCGTTTCTCGCTGCGTTGATTATCCCGAACATACTTCTCAGGATCAGCTTTTGAAGGATCTCATTGCTCTTTCCTGATTCTAAGCCTTGCTGTATCGCATACTGCTGTATGGTGATCAAAGGAAGAACAATACGCTCACGGATCTCGATTGATTTTTTAATCATAGGATTATCTCCCATCAGCTCATCCATTGAAGAAACTGCTTTGAGCTTATCGATAGACCTGAGGTACTCTTCGTACATGATTTCCCAGAACCCACCATAATTCTTATCCTCTTTCAAATAGGCAGTGGCCGGATAAAAACACTTCGTCAAGGACTGCATGGAATTACCCAGCAAAGCCCTGAAAAACAAGCTATTCTCATATAGTTTTTTCAATTCATCCAGCTTACCTCTCTTTTCTAAGGTCTCTACTGCCGCACCTACTCCATAGAAACCCGGGATGTTTTGCTTCATCTGCGCCCAAGAACCTACAAAAGGAATGGCCCGAAGATCTTCAAACTTCAATCCTCCCCCCTTACCTCTCTTCAGCGGTCTGGATCCTATATTAGTTTTACCAAAATATTTCAAGGGAGTCACATGCTCCAGGTAAGGAACAAACTTAGGATGACTTTTGAATTGCTTATAAACCTCATAGGCTTCTCCAGCTAGCTCTTCGATGAGTGCACGTTGGCTTTCATCCAGATTTTTGTCTGCATCTCCATACAAGTGATTTTCCAATCCTGCACTGAGCAATTGCTCCATGTTATAGGTACAAGAGGCCTGCTTGCCATAATTTGCCGAGATTGTCTGTCCTTGGATGGTAACCTGGATTTCGGAATTCTCCACTTTCTCACCTAAGGAAGCATAGAAATTATGCATATTTCCCCCACCTCTAGCAGGAGGTCCCCCTCTACCATCAAAGAAGACCACTTCTATGTCATTTTCTCTGGACACTCTGGTCAGTTCCTCTTTAGCTCTCAGGATAGACCAGTTAGCCTGCAAGTACCCTCCATCTTTAGTTCCGTCAGAGAAGCCTAGCATAATAGTCTGCTTATTGCCTCTGAAGGCCAGGTGCTTCTTATATTCTGGCAAATTGTAAAGGCTGGTCATAATCTCCGGAGCTTCTGCCAGATCATCTATGGTCTCAAACAAAGGCACTATGTCTAGCGGAAGATTTTCTTTCCCTTCGCCCAATGTAAGCTTTGCAAGCTGATAAACTTCCAGCAGATGCTTTCTGGATTGGCAGTTAGAAATGATGTAGCGGCTCAAAACTTCCTCACCACTCTCCTGCTGTATGGTATCTATGACGCCAAAAGACTCTAGAATTTCTTTATTGAAATCATCTTTAAAGTAGGATAGATCAGGAAGGCTTTCGATCGAAAGGATTTGCTTCAGTTGCTCATCTTCAGTATCTGGCTGCTCCAGCCCTTTGATCTGGAAGATTTCGTCCCAAAGCGCATCATGTTTACGGCTGTCCTGGCGCATGTCCATGCAGGCAAAGTGGAACCCGAATATTTTCACCTTTAAAATAAACTGATCCAATAGCTCTAGGAACAAGCCTTCATGATGGGTGATCAAAGCTTCTCTAGCTTCTAGTAGGTCGCCTAGTAGTTGATCTTTTGAGGTGTACACATTCTTGTTTTCAAAAAGTGTGGCGTAGATCCCTCTTTCCACTTTCAGCATGATTTCTTCCACATGCTTGAAGGTCAGTCGTTTTCTCAGACTTCTAATATCCCGATTGTAGCATCTCAACACCCATTTTTTCAAGCGTTCAGCTACTTGCTTGGTGATCTGATGAGTCACAAATGGATTTCCATCCCGATCACCTCCCGGCCAAAAGCCCACTTTCAGCAAGCCCGGGTTTTCCCAGTCGTGCAAAGGTATTTCCAAAGCTCCGAGTAGCCGGATCATTATGTCAGAAATGCTATGGTAGAATATATTTTCCAAATACCATATCAGGCTGATTGCCTCATCATATGGACTAGGTTTTTCTCTTTTAGTAAAGCCGGTCTTGCCCAGCTGCTGAAGGAGCAAGTTGATCTCTCCTAAATCATCTTTTCGGATAGCCCGTTCTAGGTCAGTGATTATTCCCAGTACATTGCCAGGATAAAACTGTGTAGGGTGAGCAGTGAGCGTAAGCCTCACGGAGAAGGTTTTTAATTTTTCAATCAAAGCCTCCCGCTTATTGTCATTATCCACTCTATTGATCAAGGCTTTCACCGAGCCTTTACCGTCCAGATCGTGTACCTTTTCGTACGCGGCATCTTCTACCGAGTCAAACAATACGACCTGCCTTTCTACATATTGAATCATTTGAAAAAGCAGATCGGATTTTTGCTTTTCGGTGGAAGCAGGCATCATTTCATCAAAAAACCCAGCTATAATTTCCTTAGGCGTCAGCCCTTTTTCAAATCCACGCTGGCAGGCCGAACTTAAAATAGGAAGTAAGGTACCAGTTCTGTAAATGTCATTGAAAGGGAGATCTAAAAATAAGCTGTTGTAAATAGTGAAGCGCTTGGCTACTTGGGTGTCATAGGTTGTGTACATTATTCATGTTCCTTTTTAATGGTTTAGCAAATTAGTAAAAATTCGAAAAAATTAAACGATTATTACCTTTTCTGTAAGAATCAATCTCATTTTCTTCCTTTTTTACAATTAAATATCTTTTTCTTCAATAAAACGATAAATATAGATTCTCATACATTTCTCTATCTTTCCTTTTTGAAACTTAAATATGAAACTCAGCATAAGCCTCAAAACGGTGTAAATCGACCAGTCCATGTCGATAATCTGGTTTCTCCTTTAAAATACAAGTTTTTGAGTCCACCTTACCCGAAATACCCATGAAAAAACTGTTTTCCTTTTTTTTATTTGCCTCCCTAATCTGGGGATGTTCTCCCAATAAACCTACTGAAGTGAAAGAACCTACCAAAACGTATTCATTCCTTGTTGGAACCTACACAGATGATCCCAACCAAGGGATCAATCAGCTTGACTTCACTCCTGTAACTAACAGCCTGGAAGTTCGGGTAATTTATCCCGGCATTCAAAATCCTTCTTATGTTTTAGCCAATGCAAGTGGAGATAAAGTTTTTGCTGTGGAAGAAATCCACTCGGAAACCGGCGGAAACATCTTAAGCCTCCAGCGCAGCAATCCTTCCGAAGCGCTAAAACAAATAACAACAATGCCAACTTTTGGCGATCACCCTTGCTACCTGGCTCTTTCTCCTGATGAGCGATTTATCACCGTTGCCAACTACTCAGGCGGAAGTGTAAGTGTCTATAAAATTGAGGAAAATGCGAAGCTCAGGCATCTCCAAACCGAACAGCACAGCGGAAAAAGCATAAACGAAGCCAGGCAGGAAGCCGCACATGTGCACAGTACAGTTTTCAGCTCAGATGGAAAATTCCTTTTGACGGCAGATTTGGGTTCAGATGAAATCACCATATATGATTTTGACCCGAATTCCCCTGAGCCCCTCACTATAAATAATACCTTTAAAACTCAGCCTGGTGACGGGCCGAGACACATGATTTTTACACCCGATGGTTCAGAGCTTTTGGTGGTCCAGGAATTAACAGCTGCATTAGAGATATTTGATTTTCAGTCTGGAAAACTGACCTCAAAGCAGCGTGTAGCCTTAATGGCGGACACCTATAAAGGAGAAGTAGGCGCAGCAGAAGTCAGAATATCGCCGGATGGTAACCATGTATATGCATCCAACCGTGGTGAAGCCAACAGTCTGACAGTCTATGAAAAAAGAGATGATGGTAAATACTGGGGTATTCAACTGGTCAGCTCTGGAGGAAGCATGCCCAGAAACTTTAACCTGACAGCTGACGGTAAATATCTACTTTCCGCCAATCAGGCAAGCAACGAGGTGGTGGTCTTTGAGCGTGATCCCGCCACTGGCAAACTTTCCGAAACAGACTTAAAGGTAGAAATTCATAAACCAGTTTACCTACACAGATTGGCGAGTTAAGCCGGATCCTCCCAATTTTGGGACAAATCATACCTCAAGTGTCCTTCAGTAATGGTCAGAGGAGATGCCAAATTATTATGATAAAGCTGCCCGGTCCCCAATCCCTGAGGAATAGCGGTATGATGGTTTGATGCCAACTGGGCTATGGCATTCAGTCCAATATTGCTTTCCAAGGCAGAAGTCATCCACCAGTCAATATTGCGGGATTCAGCCTCAGCGATCCATTGCTTGGTCTCGGCTATTCCCCCTAGCAAAGTCGGTTTGAGTATAATATACGGTGGCTGGATTTTGTCCAGCAAAGTAGCTTTATCTTGCACGCCTATCAGCTCTTCATCCAAGGCTATAGGGAGTGGGGATTCTTGACAAAGCTTTCTCATCAACTCTACTTGCCCGGCCCTAATGGGCTGCTCTATGCTATGAATCCCGAATTGCGCCAGTTGCTGAAGCTTGAAAAGTGCATTAGCTGGCAAAAAAGCACCATTTGCATCTACCCGAAGAATAATATCATCCTCAGAAAAGCGCGCTCTGATATAGCCAAGCAAGTCCAGTTCCTGCTGAAAATCAATAGCACCTATTTTCATTTTGATGCAGGAAAACCCTTGTGCCAATTTGGATTCAATTTGGGAAAGCATAAAACCCTTGTCTCCCATCCAGATCAAGCCATTGATAGCAATAGGAGTATTCTTTTGATAAAACTCATTTCCAAGTATGCATTTCTTTCCCCCATTCAATAAATCTAAAACTGCTGTTTCCACACCAAAACGTATGCTTGGTAGCTTAAAAGAAATACGCTCTCCTACCTGTTTGAGCAATTCCCCCTCTTCCATGTCCCATAACTCCCCGCTCATTTGCTCCAAAGTACTTTTCAAAACTGCTTCAAAATCAGGACGGTCATCCGGACTCAGCTTAACCAAAGGAGCCGCTTCTCCCCAACCTGAAACTTCAGGTTTGCCCGGGAAAAATGCTTTGATCCAAAAGACCTCTTTTTCCCTCAAAACCCCTCTTGAGGTACCTGCATCAAATTTAAACTTTAGGTTTCTCTTGATGTATTGGAAGTGGATCCTACTGTAGTCAGACATGTATAAATGAAGGATTTGATTCAGAAATGAAATGAGTTGGGCTATATTTGCAGGCTGAATCACATTAGATTATGCGCATCCCAGCTATAGATTTAAAGGCTTACGAATATACATTACCCGATGAGAAAATCGCCAAATTCCCACTTGAAAAGCGAGACTCATCTAAGCTTTTACATTATAAAGATGGCTTGATTTCGCATTTAAATTTTTCGGATATACCCGAGCTCTTGCCGGCGGAGAGTTTGCTGGTCTATAATGATACCAAGGTGATTCCTGCCCGTTTGATTTTTCAGCGGGAAACTGGCGCCAGGATAGAAGTTTTCCTCTTACAGCCCATTTCTCCCACTACGGTGATTCCAGAAATCATGCTTTCCAAAGAACCCGTAACCTGGGAAACCATGATAGGAAATGCAAAAAAATGGAAAGATGGTGAAGTTCTCAAAGGAGAAATTCCCTACCTAGGCGGAAAAATAGTCTTAAAGGCTACGCTGCTTGATCGGGAGAAAAAACAAGTTCAATTCTCCTGGGACCATTCCGAGGTCACTTTTGTGGATGTGGTGGAAGCCAGTGGTGAGGTGCCATTGCCTCCCTACCTGAACAGAAAGCCAGATCAAGAGGACAAAGACCGCTACCAGACCGTTTATTCTAAAAATGAAGGTGCTGTAGCCGCCCCTACTGCTGGCCTGCATTTCACCCAAGAAATCCTGGACCGACTTTCCCATAAAGGAGTTCAAAAAACCCAGGTCACACTACACGTGAGCGCAGGGACATTCCAACCCATTAAAGCGGGTTCGGTAACAGAACACCCCATGCATTCCGAGCAGGTGGTTTTGCACCTAAAAACTCTGGAGCAAATACTTCCAAAAATCGGAAATATAATTGCCGTGGGCACGACGTCAGTCCGGACATTAGAAAGTATTTACTGGTACGGCGTCAAGCTTCTAGAGGGTAAGGGAGAGGAAATGTCTATAGAAAAACTATTCCCATATGAAGAAAGGCAGTCCTTACCCACTGCAAAAGAATCATATGAAGCGGTGCTCCAACATATGAAGTCAAGCGGCAAAGAAACCTTGATCGGAGCTACGGAAATATTCATTTTCCCAGGGTATACTTTTAAAATAGTAGATGGCTTGATCACCAATTTTCATCAGCCAGGCTCCACCTTGATTCTGTTGATTGCATCGATTTTAGACGATGACTGGAAAAAAGTCTATACCGAAGCACTAGAAAACGAATACAGATTCCTAAGTTATGGAGATAGCAGTTTGCTTTGGATACCAAAAGATCAGGATTAATTAAGCCTTATTGGTATCTTTCAACACCAACATCAGTTATGAAGCACAGCCGGACTCTATATCTACATTTACTATGCTTCGCTATCTTATTTTCCTGTGCCGAAAAGGAACAACCCTCCGGGGAGCTTGGCAAGGTGAGCATCACCGCTTTGACGCTCGCAGCTGCTCCACCTATGACAAATGCCAAAATAAATACCGACTATACTTGGGAGCATGAACTAGAAGAAAGCCTCTCCCTTCAATTCACCCACTCTATCACTTCGGAAAGCTATTTTTTGCAAATCAATCCCAATGATTTCGGCAGCCCTTACGAGATCTCTCTCCCTTATGGGAGCTATCAGATTTCTGGCGAAACCCCAGTTTCATCACCTAGCCCTACTCTTCCTCTAAAAATAGACAGTCAGGTCCAAGTGAATTCCAGGTCTACCCCACTAGTTTTAGAAGGAGAAACTGATTTTGGGCTCGCTACATTTTCAGGTTCAAGGATTCAAGACATTGAGGTACTGGTAGAATCGGAAAGGACTGAAGTGCCCGAAAAAGATGGAATCTTTTACAGCTATTTGCAGCAAGGAGAGCTCGCGAAAATTGAAATAAAGCTAGTAAACGGTAAAATTTTCCATCAATTAGTCAATCCAGAGGCGTTTACACAGTATCACTATGATATTATTTCCTCTGAGGAATCTAGTACTGCGGTTATTTCAGAATCTTTTGAACTAAAGAACTACACCTACCCACTTTCAGCTACAGGCTTGCCCAGTTTTCTGGCACCGGCCAAGCGCTTTGCCTTGCCGGAATCCAGCACTGAATCTTCTGGGCTAGCATTCATACAGGGAAGGTTATTTACTATCAATGACAGCGGGAACAGTAATGAAATCCTGGAAATCAATCCCGACAACGGAGAACTGATCAGAAAAGTAAAAGTACAAAATGTAGAAAATGTTGACTGGGAAGACTTGGCACAAAGCCCTACCCATCTTTTCATAGGAGATTTCGGGAACAATTCGGGCAACCGCAAAGACTTAGCAGTACACAAGATCGCCATTTCAGATTTACTGAATGCTGAGACAGTGCTAGCCGAAACCATACCTTTCAACTTTTCTGATCAGACTGACTTCACTTCGGCACCCAATCAAACTGCCTTTGACTGTGAGTCTATGGTGTATAGGGAAAACAAGCTGTACTTATTCACCAAAAACTGGCTTACTGGCGGCAGCAGCATTTATATGCTCAAAGATCAGCCAGAAGTACAGGAAGCAGCTTTGCTAGGTACCCTTGAGGTTCAAGGTTTGCTCACGGGTGCAGACGTAGACGCAATGGGCAATTTGGTTTTGCTGGGATATGAGCAATCAGGATTGCAGTCCAGTTCATTGCTTTGGATCATTGCGAAAGCTGATCTTGCAAATCTAACTTTGTCCGGAGGCAAAAAGTTACTTTTAGGAAGTCCTGCTATACTCTCGCAGACGGAGGGAGTAGTTTTTGTGAGTGAAAAAGAATTATATATTTCGGGAGAAAAAATCTCAATTGGTCCAGCTACTGTCCCTGGGCTAGTACATATCCTTGACCTGAGGGGGTATATAGGTGAGTGAGTTTCAAAGCAAAGGCTTCATTAGGCCAAAGCCATGCTAAACTCTGAAAATTCAGAATAATCAATTTCTTTGACCATTAAAATCAAGGCATTAGCAAATTCCTGCTTGCAGGACTTGGCCAGATAGGGAAAATGGGTATTTCCTGTTTCTTTGATTTCCCCAGACCCGAAGAAGCGATAGAGTTCCACCTGAGAGGTACAGCGAATATTGATGCAGCCATCAGTGGAGTCACTTCCTTCTATCATGAAACTTGCAGTAGATGTTCGTATTACCATTTGATCCTTTCGTTTAAATATTTGATAAAAATAAGGAAGGCATTTTTGAAATCTATACCCTGTACAGGGTATTTTTTGCTGATACTGGCAGAAATTGACAAATTATTTGAATTGATTGTCAGTAAATTAGCAAAATTCTAAAATTGATCAGGATCCTATGCGTTCAGGATTTGTTTAAATCTGATCAATTCGCTTATATTTGCATCGCTTTAAGGGATGAGGAAAAAACATTTCTGTACCTTTAAAAAAACAGCTAAGCAGCATCTAGAGAGTTGGGTGAGTGGCTTAAACCAGCAGTTTGCTAAACTGTCGTACGTGTCAAAGCGTACCGGGGGTTCGAATCCCCCACTCTCTACCAGTAAGCCACTGAAAAAGAGCGAGTTACGATCCTAAAAATTGTAAACTCGCTTTTTTTATTCCCTCGTTAATCTACAACTAATTAACAATCAGATGGTTATATGATTTTCAGCAGGAACTACGCTACTGATAGGACCAATCGGAAAAACTGCCTTAGCTGCATTTAATCGCGGTCATACCCCTATAATTTTCACAATTGCCTGTAATTCCAGTGCGTCATTCGTGGCGTTCGTCTAGTCGAAAAAAAAGACGCACTGAAATCTTTATAGATTACTGATTTACAACATGTTCAATATCTGAGCATCTTGTGATTTAGAACTTGTATTCCGAGTTTTGTTCAACCTAACTAATCAAATCATGTTAGAAAAAAGCTTCGGATTGCTCTTCTTCTTGAAACAATCGAAAAAAAACAACACTAGAGACAAGTATGTGTACTTCAGTTGGGGAATGGCAGTTTTCGGTTGTTTGGTGTTGGGAAGTTGATTGAGATCTCTCAGTCGCATAATCAAACTTAGCTTCCCTAAGCGATTCCGGAGCTCCTTCGAGATGACCGCTTCAGCGAGATCGCGGTAGGGCCATTACGACGAGAAAACGGGGGTATTATACTGATCGAAAATGCTGATGCGAGGAGAAATCTCTGTTGAAGTTTGAAAGCTCAAAGCTCAAAGCTGAAAGTAGATCCATACACTGGATATTGAGACCCTGAAGGGGTCAAATCATTAATAGCCCCGCCACGGCGGGCAGGCCAGGGTAAGGAGGCACGACGCAACCCTGGGTGAAAAATCGCAATTTATCGCCAGCGCTGGCCCGGGATCGCATGTCAGAGACGAATAGGTTTTGCCAGCAAGATTAACTAACACCAATATTGGACAGCTATTTTTATTCAATCGACAACTCCACTATTTACCATAATGGCTTGTGCGAAAGGTGCTTTCTCTTGATACTTTTGAGACCAAAAGTATCCAAAAGTCTTTGCCAGAGGCTATGCTTCAAATCGGTCAATAATTATGAAAAAAACAAAGATTGTTCACCGATTTGATTTTTGGTACTTGTCCAAGCCTAAAAATTGGCGGATCTCCCTCGCCCACTCGGGAGCTAGCCAATTTTCTTTACGGCTCAGACTGCATCCCAAAAACCGCATATACTCCATGGCACCCCAGTCCTAGTAACGACTTCATTTTAATAACTTCGTGGGAAGCGATATCGGCACCTAACCCAGGACAGGAAACATGACGTACACCTGTGACCACGAAGTGGTCCAACCTTTCAATAGCCCCGCCACGGCGGGCAGGCCAGGGTAAGGAGGTAACGACGCAACCCTAGGTTCAATGTAGAACGATTACACCAGCGCTGGCCCGGGATATTCATTTGGAAACGCGAAAGTTTTGCCAGCAAGATGGAAACGAAAACCGGATTGGAAATCATTGCTAGTGGTCTATGGTGACACAGACCACGGGGCGGAAACTATCGAACGCAAAGTCCCGTAGGGACGAAATGTGGGTAGCGGCGGGTTTCAACCCGGCGCAAAACGGGCATTTAAATCTTCACCAGCGCTGGCCCGGAATCCTGATTCGGAGACGGAGGCGATTTGCCAGCAAGATTATCGAGAAAGAAAATAAAAAACCTTCGGGGAGGTTCCGCTCTTGCCTGCGACAGATCGGTACCACACCCCAAAGGTTAATGAAGGTTCAATTGATTACTTCACCGATGCCATCAGCTTCTCTTCCAAGCCCTCATCCACGGTGAGCTGGGAGATGCTGACCAGCACTGTGCCGGCAGTAATCGCATAGCCTGCATATTCCAGCAGGAGTTCAGGCACCATTCCCGGTGCTGTAAGCACGGCCGTTCCTACGGCAGCTATAAGCAAACCTGCCTTTTTAAGCATTTGGAAAAAAGGAGGTGTGGGCGCAGAGGCCCTTTGTTTTATTTCTGATAGTATATTCATTGTTGAAATGTTAAGTGTTACATGTTAAGTGTTCTGGAAACCTATACTTCGACTTCGCTCAGTACAAGTGTCGGGGTCGACGGTCCACGGTTGACAGATCACTGATTCTAAACCGGCGGGCTACGGGTGCGCTGTAGCATAGTCTTCATCAGCGTCTGTTCGGCTTCCAGTCGAATAAAGAGTTCCTTCAATTTGGAAAGTTCTTTGTTCAACTGTCTGAAATCCTGAATAAGGAGGTTCAGGAAGTAGGCGATGACAGTAAGGAGGAGTGCGATGACTCCCCCTACTGCCTGAAACATCAGTCCATCCATTCGATCTGATGGAAGGTAAGGTTTAGGGCATTTTCTGGATAGCTCCTTATCTCCAGTGTAGCCTTTTCACCTTGTTGAAGTGCCTGACCTACCAGGTCGAGGAGGTTTTGCCAAGCTTTTGGGCTAGGCGTTCCCCTCCCTTCTCCTGTAATTTCAGACACCGGGACTATGTTCCGCTCCATTGTTATGGTACTTATTTCTACTTCTATGGGTATTCCTGACCTGATTCCGTTTGGGCACCTGAACAATCTGATCCTCTGCGTTTGATTGTCCGGGATGAGTTCGAGTTCGTAGATACCTTCAGCAATACAGGAGATCAAGGGTTTGAAGTAGGCTGCAGGAGGTTCTATGCATTTGCATAGCATACTGGCATCCTGTAGCAAAACACCATTTGTACCTCCGGGGTAGTATTCCCGGTTCAATACCAGATCCATGATTTAGCTAATCGCAAGAATAACAGCAGGATTCTGGGACACGTCATTCAGGTCATACCTGGTATCATTGACATCCAAGAAGAACTCCAATGCCAGCGCGAAGAAATAATTCTCTCCTTCTATTCCCGGTTTGGGCAGGGTCAATGTGACTGCTGGAGTGGGAACGTTCACTATAGGCAATGGCTCTATGGTTGCGATCTCGGAACTGTAGGTCTGCTGTGTAAAATCCACGGTTGCCCTGATCAGTGAAAAGCGGTAGAACTTTGACCCTGAAGAATAAACCATGTATTTTGTAGGTACAGTTTCAGGAATGGTTACCGAGAATGATGCTGCGTCCTCAGCAGTCTCAGGAAGCACCTTCAGCACATTTGCCAAGGTAGCTTTATCGGAAAACTCGAAACCTCTCATGATAGACATGTCACCCAATTCGAATTTCCGCTCTCCCCGAGCTGAAACCGGGTCAGACTTAACCACTTTCATGGCTGCTGAGTAGAGCCTGTTGTGCAGTCTGCCCCCATTTGATTTAAGTTCTATCTCACGGAAGGCATTTTTCAGGAATTTGGCAGAGGAAGCAGCCACTGCAAATTCCCGTAAGTTCTCCCGGGTTCTTTGGAACCTTGGATCAGTGTTGATCCTTTTTTTGCTGACGCCTCCTTTGCGCCTGGCGATGAATTTTCCATCGCGGTTTTTGTAAAAGGTAAGGTCACCCATGGTGCCTTCCAGTTTGATATATCCAGCTTGTTTTGCCATGTTTTCTATTGTTTTAACTGTGAAACATGGAGGAAATCTGGAGTTATCTAGCTGGATATCAAAACGAAAGTGGAATATGTGGAAACAAAGAAAAAAATGAGCACTCTAGGGAAAATATAGACAAAACCCAAGGTATAGGTGACGTATGTATTACGGAACTATAACGGAACCAAAAAGGAGACCTAAGAGAATTATAGATGAGTTAAGTTTAAAAGCTTGGAGTTAAAGGATTTGGGAGTTGGGAATTAAAAATGGAAAATTCATCTCCAGGGCCGCAACAGGACATTTCTTAGTCCAAGTGAGGATTTCGTTGCTGGCAAGATGTTCTATTGGCGCCAGGTATTGCCATTAGTGGGACAGGAACGGCGGCGGAAAACCCAAGGTATAGGTAAGGTATATATATCGGAACCCCAACGGAACCAAAAAGGAGACCTAAGAGAATTATAGATGAGTTAAGTTTAAAAGCTGGGAGTTAAAGGATTTGGGAATTGGGAATTGAAAATGGAAAATTCATCGCCAGGGCCGCAACAGTCCATTTCTCAGTCCAGGTAAGGATTTCGTTGCCTGCAAGATGTTCTAATGGCGCCAGGTATTGCCATTCGTGGGACAGGAACGACGACGGAAAAACCCTTTGGTGAGATAATGCTTCCGCGCGCAAGATCCCGCTATTTTAAGAGCCACACGCATTAGGAGTGGTAATTTCGATTTACTGAATTCCAGAGCTAGGCAATTTTATTCGTCCGGTGATACTGTAGTTAGTCCTTATATTTTGGTTGACTGTCCAAAAAATTTGATAAAACAAAAAGTTTGGAATAGGATAGCCGAAAAAATGCATTTTCTATACCGGGCTCCCCTACTTCAATTTGACATTGGTAATTCGCAAGAAATCGTTCAACATTGGAAGGACATATTGCAATGCATAGAACTATCCAGTAGAGATTTATACCAATCTATTTGTCAAAAAAGTCCTGAAGCGCTTACATCTAAGGAGTGGAGATCTGTTTACAGATATTTACTTAGGGGTAAATATAGAGCCACTCCTTTTGGCAAATGGGCAGGAGTCGGAATTGCCCATTGGGGCAAAGAAGATTACTCCAAGCGTCAGTTTCTCAGCTATAGGTCGATTGACACTCCGGCGATCTCACAAGAAAAGATTTGCCATTATTGGACCAATCCTAGCCTGGAACGTTGGGGTGGAGGGTGGAAATTCTGGAATTTTGACCAATTGTCCGGAAAATGGAGGTTTTCCAAAGTTGAAGACAGTCCGTTTCTTCAAAGAATCCGTGAAATATCACTTGACCATAGGCCTATAGAACGCAGCGCGTTTTTCAATACATTCCCTGATTTGCAACTCCAAGAAAGAATGGAGGTCTGGAATTATTTGACAGAATCGCAATTGCTTTTACCAGAAAGGCTGCTGTGCAATTGGACTGCCCCTCAAAAAAAGGAGGACGTTTATATCTCTACAAGTTTATCTGTAGCGGAGATTCACCGGCAGCGGTTAGATACATTCTTGGATGAAATCAAACAAACTGCGATGGGTCAAAAAAGACCATATCAAGTAAGGCTGGCCAGAAAGTTCATTGAATTTTTTGATGACCGTTTTGTGCCTTTAAGTTTGCTTTGGAAGCTTGTCCCTTATTTAAATGATGCTGGAGCCCCCTCTCCTATTGGTGCAGTTGATTATTCAGAATACCCATTAATAATGCATACAAAAGATGAGTCCATAGATCTTAAAACATTCCCTTCCCGTTCAGGAGAGACTAAAAAGCCATTACATGGGCAAGTCCTTTTCCGGATATTGGAATCCGGAAAATTATTGATTGACAATTTATCCTTTAACAGGCCCTTTGTATATGGAGGAAGGTTCACATTCGAACCGCAAATCTTCGAATACTTTCGGCAACAAGTACGAAAAACAGATTCAAGCATCCAGGCAGATGTACTATTGCAAGAAGGAAGGAAAACCCGGGCCATCAGTGCCCATCACAATTTGTTTGACCATGTAATTAATTGCTTCTCTGGAAGTACCTCACCCAATGAATTTGACTGTGAACAGATATACATAGGTATGAATGAGCAGAGATTTGAACTGGTCATTCCTCATTTGGGCAAAAAGCTCCAGCCTATTTTCCAACATCCTTTAAATCCTGAGTATATTACCCATCCACTTTGCCGGATTTTGTGGGAAGTAGCCCATCAGGATATCCTACGACCCATACACTATGCCCATCCCGGTTTCCATAATGCTTCTTATCTTCCTCAGTTAACCTGGGGGGATATTATCCTTCAACCTAGAAAATGGAAGATTGGTTATGACTGGAAAGGAAAGACTGAAGAGGATTTGAGTACGTATCTCAGGTCAAAAAACATTCCCCAGCGCATATTAGTGGGCAGACAGGATCAGGAGCTTATCTTGAATCTTTCACAATCCAGGGATAGGCAAGTTTTGCTTCAGGAAATATCCAATAAGAAGACCGTGAATGTTTTTGAGTGCTTATGGGCGGGAAATGAAAACTGCTCTACCATACCCAGTATCTACCCCCAGTTTCTTTGGGGGAAATCCTGGCAAACTGTAAATCATGAAAACACCCCCATCTATATTAATCTGGTCAATGGGCAGGAAAACAAAAACTGGGTTTCAGTTCGGATCGTTCTGAGACCAGATTACCAGCAGCATTTAGTAGCTGACCGCCTTTTTGGGCTGGTTTCAGAGCTTGAGGCCCAGGACATACTTCCCTTTTATTTTCTTTATTATCCTATTTCAAATCCTGAAATCCGATTCAGGGTAAAAGTGAAGGATAATTCAGCATACGAATATGTCTCGGCTAAGCTATACACCTTTTTCCAGAATTTCGCAGAGTTTGAGTTTGTCCGTCCCCATGCCTATTACCCGGAAACCGGCAAGTATAGTCTGGAAGGAATGGGAATTTCCGAGGAAATGTTTTACCAAGAATCCAAATTGATCCTGGAGTCTTCACCTACTAGTGAATTTGAAAAGGTATCACTTGCAGTAGGATTGGGAAACTTGCTCGTTGGGGCATCCAGGTTCCCGGAGTATTGGTTAGAATTTTTCGGCCAGCTTTGTAAGGGCAAATCCTATCATTCAAAACCCGACAGTTTTCTTGAAGAATTTAACAAGATGTCCCATAAAAGGTGGCAGAAACACTATACCAATCAAATAAAGCTGCATCCTTGGATAAACTCAGAGAAGAATCAGGGAGTACTCCTTGGCAACCATATACATATGGCTATTAACAGAATATTCTGGGAAAATGCAGCGGATAAGGAACAAGAGGTACATGCCATCCTATTGAGCATATTGAGAAGACAAAAATTTGGTAAAGAGAAAAAGGACAAATTCAATCTATGAATAAACTCTTCAGTTTTATAAGGAGATTTTCTTAAAGATAGCCGTGAAATCATTGCTATATGCCCTACCAATAGGAAGTTCATCACCAGAAAACAACTTTAAGTGATCTGATTTCACGAAATCAATTTGTTGGATATTGACCAGATAGGATCTGTGAATTTGATGAAACTGGTTGGAGGGGAGCTTTTCTTTTAAACCAGTAAGTGATCCCAGTGTCAGGTACTTTTTCCTTAAAGTGGTAATTTCAGAGTAATTTTTATCTTGCTTTACATATAGTATATCGGCAAAAGCTATCATGACCCAGGCAGTATTCTTATGTTCAAAAAGCGCCAACATCCCGTCTAAAACAGGCTCCTGAACTGCATTTTTAGAAATACTCTTTAATTCAACCTTGTCCATACCTTTAATGAAATCAGGATATGTAGCAGGTTTTTTAATAAAATGAACAGCGTTTACCTGATATCCCTCGTATCCATACTGATCATGTGCCGAGCATAAAATGACCGGTATATTCAATTTTCCAACTAATCCGGCTAGGTGGATTCCATCCATCTGATCCATGACTATATCTGTAATCAAAATGTCCGCTTCGCCATTTGCAAGTCTTTTCCAACCTTCCACTGGGTCGGTGGTCATAAAAGCCAATTCATACCATTCTGACCGTTCCACATGCTCTTTTAGTGTAATTAGACCATTTTGTTCATCGTCAATCAGTGCTATTCTCAATTTTTCCATAAGTTATTATCATTAAAGTAGAAAATTCATCCATAGATTTATGCCATTCAAAAAACACTTTTGTGCCGTAATGGTGCTTAAGAATATTTACTATCGTTGGTAGTCCATGACCGGTAGATAATGTGCTTTTTACTGGATTGATCAGATTGAAAGTGCTACAAATCAGGAATACATTATTTGATGGGCCGGTTTTGAGCGAAATCCTGATTTCAGATGGGCTGTTTATGTCGGTGTACAGCCCATATTTTAGCATGTTTTCCAGTAGGGTGGCCAATACAAGGTGTGGGATGGTAAAGTATTCCATGGGCTGGCTGTAATTTACTTGCAGCTGTAGAAAGAACTTTGATTTATGGGAACGGACACAATTCAGGAGATGATTAAGAATAGCCACTTCATCATAAATGGATCTGGGTATTTTAGGGTCTTTATAAGACTCTTTTAACAAAGCAGAAAATGCTGTCACCTCCCTGAAAAGCTCATTGGAATAGACAGCAGACTTTCCTGCAATATTATTCAGGGTATTTAAGATCAGGTGGGGACTGAGCGTCAGATGGTCATGAGAGATCTGTACCTGTGCCAGCTCACCTTTTATATGTCTAATTCTTTTTAGTCGTTGGATGTATTCGGAGATTATCCAGATAAGAAAGGCAAACCCTGCGAATCTCATCAGGCGGTAATATACAGACATCATTTGGCGAGAGTCGCTCAAAACAGGATCCAATCCCCAGATTACATGTAAATAGTGGGTACAAAATAGGATGGCTGAGACTATTCCCAACAGCTGTAGAAGCGTGACCCATAAATTTCCGTCCCCCCTAAATGCCGGAAAAAACCGAAAGAATAAAAACAAAATAAATGGAGTACCTAATATAAAATGTGCCCATGCCAAGCGTATGTTTAGGCTATCTCCTTCGGAAATGTTGCTGGTCACATAGTCATAGATGAAATTCATTATCCAAAGCAACAAAACAATGTAGAGGTATTTTTTTCTGGTCAAACCCAAATACATGTTTGTCCATAAAATTGGGGCGTTGATCCATTTTATTTGACGGATTCTAGCAAGTGCCATAGTTTAAGGATAAATATTAATCAATTCGGAATCGAGTATATAAGAGAACTACCACTGGGTAATTACCTATGCATACAAGATTCCATATACCAATCAAAAACACATGAAAAGAACAAGGTTACATCTCCCTGAGATTGAGCACTTCTCAACGAAATCGACTCAATTGACAGAACAGAAACAAGGAAAATCGCTAGGTAGCTTTTTCCGAGAGTGCTTACCCTTCTTTGCAGGAGCCAGGTAAGCAAATTCAGCAGGAAGGTAGCCCTTCCAAGGTAGCAGGCATTTTTAGGAGCCTGTTTAAATATGAATAGAATAAAAAAACAAATACCGGATCGTAATTCCGGTGGGCAAGGTCCCATATCCGAGCGGGTTCATTATACTAAATGGACCCGCTTTAGATTTTAGACCCCTAAGACAGATGTATGAACATCTGACACCGCAATACCATGGAATTCTGCATACTCTTCAAAAGTGACCAGATGGTGTTTTTCCTTCCCCAGGCCTTTTTTGACTTTATTCAGGCTTTTGTAAGCGTAAGACTTGCTTCTCCCTGTCAAAACCATGATATCCTTGGCATAGATGATCCTTCTTTCCAGGAGAATCATTGTGTACAGCGTGGACAAATTAGCAATAAAACGAGGTAATCCTAACAGAAACTAAGATCACCTATGGTATTAAATTAGAAAAAATATGTTAGGATCCAACTATTCTATTCTAAAACAAAGTTTTTTATAGTTAAACCCCATTTTGAAGGGGATGAAAACAGTAGAGTAATCAGGAATCCGATCTGTCCACTAATATATATCTAAGGTTAGTGGACATAAAGATATTGTCAATTTACCATGTCCCTAGGACTGGTGGAAAATTTGGTATCAATAGATCCGTCGTTAGTCCTTAAAGTTTGTTTATTAGTCCATTTGTTTTGGAATAGAAATAAATCTATTTGAGGTTAGTGTAGTGTGAAAGAGATACCTGGTAATACTGTGGGGCAGGCTCTTTTCCATACAGAGGTTGGGGAGAGACGGTGTGGATACGTTTTCTACCTCACCCCAGCTCCTGATATCGCACACTCATCGGGACAGGCTCTCTTCCCGGTATCGCGATGCTCATCGGGACAGGCACTGAAGGAGAGGGAGCCGTAACGTCTCCGATATTAAGTTCTTTCTATGAATATGGACAAAATAGCTTCAACGGTTCTTATCCTCCTCTGGACATACACAGGATTTGACAAGCTGCTGCGGTTTGGCGCAAGCAGGAAGGCTTTTCATAACCAGACCTTCCAGCAGAACTTGCGGAAATACTTGCCTATGCAGTTCCTATAGTAGAGTTGCTGATTGCCCTGCTCCTGCTCTTTTCTATTACCCGGTGGTGGGGGTACTTAGGCAGCATTTTGCTACTGACGGTATTTACTACATATGTGGGACTGATCTGGGTGGGAGCATTTCCGAGAGTTCCTTGCAACTGCGCGGGGATCTTGGAGAGTCTGGGATGGTTGGAGCATTTTGTATTGAACATGATTTGTATTGGGATAGCTGTATGGGGAATAAGACTGAAGACGGGAGATGGGAGAAAAGTCCGGTGATTGAGCCTCGGTTGTCTGTTGTCGGTTGTCGGTTGCCTGCCCTGAGCTTGTCGAAGGGTCGGTTGTCGGTTAGCGGGTAGTGGTGGAGAAATGAAAGGCTGAAAGAAAAATCGAGTGATAAAGTTTGAGTCAGGTAGTAAGTATCAAAGCAAAGTCCCATAGGGAAAAAATCTGGGTAGCGGCGGGTTTCAATCCGGCGCAAAACGAGAATTACAGTCTTCCCCAGCGCTGGCCCGGGATTTTCATTCGGAGCCGGAGGCGTGGCGCCAGCAAGATGGAAGAGTTGAGAGTTTAAAATGATAAGTTTAAAGTTGTCGTTTTCGGTACTTTGACATTCGGAATTCAATATGTCGGAGATTGGGTGTCGGGAGACCGGTGTTGGGTGATGGATGTTGGGAAGTTGATTGAGATCTCTCAGTCGCATAATCAGACTTAGTTTCCCTAACCAATTCCGGAGCTCCTTCGAGATGACCGCTGCAGCGAGATCGCGTTAAAGCGTCATTTCGACGAGCAAACGCGGGTATCATACTTATCGAAAATGCTGATGCGAGGAGAAATCTCTGTTGAAACAATAGTGGTTTCGGGATAACAAATCACGATCAGCGAAAGCAATAGTGGTCTGTGAGACACAGACCACGGTGCGGGGGATCCAAGATTTTGCGTGTTGATAAGTTCGAATGATGAATACCAAATATTGAATGATGAAGTTGGGAGAAGTCAGGTCTGTGAGGCACAGACCACGGTGCGAAAGCAGATAAAAAAGGGCGGCTGCTGTAAAACCGCCCATACAGCCTGATGGTGGAAAAGCGTAGGCTGCAAAAAATAATAATAGATAGGTAAACCCTAGCTTCTGCAATCAATGGAATGAAAACAACTATTTCCTTATCACAATCTAACTAATAAATAGATTACATACAAGCAACTGACACACAATAGCTTCAGAATTTAGTAAACCCCAAAGGTTAGTAAGTTAGAGGTAAAAAACCTTCGAGGTCTTGAAGACCTCAAAGGTTAAAAAACGGGGCTGCTGCTGAGGACCGCCCCACAGTCCAAGATTCGCAATAGGACTGCAAAAAATACTTAGATATACTTCGACAAGCTCAGTAACCATACTTCGACTGGTTCATTAACAGATGCTAAGTAAGGTGATCAGTCAATCAGAACATTGAATAGGAATAAACCTTCGAGGAGATCCCTCTCTCGGCTATTGAGTTTCGGGGTGACACCTCAGAGAAGCAAAAACGAGATCGCCGCGCTTGGCTAAAGCCCGCTCGCGATGACGGAAAAAAGGAGACTCATTTCTCTTGATAGCCTGGGGTAAGAGACTGGCTAGTACCCAATGAGCCTCCCATAGGGAGATGCCAAAAACCCTTTATCAGAGTAGGCATACAACCAAAACGGTTTGTCTCTTTTTGATCGGTTAAAAAAGAGTCCATAACGATGAATACTTTAATTAAAAGATTACCGCTGTTTGCATTTGTGCTTGCAGCGTTCGCAGCCTTTGCATTCTCCAGTCCCCAGGTGGAGGAATGGGGTCAAATCGATGAAGAAAATTTCATCAATGTGACCGGACTGACACCTGGCCCTACTACCTATGAATGCGATAACGAACCTGACGTTTGTACCCGCACAGCACCAAACGATTCGGCTCCGGTAACCAAAACCGGACTTTTTGTAAACCATATGTAATAGAATCCATTTGGTAATAATCCATGAATTTTAAAAAGGAGGAGGGCAATGCACTCCTCTTTTTTGTTTTCTAACTATTAATCAATCTAAATTTGGGTTTAATGTATATTCATTGGGAGGAATAGAAACAGTATACCCATCCCCTTCAGGAAGCAGTACAGCTTCACTCCCATTATAGCTTCTGTCCAAAGTCACCGCGTAGGCAGGATCTTGGTTCAGGCGCCTCAGATCCAACCATCTAATACCCCTGAAAAGAAGTTCTTTTCTTCGCTCTTCCAGAATCCTTCGCATCAGGGGTTCACCGCTTAAATTCAACTCGGTAAATTCACCAGAAACATATCGGTGTCTCAACAACTCATTAAGGTCCTCCAAAGCTTCCTTTTCATTGCCTATTCTCAAAGAAGCTTCTGCATGGTCCAGCAGAACCTCGTCCACGGCAAGTCCTCCGAAATCAAAGTAATCCCCGGTATACCTGCTGACCAGATTCACATATCCTTCTGTTCTGGCAGAATCGAACAGCACCGTTTTTCGCAGATCCAAAGAATCGTATAGGGCATACAAATCCGGATGGACAAACTGTTCGGCGTTAAATGTCATCCTATTGTTCAACAATCTAGCATGATGTATTACTTCTGGATTGAAGCGAGGAAATGTGTATGTGCCCCCTACAGGCAAAGTATTGAAGTCCATTAGTTCATTCCCAATGGATAGGGCAATGCCCGCATGTTTCACCACTTTTTCATACTCCTGCATAGTCATAAACACCCTGCTAAGCAGTGCCTCGGCAGACCATTTTGAAGCACGGGTGACCATTTCTGCTTTATCCTGCATATGGGTTCTGGCAAACTCCAGGTCCTCCAAAATCAGCGCGTAGACTTCCGCAGTTGAGGATAGAGAGGTCTGAAGGTTAATATCGGCAGTGGTCCTAAGCGGAATCCCCGGTAAGGAAGTCTGCTCAGGATCGTAAGGAGCTGCAAATACCTGCATCAGGGAAAAATGGCCCAAAGCCCTGCTGAACATTGCAGCTCCTTTTAGTTCATTGGCGCGGAGGCGCTCTACCTCGTCCCTGGGTTCAAAGTCCTCCACTCCGTCAATGACCAGATTAGCATAATAGATCATGCTGTAAATTGTCCTCCATTCGTTAACCATATCACTCTGGGTATAGATTTCTTTCTCCCAGAAATACATGGCCTTTTCTTCTGGATTGATCCTGGTCAATACATTGGGACCCAAAACCATCTCATCCGATCCTAACAGTGCCAGGTTGCCCACCATATTCATATACCGGGGTTCAGCATCCAATAATGCCTGAAAATCGTTTAGGGTATTGGGTATCACCAAACTCTGTTGCGGCTTGGCGTCCAAAAATTCATCGCATCCTGTAAGTGACCATATACTCAGTAATGCTCCTGCTATAAGTTGATTTTTCATTGTTTTATTAGTTTTTTGATAATGATAAGGTTGACCCTGAGCCTCATTTACTCCTTAATTCCTCTGCACTTCATCCTAATATAGATCCCAACCTAGCTCAGAGCAGATCCCCCTTTTGATTGAATTGAACCAAGGGGGGCAGTTCAGTTCTCACCACAGACCTGAAGCTGCCGGGAAAAGTGAAGTTGTCCTAATTAACCTTTATGAAGAAAATTTAACATCTGCTTTTCCTGTTCCCCTGTGATCCAAAGCTTAGAAATCGACCGTAAGGCCAAATGAATAGGTTCTGGGCATTTGCGTGTTTCTGTAATCAGGGTCCCTGACATCCTTTGCTGATTTCCAGAGTATTCCCAGATTGTTGGAATAGCTGTAAATCTGGATTCTTTGAATCCCTGCCAATCGATCCAAAGTGTAGCTCAAACGGATATCCTGAAGCCTTATATGGTCTCCTTTCCTAATATGCCCACTGTGGTTCTGTTCAAATGTGTTCCGGTTGTTATTGGCCACCAGAGGGTCTGAACCGATAAAGGTGATCGTTTCATCTCCGGGCTGTTGCCAGCGTATAGAATAATCAGCATGCTGGAATCCTCCCCGGTTCAGACTGGCATAATCAATGGTTTCCCGCTTGAAGTAATACCCCATTCTATAGGAGACGTTGACCGAAAAGTCCCAACCCTTCCAGCTCAGGTTATTTCTGAATGCTCCAAAATGGGTAGGGATAGCAGACCCATGATATTCCAGATCTTCCAATGCGGTCTGACTGAGAATGGCTGAATAATCTGTGGAAGGTTCTCCGTCCAGAATCCCCATTGGCTCTCCGGTTTGTGGATCCAGTCCTGCAAAGGGATAGGTGAAATTGTACTGTAGGGGCTTGCCTACTACCGGCTGTGGAATGGCAAATGAGCCGCCACCACCATAGCTGGCTACATTCCGGACCAAAGGTTCCTGTTCATAGCGGGTGACCTTCTCCTTCATGTAAGAATAGAATGCAGAAACAGTCCAGTTGAATTCTCCAGAAATGAGCCTGGATGAGAGCTCTATATCAGTTCCATAGGTTCTGGTATTGGCATAGTTTCGGGTAACTACAGCATTCCCGCTGGAAGGATAAAAAGGCTGCTCGCCAAATAGGTCTAAGCCCTCTTTCCTATACCCTTCGACAGAACCGCGCAGCTTACTGTCGAACAGTTCAAATTCCAACCCGGTATTGACAATCTTGATCTTCTCCCATCTGGCCTGGGGATTGGGCGGACTGAGCACGCTCAGCCAGGGCTGGTTTACCCAGGGGTTACTGGATGCCGGAAAAAGCATGGCCGTAGTATAAGCCGTGGCTGCAGGATTGGTATTACCATTAAAGCCATAGCTGGCTTTCAGTTTCAAGTAATCCAGCCAAGAAGCAGTCATCCATTTCTCTTCGGAGGCTATCCAGCCCAGGCCTGCAGACCAGAGTGGAACCCGCTTTAGGTTGGCTTCCACCCCATACAGATTAGAGGCATCTGAACGGATAGAGGCATTCAAAAGGTATTTCTGCCGGAAGGTATATCCTGCATTGGCGAAATAGGAAACAAAACGATTGATCCTTCCATCAAAGGAATCGCCATAGGGAATGTAAGCACTGTACCCGGTATTCAACTGCGGATAGAGCACCTGGTAATTTACCGCAGTAGGTATCCCGGTCGCTGCATCGTAACCGTAAACCCTGTTGTTTTTGAGGGTAGACTGAAAGTCCTTTACCTCAAATCCGGCCAAGGCAGTCAGCTCATGGGTGTCTTCCCAGTTCTGCTGAAAATTCAACTGCCCTCTGAGATTATGGGATTCACTGAGCATGCTACCATAGTCATAGATACTTCCCTCAGGTATATTTCGGATCAGCTCCCTATCGGCTGGAAACTCAGTAAACAGATTGATTTGGTTTCTACTGAAGTAGGAATCTACTGTATTGAGTTTTTCATTGTCTTGATTGCTGTTCCAGTATTGGTAATTCAGCTGGGCGGTCAGTCCTTTCCAAATTTTGTAATCCAATCCCAGGTTAATTCGGATTTCATTTTGATCCGTTATACCAGGGCTCATTCCTATTTCATTTAAAGGTATATAGTTCCAATCCAGAGCACCTTGCTGCATGGCCTGCTCCTTAAAGCGCACATTGTAGTTCTGAAAGACCGGAAGTCCCTTGCCGTTTGCATCCACCAGCCTATCGTATGGATACAGGTTTGTAATATTTGGAAAGCCGTCCTCTGCCCTGTTACGGATCAGGTAGGTTCCCAAACTTAACCCCAGTTTATCGCCCCAAAACTTCCAGTTTTGCTGTGCGTTCAGGGTAATTCTGGATCTGGACCTCTCCACTTGAGTGGCCTCATTATGATCATAGCCCAGCGAAAACAGGTAGGAATAAGCTGAGGATCCTCCATTGATATCCAGTGCATATTGCTGGCTCAGTGATGGCCTATAGAAATATTTCTGCAGGTCCTCTCGTACGTCCTGTCCCTGGTAGTAGGCTTTCCGCTGCATAAGTCCCTCTTCGGTCAATTCCCCATTGGTCAAAGCAAACTGGTCTTCTACCCAAGGTGACAAAGCCTGCTTGTCATAGGAATTGTACCTGCTGGAGTAAAAGCCGGAATTATACAGGCGCTGCTCCACTTCTATAAAGTCAGAAATGTCCATCTTGGGGGTATAGAAAGCATCCCAGGCCTCCCCTATGGTCACATTGGAGTTCAGCCCCACCCGCATGGGAGAATCAAAACTGCCCCGCTTGGTCTTGATCACGATGACTCCATTTCCGGCCCTTGCTCCCCAGATGGATGCTGCCGTGGCATCCCTAAGTACCGTAATGCTTTCCACATCATTGGGGTTGATGTTTTCAATAGGGCCGTCATAGGCCAGATTGTCCACTACCACCAAAGGCTGATTGTCATAGAGGAAGGTGCTCTTTCCGCGTATGCTGATATTCTCTCCCGGTTCCCGGTCTATGCCGTCCCGGTTGAATACTAGTCCCGGTGTCACATCCTCCAATCTATCAAGGATATTGGTACTGATGCGACGGTTGACCAGGGTATTGTCCACCTGTACAAAGGAACCCGCCGAACGCTCTGAGGAGAGCTCTTGCAAACCCGTGGAAACCACTTCCACCGAGGCCAGGGCTATTTCATCTTCTTCCAGAAATACCTCCAAGGGTTCATCCTGAGGTACAGTCAGATTCACTTCTTTAGAAGTATAACCTATGTAGCTAAATACCAAAGTATAATTCCCACTCTGCATCATCAGGACAAAAGAGCCGTCGGTTTCGGTCACCACTCCTTGTGCTGTCCCTTTGACCAGTACACTTACTCCGGGAAGTGCCAGTCCCTGGCTCAGGCTACTCACTTTTCCCTCCACCTGAACAGGTGAATTTTGCCTGGCAAATACTTCACCTGTAATCAGGCCAATCAAATAAATAATCAGTAGTAATCTCTTCATGATATATGGGTTTATGGTGTATAATTTTCATTGGTTTTCTCCAGTACCTGTAAAAAGCGATTCCGATAATCTGTATAATCATTTCCCTGAAGGTTATAGGAAAGCAGCTTACCCTCAGAGTCGATCAGCATCACTCTGGGATAGGCATCGATATGGTATCGCTCCAGCCATTCCTTATTTGAGGCCAGGGGAAGGTTGAGATTGAGCAGCTCTGGACTGGAATAGGTGGGGATATTGGCCCTCCACAGGGAAGGGTCATCATCCACCGATACTGCCACCAGCCTATAGCCCTGCTGATCAGCTGTTTCTTGATACAATGGCCAGAGGTAGTTTTTAAAGTACTTTTCACTGTTGGAGCAGGTGGAGAAATAGAAATAAAACAGAGTGGGAGTTCCTTCAAAGTCTTGCAGGCTCCACTCCTTTCCGTCCTGACCGTAAAAAACCACTTCCTTGACGGGCTGACCGGTACGGTATTCGTACAATGCATCTCCAGCCAGCTTTTTCCATTTAGGATTATTGATATAGTCTGAGTAGCTCTCCCAGTAATCCATTTTCTCAGGAGTAAAGCGTACTCTGTACATCAGGTTAGATGCCAGTAGCCTATCCAGTACCTCTCCCTTAAAATGGCATTGGGCAATGGTCTCGAAGGAGTCTCCGGAGTTCATCAGTTCCAGTTTCACCCATAGGGAGATCAGCACATTATAGCCCAGAGAGAAAGTACTGGGAGCCAATCCAACTATATCACCTTTCAGTTTTGCCGACAGCTTGGGGAGCATGAGGTCCATGCGGTCAAGTATGTCCTGCTGTCCTTTCATCTTGGGCACGCCATACTGGTACTGGAGAAAGCTGCGAAGCTCCTCACCGAAGTAATTGCCGACCAGGTCTGCTTCCAGCAGATCATACTGATCCTCTGTCAGGTCAGCTTTGTGGCGCTGCAACTCCTTCCAGCCAGGAATAGATTCATAATCAGCATTCATCATCTTAGCGTAAGACTGGTCTGCCCCATCTCTGCCCAGCTCCACTATATTCAGGCTTGGGCCAAATTCCTGCTGGTACCTGTGCCATTCGTCACGGTTGTGGTCCCGGTTCAGAAATCCTTCCTTATCCTGCTCCATCAAGCGACGGGAATAGAAGGTATTACTTGCTTCTCCCCTTTTTACCGCATACTGGGCATCCATCCATTCACTATCCGGACCGCCAAATACAATTTCCATAGCCCTCAAGTCCAGTGACATCATTACCGAATCATCCGGAAACAGCACATAATCCTCCAGCAAGACCCTATTGTCCAAAAGTAAGGAGGCATATACGGCACCTTTATGAGGCAGTCTGAGCCGGAACTTCTTTCTGGTACCGCTCAAGACCCCATCCAAGAATTTCCCTGGGTGCAGCTCAATCAAAATCTCCGACTCCCCTGTTGTATTTCTATAGCCCAGCTTATGCTCTGTCAGGAGCAAACGCAGCGGGCTTAGGGAATCTGGGTTGATAAGCTCTCCATAGATCAGGGCGCCGGAAGGAGCAGAAGGAATCACTTCCTCCTGCCTTGGGGGTGGTTCAGCAACTTGTGCTGTGAGTGTGCTTGTGGGAAGGCATAGCAATCCCGGTAAGCAAATGAGTATTAATTTTTTCATGCTTTGAGTGTGTTTAAGCTGGATGTCCGGAGACCGAAGACGGAAGTGGTTGATAGTCCATAGCCCATAGTCGATAGTCGATAGTCGACGGACCACAGTCCACGGCCGTGAGTGGAACAGGATTAGCAGTGGCAGTCGCAGGAGACAGTCGTCAATGTTACCCTCATTGCGATCCCGAGAATCGGGAGAAGCAATCTCACTTAAAGTCAGAAAGGTCTAAGCTGAAAGCTGAAAGGAGCTCCGCAAACGCTTGGCCCTAGCTTCTTGGCTCTTGGCTCTAACATCTTGGTTCTTGGTTCTAATCAAGACATACCTTTCCCACCTTGCTTCAACCGAGCAACCAGCAATAAATAAATACTAAGAAATGTGTCAGCTCTACCAGCTATTCTGAGCTTGCTGACCTGAGTGCGTAGTAACCGATCTGCTCAGGGATGTGCACCTCCCCTTTCACGGTCAGAACCTGAAATATGCATTAGCTAATCTACTGCGGGCTAAAGTTGCTTTATAATCAGTCGCTTCGCTGCTGTTTTCGAATTCACCATCCCGTACGTACGGGATGCCTCATTCTCCAAACAGCCTGATTCTTTTGCAACTTGACCCCTTCCCGATAAGAATCGGGACAGGCTTCTACGAAACCTAATGCAGAATCCAGGTTAAAAATCAAACCCTCAAATCGGATTCTTGGGCTTCAGGGGATACAGGCGATCTGAAGCGATAATGCCCTGTACCTCAGGAAGGATGTAATAGGTTCCGATAGCTATCGGAATAGACAGAGAACAAACTGACCCGCATACCAACTGAGCATACCCTCCCAGCCTGTGGATCCTACAGGATACTGTCTGCAACAGAAAAGGAAGAAAATCAATCATGCTCGTTTTCATTAGAAATGAAAAATGGTAAAACGAGTCTTTAAGAACCGAAGTGCTTACTTCTCCAAAAATTGGAAGGGCGAGCTAAACTCCAAATTCTAATGCCACTAGGCTCTGGTAAGCCATCTGTCAAAGACAGTCCGCGCATTTCAAAAAGGAGTGCCCGCCCTATTTCTATGCAAAATAGGAAACGGGACCACTCTTTGAACCCTCGCGCGGAAAATTTACCAGATTTAGTGGCGAGACTCACTGAGCAGTCCTTCAAAAGAAGATCTGCATATAAATTAGTAGATATTATTGTCGATTTTTAACTAATTGATATAAAGTCAAATATATAACTATATTATCATTTTGCAAATTTATAATTCTATTTTGAAAATATTTCTTCTAAAAATAAAGCTATAGCCCCAGTTTCGTTCATAATGAAGTCTAGGGAAACAAAAAATTCAATACAAGAACTCAAGCTAATCCAGGAGTTTGAAGAAATCGGTGCACTTTTCAACCAAGGTTCCATTAATAGCTTATCGCGGTTACAAGAACATAAGCCAACCAACCTATGTAAAGCCCTGCAAATGGGCTACAATACCTATACCGATAAATTGAGAAATCCAGAGCGCTTTTCTTTAGAAGACATTATCAAACTTTCTATTGTGACCGGAACTGACTATAGGAAGATTCTTGATGTCATTCAGAAAGAGATTAAGGAAAAATTCAAAGTTTAATAATTAAGTCAATCAAGATTTTCCAGCTGAATTTGGCTAAACATGAAAGTCGAAATAGCCCAGAGCAGAGTTATGTGATTACTGAGGAGGGGAAGAGGGAGGTTAAGACAGAAACTATCCCAAGATGACTTTAGTATTTTTTCCAAAATAGCAAAACTCTGCCCCAGCATTCCTTAGGTCAATCTCACCTTCATGAAAACTAATATTTCTAAGAATTAAATTTCCGTTTGAAATCTTTAGCGCAGCATATCCAGAGGCTAAAACATCCTCGGATAAAGCAATCAATACCTTACCTTCTGGTGTATTTATTTCAAATCTTTCCGCATTTCCTTTTATTTTATATCCCTTAAAATTCATATCAACAAGATGAATTTTAAATGCTGTATGTGGAATATTCTCGACTTTCAAAGCAATTGTACTATTACTATCACGGATAGTTATGGTTTTACCAACACATTCGATATCACCACTATTAGATGGACAGTACCAAACGTTATCTTCAATTTGGAATAGTAAATTATCCTTTGAATCATGAAACCTAGCATTTAAAAGATAAACGTTACGCCCATTTTGTACCTTTAGATCAAAATATAGAATTGGTGTCCCATCAATATGGATGAGATTTAGAGTATTGATAAATTTTTGCCTTCCCAATAATACTACGGGAGGATTTTCTCCAAAATCAAAGAAGTCACTTACAAACCCTCTTTTTTTTGCCATTGGGTTTCTCATCGCTTCCTCAATTAACATTAATGATAGAATCCCTCGAGTCTTCTTATCATGGCATAATCCACAGAGTAAAGTCATCTTTGAAGGATTGTGGGTATGGGCGTTTGAAAAATCTGGTGATACATGATCATATTGACAAATTGCACTTCCACAAACAACGCAGCCAAACCCTGCCTCTTTTCGAATTTTCCTCCTAATCTTTGCTGGAATATATCTACTTAATCCATGTTTATTTGATTCAGTCATTCTAGAAAAATAAATATAAGGACACCTTGAATTTTAATAATCAATTTATTTTTGAATTAAATCTTTAAACATTCCAGTATTAAACCCAATGAAAACATTTGCCATTAATCCTTGCCTTTCTCCCTGTGGAATATTTGCCCTTTCAAAGAAGAGATTTTTCATAGCCCGCTCTCCTCTTCCATTCTTATGAGAATGCCTCGCACTAATCTCTTCTCCTTTTGTAAAAATCACCAATTTACAATCTCTCTTCAATTGTTGGCCAATAAGCTCCCACCATACGCCGTCAGTTTCTCCAATTGAAGAACCAAAAACATAAATTAGGCTAGCAGATTTTATTGATTTTTCAAAATCCAACTCTCTTTTATGCTTTTGTATTTTATTGCACTCCCCTTTTATAATTGCCTCGCGAAAATCTTCAATTTCACAAAGATCTGGATTATCAATTTGAGATGAATCGTTAACACCCAAAACCATATCCTCTTCTAAATACCCATGGATGTGTGTGATTTTCTTCAAAACTATTGGAGATCCGTTTCTATGAGGATTTAAATTCACATTTATTTGATCATTCCCGATTATCCTTTCAATGACTTTTGTATAGTTGAACGTAACAATTTCAATATCCCATTACTTTCCCCTCCATTTACTCTTATGGGTATTTAATAGATCTCGATCAGCTCTCTTAAACTGTCTTTCAGGATAAATTAAATATTGAAAAAATTTATCCTTTTGGAATTCACAATTTCCAAACTGCATTTCTTTCTCCGCAAGAAAATCTGCCAGATTGTCTTTTATGTCTTCGAAAACTTCATCAAAATCATCAAGCTTTCCCCAATTTTTCGAATATTTTCCTAGAGCTAATTCCATGTCAGACCAATTCTGAAAATTCTCAGAAATCTCATTCTTGAGAGTTAGCACTTTTGGACTTGATGATTCAATAGATTTATAGTATTCATAAAAGTCAGAATACTTTGTATTCATTCCTAAATTCAAGTCAAAGCCATTTCCAATTATAAATAATACGTTCATCATAGCAAATAGATCCTAATCAACCAATTTCAACATCGCATTTGCCACACCCCTTGTAGAGTCATCATATTCCTCATGGGGATATTCGTGCTTTTCGTTCAGCAGATAAAATTGCTTATACAGTTCGAATGGATTCTGTGACCCTCCTACCCAGGCGATAATAATATCCAGTATCTCATTCATCACGGGCTGGAAGGTCATCCGCCCATCTGATCCCCGTACTCCCTTGTTGTCGCTTTTGCGCTTACCCAGATTCAGGAAGATATTCTTCTCGTCATAGATGATATCACGCATCTGCTTGTAGTCCTCACCTTTGGGTAGATGATCCATCAGCAGTTTTCGGATTCCTTTGTAATAAATGCTGTATTTCTCCTCCGGACTTTCCAGTTGCTTACTTACCAGCTGACGGAGTTCATCGATCTCTTTTAATGCCCCGGTATCGTCAGTGATCGTAAGCTGCTTGCCCTTTCTTTCGTGAGCACGCTGCAGCAGTTGAAGACGCTCAATATCGGCTTCACTTAGCTCCTGTTCCTTTTTTGATTTCTTATTATTCTCTTCCATAACATTGGGTTAGTTAATCTCAAACACTGCTTTAATCTTTTCACTTACCTCCTTGATATTATCCTCATTCCAGGACACCGGATTGAGTTTGCTGACGGCAATCTTACAATTCGGATAGAACTCCTTAAATGCGGCATAAAAATTCTTCCCATAAAGCTCCTTCTGGTACCATGCAAAAAAGGAGTAAACCAGAGATGGATGCATTTCCTGTTCCTTGGCGAATTTATCCACCACATAGGGGCTATTGATGAAGCTTTTGATATACTGAAAACTTTCTATTGGCATAAAAAAATCCCTAGCAAAACCATTTGCCTTTTCCTCGATCAGGAATAAATCCTCATCATCTGACAAATGGTAGCGATTGGAAGCCACCGTATCGTAATCAAACAGCACATGGTGCAGTTCATGCATAAGGGTAAACCAGAGAGTTGGGTATTTCTTCAAGTAATCGGTGATTACGATGCACGGCTTATTATTAATAATGAAAGTAGCCCCACGGACATGAGTGGTCTCGAGGTAATCCTGAAAAATCACGGTAACTCCAATATTATATAGTGCTTTGCAAACGGTATGAAGGCCATTGGTTACATCCTGAGAATAGGGCTTCATATTTACAATGGTATCCTTCAGGCGCTCACGGTCATAGGGATTTGGATTGTTGATCAGCTTGAACGTCTGGTAGGCCGAACGAACCCAAAAGTCTTTCATCTTATCAGAAAATTGCCTGACAGATCTGCTATACAGAGGCTCGACGAGTTGATCTTCAAATTCTTTGATGGAATTATAGCCAAAATAAGTCAAAGCCTTGACGACCATTTCATCTATATCATCGTCCCCATCAAAAAAGCCTCTTTTAGTCAATGCCTTTACATCAAAGTTCTTCATCAGGAACTTGAGCTTTCTGGCGCGGTCAATGGAAGCGATGTTTTCAGGATTCTGGTTTTTCAGAATCATTTTGACAAACTCATGAACATCAATATCCAGGAATTCGGCGACTTTAACCACATGGATAAGGTTGGGCTGCTTTGCAGTGCCCTCAAGAATCTCATCAAAAACGTCTTTATCAATATTGAGGAGCTTTAGCGCCTTGGTCTTGCTGATCCCATACTCCCCTAGCTTCTCCTCGAATCTTTCCTTAACATCGAATTCGTCACCGTCATTAAAGATTTCCTGCAGAAGCTTATCAACGTCTATATTTTTCATAAGAGAGAAATTACCCTTCAAATATAGACATTTATTTGCTAAAAAATATAAAAAGAGGGTAAATACCCTCTATAGTTCAATCAAGCGTTAAAGCTCTCTAATTATATTTCTACCTATGACAATCTGTGTCATAGGTATTGTGATTTACTAAAACAAACTCGACCTTGTTTAAAATCCATAGAAATGAAGGCAAGCGAAATCAACCTAGAGCAATTTAATTCAATAAAGGAGTTTTATGATTTTATTGACATCCATACTTTAATGCTTGAAAAGAAAAGAGACTTGGCGAATTTATGGGTCAGGTATCGAAATTTTGCCACCACAGAAGAAGAGCGAGAAAAGGCTCAATTTGAAATAGACTATCTGCTCCATTATCTCCTTGATGGCAGATTTTTTCCTCTAGTCCATGGAAAAACGGGAAAAGCTGAAAAGACATGCACCTATCCAGATTTAAGTGAAGGAGGCAAAAAAGAATTTGATCATCTCCTTTACAGAGCAAACAGCTCTAAGAACCCCTTATTAAAAGCAAAGTTCTATCACATTCTATGGCAATGCCCTTCTGGACTAAAAAACCGACAATATGCTGAATCTGCAGCTATTAACTATGTAGAGTCGATAGATCTTTTAATAAATCAACTAAGTATTAAAACTAGCGGTGATTTGCTTAGTATAATGCAACAGGATTTCGAAAACCTAACAGCTTTATGTAAGGAATTAAAGCTAACTGAAATAGATTTAAACGGGATTTTAAAAAGGCTTTTGGACGAAAATTTTCCATTTTACGTAAAAGAGCATTTAGCGTCATTGGTTTTAAAATATCCTACTCTATTTTCTAAAGAAAGTCTCACACTTTGCTATAGTGTGTATGAGGATCATTTTTGGAAAGATGAAAATAGAAATGACCCATTTTTGATAATTCACAATTATGCTCCGAACGCCATCAAATTCGCTCAAAGATTAAAAAAGGATCATAAGAAGTGGCATAGACTTATTGGAAAACTTCATCTGGATGATGTCAAAAAAGAAACAGATAGAAACAGAGACTGGCTTAGCTTGAATAAATTGCTTGATGCACAAAACAATCTCAAAAAGAGTGGAAACCAAGTCCTATTGAAAGAGGCCGAGGAGCTTTATGAAAAAATCAGACCTACAGTTAAATTAGGATCAACGTCGTTTAGCATCACCAGAGAAAGCCATCAACATCTATTTGAGTACAGAGATTCTAGAATAGACCTAGCAAAGAAACTAATCAAAGAAGTTACTTCTGATTCTATTTACGCCAGGCTGATATTAGGTATTGATTTCCCTAAAGCCGCAGCATTTAAAAATGGAGCAAACGATATTGTTCCTGACTTTTTTAGAGGAGTTCAAACTGTATTTTTTGACATTAACGGAAATGCCACTAAAGGAAGTGATGACTTAGACGACAAGGTAGTGCTTATGGATTCTTATCAGATGGAGTTAGATTTCCAGACTATTCCTTTTTTGTATGAGCTTTTCACTAAGGGAATTGAGTCTGGAAAATTGAACTCTAAAAATCTAATCGAACATCTAGCTTATAAAACATGGATAGGGAACCCATATTTCATTCAAGATCAACAAAAGCGGGATCGAATTAAAAGCTGGATATCACTTTTGGCACCTGGAATTCATGAACTGTTTTCACAGATTCGAGCCTCTCAAGCAAGCCATACTTACCAACCAAGTTTCGTGTTAGCCATAGACAGTCTGGTTCTTAAAATTGAGGGCCTACTTCGTTTCTTCTTATATCAGTCGGGGCTTAAAACTACAGTAGCAAAAAGCAAAAAGATAGAATCAATGACCTTAAATCAGCTTGTAGAATCAGATGGCTTTAAGCAATATTTTGATGAAGATGATCAGCTGTTTTTTGAATATCTATTTGGAGGTGAAAGAGGATTGGATATTCGGAACAATGTGGCTCATTGCTTCTATGATGATGAAAACTACCATATAATGACCGGAATACTAATAATCTGTTCTTTGCTAAGGATATCTAAGTATAATTTCAGATGGGAGAAAAAGAAGAACTAACACTAAGTCAAATCCTTAACATCCAACAAAATCCTGTTAAGTCTCTGGTATAAATGTTTTATATCTTCTTCATCATCCACTAAATCTTTGCTTATTTCAATCAAGTTTTTTGCTTGAGGCTCTACCAATTCCTTAATTGCAATTTTAAAATCTTTATCAAGCTCTTTGTTAAACATTGAATATTCAACTAAAATAAATAAGCTTATAAAGATTGAATTAAACGCTGCTTGAAGCACTTTAGAACCATCAAACATTGTATATGACATTTGATCTTTGGATCGATAATTTCCAGATGAAATAAAATTTATATGAACATGTTCAGAAAGATGGCGATAAAGCTTATCAAAAATAAAGGAATCTTCTTTAATACGATTTCCCAAAGCCAATTGTCGAACAGATATTCCATAATTGAATATTTCTTTTGTAACAGGGTCTAAAACTTTATCTCTTTGAGGCTTTCCCCTTCCACTTAATGGGTGTGTATAATCTCCTGAAACTAATCCCAACTTGAAATCCAAAAACTGATTTAAAGAATCTGGTACGTTTCTTACATATGCCATGTGCAAATATGCTTCATAGGCTGTTCTTAAAACTGTCTGGGAATCTTCTTGAAGAAAATTTACCACTAGGCATTCAACTGCATGGAGTGATTTGCAAGCCTTTACTAAACAAAAATGGTAAAAGTCACTTTGCTTATTTTCAAATGTTTTTCTATTGAATTTTAAAACTTTAACCTCTCCGTATTGATCACAAATATCAAGAATCAATTGATTGTTTTGCCTTAAAAGTGTTGAGAGATACTCTAATTGAAATTCTGCACTCAGAAAATGAAAGTCATGTTTAGAAGCCATGTTATTTTTACTAGTAGATTTTTTTTTAATCTACTAATTATTGTGATACCATCATTCAAGAAACTGTGTAGGATTTGTAATTCCACCCTATTATTCTTGTCAATTTGTAATTGGTTTTCTTACCTCACCCCATCCCTCTCCTGAAGAGAGAGGGCGCATGGCTCTGCTATCATTTTACTATCAGATCAGAATAAAGTGGGTTCCAGATTTAAGCCCGGATGGGTGTGTTCTACCTCATCCCTCCTTCTTCCCGATATCGCCGTACTCAACGGGACAGGCTCTCCTTAAAGAGGAGGCGCTTGGCTCTGCTATCATTTTACTATCAGATTCAGAATTAAGTGGGTTCCGGATTTAAGCCCGGATGGGTGCTAAAAGTTGGCTGTTCTACCTCACCCCTTCCTCTCCTCAAAGAGAGGGAGATCGATCCTGCTCCAGATGGAAATTAAGGATAAGAAGTAGGTTGGTCGTTTTCAAAAACTAAAGACTACCTGCAAGAAAAGGGATTTTAAATACAAAAAAAATACCCTATACTAGACTAGCCCCAGATTTTTGGACATTTTTTTCTTGTTATGTTGAATTTAGTGAATGGATTCGATAACTCACTGGACTCATTCCATTCAGGTTTAATCGGATTCTTTTGTGATTATAATAATGGATGTATTCTTTGATTTCTTTTTTCAGCTCATTGATTGAATTGTACTTTTTTAGATAGAACAATTCACATTTAAGGGTTCCAAAGAAATTTTCTATTATCGCATTGTCCAAGCAATTTCCTTTTCGGGACATACTTGGGACAATGTTCTTTTTGTGTAATGTATCCTGATACAATTTCATTTGGTAGTGCCATCCTTGGTCTGATTGCATAATTACCGGTTTTTCCTTCGCAATAGGGCGTTCCACTTGCTCTAACATATCAATTACAGGCTTTAATTTGGCATTTTCTGACATGGTATAACTGATGATCTCTCCATTGAACATATCAATGATCGGAGACAAGTAGAGTTTCTTGTCAGTGACTTTAAACTCCGTAATATCGGTAGCCCATTTTTCATTTGGCATAGAAGCTTTAAAGTTGCGTTCTAAAAGATTTGGAGCGACTTTACCCATTTCCCCCTTATAGGATTTGTATTTTTTTGTCCGAATCAAACTCTGGATTCCCAATTCCTGCATCAATCTCAAAACTGTTTTATGGTTGAGAATCATGCCTTCGTTTCTAAGTTGAAATTTGATGCGCCTGTAGCCCATTCGCCCTTTATGTTCCTTATAGATCCTGGAAATAGCCTTTTTGGCTTCCAGATATTTATCCGGCTTTCTGGATTGTTTTATGTGATAATAAAAGGTACTTCTGGCCATCCCAGCATGCACTAACAGATCTGATAATGCATGAGACTGCCTTAATTCCTGGATGACTTCCGCTTTTCTTCTTTCTCTTTGTCGGCTTGAATTAAGGCATGGAGCTTTTTTAAATATGCATTTTCAGCTCTCAGGGAAGCTAATTCCTTCAGGAGCTCTTCTTCCTTGGTTTTGGGCTTTTTGATTCTTTTGGCCATGGGAAATTTTGGTTCACTTTGTTTCCTTGCTAAACCTTCAGAGCCTTTTTCATCATAAAGAGCTATCCATTTGACCAAGGAACCAGGACTTCGAATATTAAACTGAATACAGGTCTCCAATAAAGATAACGACTTCTTTCGCATGGTCTCAATAGCCTTGACCTTGAATGCAGGAGGATATTCTCTATTTGAAATAGGCATAAGGCCCATAATTCCGTGTTTTTGATACAAGAGAACCCATTTACGAATAAGAGATTTATCAACTCCTAAATCCTGACCTACTTTAAATACTGATCGCTTATCGTGGATCACTTGATCAACTGCCTCTTTCCTAAAGAGGACAGAATACTTCTTTTTACCTTTCATAAAATTGCCTTCAAATAGTGTCTAACTTTTTGGGGCTATTTCAATACAGGGTATTTTTTGGGGAAATGGGAGGAAAAGTGAAGGAATTGTGGTGTTTTTAGGTCTGTCCGCGGAATTATCTGCAGCACTCTGTGCCAATTTACAAACGAAAACAGAACGTGAGTCACAGTATCCTGGTTCGGAGGTTCAAGGTGGGCGATAGGTTTGGCTTCCCTTTCCTATCTGGGAAGTAGTGTCATTTGTTTTATCTGGCTCAGTGATTTAGGTTTTTCAGCTAGGTAATTAATAGTTAGCTGTTATCGAAAATGTCTACTATGAAAAACAAAACGATCGATCAGAGGGGTCAATCCCGATACTCGGGACAGGTAATGCTCCGGATTATCACCGAAAATCTATCTTAGAGGAGTCAACATGTGCCAGAATGTCAGTCGAATCCAGCCTGTAAAGGCACTTTCACTACTCAATAACATTCCAGATTAGAGGGGTCAGCATGCTCCGGAATATCCAATATCCATGGAGTTTATGGAATTTGGGGCGGATGGTGGCGAATCAGTTCCATAAATATTCTCGTGCAGGAATCGATGTTTTCATTTTTCTAAACCGATCACCACATAAGTGTTTCAATAAAATTGGCGTAAGGTGGTTTGATAGCTGCTCTCCCGAAGTTTCGGGACCACCCAAGAGCGCATCTATCGATTTCTCAATAGTCCTACATCCATTTCAGAGCATTCGGCCTACTTTTAAGGTTAGTTCAAATCACACACGGTGTTAAATTAAATGAATGAATTGTAGTTTTGATCTGAATGCATGCCTTGTGTGGCTATGATTTCATACATCAACTTGTGTACCGTTATATCTTAAATAGCTTATCTGATTGTGATAACGAAAGAATCTTGTATTGGTCTATATCAATATCAGCTGGTAATTTATCTTGAAGTACAGGCAAAATGTACTGACAATTGATTCCACTTATTATTTCGGTTAACAGGCTCGTTATTTGATTATCATGAACATTTTCGATCTGATCATGCATGATAAAATGTAAGTGGTCTATTTCCATTTCCTGAGCAAAAAGAATATATGCTAAATCAAATGCTGCAATTTGTCCCTTCTTCTTACCTGTGCCAAGATTGCCACTTATTGATGATATATTAAGTTCATATCCCCTGTCATTTTTATCAGGGCTTAAAATAAACTGTTCATTATAAAGCCTAGAAGAGATTGCTGAGAAATATTTATTGAAAACAGTAATCCGTTCTTTGATTAGATCATCTTTAGAATCTATACCCTTATTAATAGAATCAAGTTCATCTGAAAGCTCTCTCTGAGTGAAAATTGTAGTGTCCCACATTCTTTTCTGTTCCTCCAGATTCCCTCTTTGTTCATAGGAGAGATTTAGTTCTTCAATTATTTTTTGAAGTTCGTCTAGGGCACCAGCTTTTTTAAGCTTAACTGTATATGATTTTTCAATTTCTCTAAATGTATATAAAAGTCGCTTTAATTCTTTAATATCTTCGTCAAGCGCTGGAAGTTCTTTAAGTATAAAATCTAGCTTTTGCTGAATCATTTGATTGTGAAAAGTAAGAGTATCCTCAAATGACTTTTGCAGATTAGGAATTAGAGCTTTAGCTTCATTGTAGAGCAATTTAATTTGATCGGTATTTACCTCAACAATTTCATTTTCTAGTTCAGACTTACTTTCCAAAATTAGCTCCCTTCGTAATTGAAGTTGACTTATGTGTGTAGAGAGTTTGTTTATTTCCCTTTTTGAAAAGTTAAGCTCATTAAGGTCATTTTCATAGTTTTCATTAAGATTGAAGCTTTTCCTCTTCTCTTCAAGTTCTGATATATTTCTATTGATAATTATTAGTGCCTGTTCAATTCGGGAATAATTACTTTCTTTTCTTAATCGTTTTTGAAGATTTTCTTCAATCTTTATCTGTGATAAGATTTTTTGCTTTCTAGCAGAATTGTCTGCAGGGATTCCCAACCAAAACAGATACAATGCTTCATATTCTTCCATTGTAGTAGTTGGATGAAGCACTTTTACTGTATTTTGTAATCTATTTTTTTCGTCTCTAATATTTTTAGATATTATTTGGCGGAAAGTTGGCTTTGAACTTGATGAGTTAAATATGAGCTCCTTTAACTTTTTGGGGAATTCATCATTATTGTACTCGTCACCATTAATCTCCTGAATCTTTTGCTTTCTTGGTAGAAAATTTCTTCTAATCGTAATCTCTTTTGACAGTGTAATTTCCAAATCCTCCTTAAGAATTAGGGTAATTATAATATTGTTGTTCTTTAGAAAACCCTCTACTATTTGATTATTAGACTTATCTTTAAATTCTGGATCCTTGTATATATTTTCCCCTTTTCCAGCCAAGCAAAAATCAATAAGTCGAAGGACAGTAGTTTTCCCGACGTTATTTCCAGACTCTTTCCTGTCCGAAGTGTTGGTTTCATCAACAATCAAATTAATCCCTGGATGAAAGGGGATTTCTCTAATTAATGAATCGCCATTTTCTATTTTAAGTGCTTTTAAAAACATCTTTTCAACTGTCCTTCGTTATTGTCAATTACACCAAGTAGATAAAGCCAATCCAATGCTAGTGAAAATAAGTTAAATGATACTTTTTCACATTTATTTAAATCACTATAGACTTCAAAAAAGTCAATGGAATCGCTATCATAGCCTTTTAACACTTGAATGATTTTGGCTCCAATATGATACACATTATTTTGAGGGCTAATATCTTTTCCAATGATCATTTTGTATCTGGTTTCTCAAGTATTTTACATCTCATAAAAGCATCAACCATTATTATAGGTACAGCGAAAGCAATATCATCTTTTTCTGAACTGCTGACATCAATATTTTCCAAAATACTATTTTCAATGTCTTCAATAATATTATCAGCATTTTTCTGAATACTCTTCAATTTATCCTCACCATCTAGAACGTATTTGCCTTTTGCTCTAATATATAGCTGTTTTATATTTCTTAGAAGTTTTTCCTTCTTGAAGGAACCTTGCTTTTCTAATTCGCTATAGAGTATATTGACTTTTGTGTAATATTTCCCATATTCCTCAATTAAAGACTTGTTCCTTTTAACGGAATTATACGAGATTTTATCAGAAATACTGTATTGCGTTAAGCTATCTAATTCCTCATCTGATTCTTGAATATCAAGCTCAGCAATGCCATTTATTGCTTGATTAATTAGTCTAGGCTTACGAATTAGAATGCTTTGCTGTGAAGTTGTTTCATGTGTCTTTTTCCATGACTGCAATAATTCAACTGGATACTTTCCTTCATTTTCAAGGTTGTCAATTATGCTGTGGCATTCATCACATAAGAGAATTAAGTTGTTAAAATGTCTTCTATCCTCATCATCCATTTTTGGATTAAACCTAGGGCCTTTTTCACTTGCTGCTTCAATATGACAGATTTTACTAACAATAGTTTCACCATCCCTAGCAATGAGCTTTCTATCACAATCTGGATCAGCACATTCGTTCCTAGATAGAGTATCTAACCGCCTTACCGTAGATGGTTTATATTGTCTTGCTTTTTCCCCCATATTTTATCCAACAAAGTTAGCTTTTCTTTTGGTTTTCCCCACTCGATGTAGTCAAATCGCTCGTGTTGACTGGGTAGAATTTGCCTGCCCTACAAGCTGGCCTTTCGCTATATTAGCCCACCGGACTAATCCTCAACGCTCAGTCCTCCTACAAGCTGGCCCAAGGCCACCCTCCCTGCATGCTGGCTTCCCGATATCGCGCTGCTCATCGGGACAGGCACTCTAGGAGAAGGCGCTTGGCTCTGCTCCAGATGGGGGACAAGAGTAAGAAGTAGGTTGGTTGTTTTCAAAAACTAAAAGGCTTATGCAAGAAAAGGAATTTTAAATGCAAAAAAAATACCCTGTACTAGACTAGCCCCAGATTTTTGGACATTTTTTTCTTGTTATGTTGAATTTAGTGAATGGATTCGATAACTCACTGGACTCATTCCATTCAGGTTTAATCGGATTCTTTTGTGATTATAATAATGGATGTATTCTTTGATTTCTTTTTTCAGCTCATTGATTGAATTGTACTTTTTTAGATAGAACAATTCACATTTAAGGGTTCCAAAGAAATTTTCTATTATCGCATTGTCCAAGCAATTTCCTTTTCGGGACATACTTGGGACAATGTTCTTTTTGTGTAATGTATCCTGATACAATTTCATTTGGTAGTGCCATCCTTGGTCTGATTGCATAATTACCGGTTTTTCCTTCGCAATAGGGCGTTCCACTTGCTCTAACATATCAATTACAGGCTTTAATTTGGCATTTTCTGACATGGTATAACTGATGATCTCTCCATTGAACATATCAATGATCGGAGACAAGTAGAGTTTCTTGTCAGTGACTTTAAACTCCGTAATATCGGTAGCCCATTTTTCATTTGGCATAGAAGCTTTAAAGTTGCGTTCTAAAAGATTTGGAGCGACTTTACCCATTTCCCCCTTATAGGATTTGTATTTTTTTGTCCGAATCAAACTCTGGATTCCCAATTCCTGCATCAATCTCAAAACTGTTTTATGGTTGAGAATCATGCCTTCGTTTCTAAGTTGAAATTTGATGCGCCTGTAGCCCATTCGCCCTTTATGTTCCTTATAGATCCTGGAAATAGCCTTTTTGGCTTCCAGATATTTATCCGGCTTTCTGGATTGTTTTATGTGATAATAAAAGGTACTTCTGGCCATCCCAGCATGCACTAACAGATCTGATAATGCATGAGACTGCCTTAATTCCTGGATGACTTCCGCTTTTCTTCTTTCTCTTTGTCGGCTTGAATTAAGGCATGGAGCTTTTTTAAATATGCATTTTCAGCTCTCAGGGAAGCTAATTCCTTCAGGAGCTCTTCTTCCTTGGTTTTGGGCTTTTTGATTCTTTTGGCCATGGGAAATTTTGGTTCACTTTGTTTCCTTGCTAAACCTTCAGAGCCTTTTTCATCATAAAGAGCTATCCATTTGACCAAGGAACCAGGACTTCGAATATTAAACTGAATACAGGTCTCCAATAAAGATAACGACTTCTTTCGCATGGTCTCAATAGCCTTGACCTTGAATGCAGGAGGATATTCTCTATTTGAAATAGGCATAAGGCCCATAATTCCGTGTTTTTGATACAAGAGAACCCATTTACGAATAAGAGATTTATCAACTCCTAAATCCTGACCTACTTTAAATACTGATCGCTTATCGTGGATCACTTGATCAACTGCCTCTTTCCTAAAGAGGACAGAATACTTCTTTTTACCTTTCATAAAATTGCCTTCAAATAGTGTCTAACTTTTTGGGGCTATTTCAGTACAGGGTATTTTTCAAGGAAATGTGAAGGAATTGCAGTGTTTTTTGGTCTGTTCACAGAACTATCTGCAGCACTCTGTGCCAATTTACAAACGAAAACAGAACGTGAGTCACAGTATCCTGGTTCGGAGGTTCAAGGTGGGCGATAGGTTTGGCTTCCCTTTCCTATCTGGGAAGTAGTGTCATTTGTTTTATCTGGCTCAGTGATTCAGTTTTTCCAGTCATAGGATTATAGCTAAAAAACCAAAACCATCGATCAGATGCGCTATTCCGATTCTCAGGAAAGGCTATGCCTCGGAAGCTGAACCGGGAACTCATCTTGTTTTGACAAATAATCCATTGTCAAATTAGTTAGCAATAATTTCATTGCCAAATCATCAACCCAGTAAAAAAAATAAAACGGGGCGCTTGACCAAGAACCCTTTAAACCCCTCATTATAAAGCTCTTAAACCTGTATGATACAAAAGAATAATAATGCCTAATTGTGTTGCTTTTCAGCCTGCACTTCGTTTATAGAGTGTTGTAGGCAATATTTCATGCGGGTCAACTGCCTCAATTTTACCGTTTCTTACCACAATCATTGGACTTTTCTTCTGCTTCTTATATTCGACAAGCTTTTTATAGGTCTCTTCAAGTCCTTTGACTATTCTGTCCCGTTCTTCTTTTAACTGCTCTTTAGTTCCCATAATATTTTTCTTTTAGTTCCTTCCACTGTTGCGTATTATTTACAGTAATTTCATCCATTGTGCCTTCTGCAATAATTTCATACGTGTCTCCGGAATTATTTACAAACAGCCAATTGTCCGCCCTTGGAAGAAATAGATTGAAGAAATTTCTAAGACCATTCTCATACCTCCTCCTAATTACATCTTCGGGAATGTTATGCCCACCTTCCTGCACCCTGGTTGCCACTCTTGAAATCGCTAATTCTACAGAATGAAGCCAGAAAAACAAGCAAGTCACCTGATAATTCTCCTCCTTTGCTTTTTCAATGAATTTGACATAACTCTTTGTAGATAGTGTTGTTTCAAATGCAAAATTTACACCGGAATCAAGCAGTGATTTAATTCTTTTCAACATCAATCTACCTGCTTCAATGCCTGCTTTTTCGGGACGGAATGGAGACAATCCCTTCGCAATCTCGTCTGCATTCACAAACTCCTTGCAATCAAGGATTTCAGGCAAAATTGTATAGGAAGCAGTAGTTTTACCCGCTCCGTTACACCCTGAAATTATGTACAACTTTTTCATTTATGCAAATATACCGGATACTTTGGTTGATACGGCCTCCAATTCAATTCGTTTTCGTTACAGTTCCCTCTGGCCGTAGTCAATACCTCGTGTTGACTGGGCGGGATTTGTAATTCCTCCCCCTAAATATCAACAATTTGTTATTGGGAGCCGGATTTAAGGCCGGATTAGTGATAAAAGTTGGTGTAGTCTACCTACCTCACCCCAGTCCTCTCCTTTAGGAGAGAGAGCATGGCTCTGCTCCAGATGGGCGTGAAGGGTAAGAAGTAGGTTGGTCGTTTTCAAAAACTAAAAGGCTGTACGCAAGAAAAGGAATAAAATGATACCATCCCAGCGCACAGCCTGGCTCCTCCGCTAAATCTCTTCACCGAAGAGATTTTTAACGCTCGCCCCTCCTATACAGGTTATGTTTCATGAAAATGGAAGGAAATATGAAGGGATTGCGGTGTTTATTTCTCGATCAGCAGAACTATATGCCCCTGCTAATGGGCAAACCTTCATAACACAAACTGGAATTGAAGTCAATAGCTCTGGTAAAAAGGAGTTTTAACACATGTAGAGAATTTCAATATTTAAAAACTCCCCAGTACTTTCATTGTTCTTGCGTTTCCAGTAAATAGAAGCTATTTTCTAACTTAAGGCATTAATACTCTGAAGCTTCATTAAGTATATCTAAGTGGAACTTGCCATAAATTTTATTAGTTCGAACTTCAGCTTCTGGAATTAAAAATTTATCTCTAGTGATATAGCTGTTAGTTAAACTAATAGATGTGGAAGATTTATCATAAAGATCTTTATTTATTTCAAGATTGTCGTATCTAGAACTATGTGTGATAAGTTTTGCAATATAAAACTTGTTCCCAGGTGCCGTATAACTGTCTACCAAGCCGAGTATAACTACATAATGATACTTAAGAAATTCATTTGTCAGAATATATAGGTCAAGTTTTGTAGTGTTTCCAGTTTCTTCAAAGGTCTCGCCACTAAACGGCCCAGCTACTTTCACAATTACATCTGGATTTCTTGTGACGTGTCTAATTTCGCCATTCTGTATTGTCGTGGGTGCCATAGTAAATTCAAGTGTTGTGATTGTGGTTTAAGGGTTGCAGCTTTTCTCTAACGTCAGTTCGTCTAAAAGCTTTCGATAAATTTCAGGATTAAAGGCTTCAATCTTTATTTTGTATTCAAGCATCTTTTGGTCTTCTAAAAGTTCCATCATAGCCAATAAATTGTTTATCTAGGATCCACTACTCTTTAGCCATTTTTAATAATATTTTGGGAAATAATCTTCATCTATTCCTTTACCTCGAAAATAATTTCTACTCTCTCGGATTTCCATAAACTGTCTTAGCCCTGGGTATAGGGACTCTCTTTCATCAGGTTTATATTCGTTTCTAATTGTTTTCCATGACATATCCATAAACGGGCCAATTTCAATTAACAAAATACCTTCTTCAATTCGGTATGTTGGAAAGAAATACAACCTAACCATATCAAATAGATAGTTTGCAGCTCTTGTCATCTCCAACGCTAAATCTTCCACAAGCAAGCAATGGTATTCGAACTTTCTTAAAAGACTATGGTATCTTTCTTCATCATATTCCCTGATTCTATAAAATTTTTCTGTCCAAATCATTTGTTCGTCCTTTTCCTCCACAGTTAATTCATCATCAGATACCGTTTGAAATTGAGCATGCTTTTCAAAAACGGTTAAAAAATCATTTGAAACATTTTTAAAGTTATGGAATGCTTTTTCTAAATCAGGATACCTTCCTGGCCAAACCCTTGATAAAGTAAATTCTATAAGCTCTCGTAGCTTTCGTATGTTACGATGATATATATGCGGTTGTCCGCCACCAAACACGAACGAGCTCCAACCCTTCCAATTATCTACCTCTGCAAGCTCTATGAATTTATCAATGTAGCCTGCGTATATTATATCTACTCGTTCCTTTGCTTTGTCAATTCTAAGGTTTTCTTTGACCCAATTCTCGTGTTCTATTTTATACTGGTGCAGGAGCTGAACCGTATATTTCCTTTCTTGATCGTCAATTAGTTTATGATGAATGCTGCACAATAGAATAAGGTTATCATACCTATCTCTTTCTTCAATCGGAAGTTCAGATTTCCCTCTGGGGCCATCATTTTTCCTACCTATGATATGAGCTTCTTCTCCAATTACCGAAGGGTCATCAGTTTCACTTTCATCCACCACCAAATCTTTCTTACATTCTGGAAAAGCACATTTGCTCCCTGACTTGGCCCACAGAATTTTATGTGTTTTTAATGATATTCCCATCTTTTATTTTAATTGTGGCTAATCGGGTCAAGTAAGGGAATCGCACCATTGCTCCTCTGGAAGATTTCTTGACATCCTGTCCTACCCCCGCTCGGTGTAGTCATATAGCTCCTCGCACTGGGTTGAATTTGTAATTCCACCCGAATATTCTTGACAATTTGCAATAGGCTTTCCTACCTCCTCCCATCCTCCCTACTTAAAAAGGAGGCGCTTGGCTCTGCTCCAGATGGAATAAAGGGTAAGAAGTGGGTTGGTTGTTCTCAATAATTAAAAGGCTGTACGCAAGAAAAGGAATAAAATGATACCAGCACATACCCTATACAGGGTATTATTTAAGATAATGGGAGGAAAAGTGAGGAAATTGCGGTGTTTTTCGGTCTATCTTCAGAATTATCTGCGTCCCACGGCATACTTTTCAGACAAAAATAGAAAGTGAGTCATATGATCCTGTTCAAGACCTGGGCAGTAGCCTAAAGTCAGATTCTGATCACTACAATTACTTTTGTCCCGCCTAAGAAGAAAAGGCTACGAATCGATGCTTTGATGTGTTTATTTTTTTTAATGGTCACATCGAATCTCGCATTTTTGCCAGTACGACCTCCGGAAGACAATTTAGGATGCTCGATTTTTTATTTCCTCAAATCCCGTCCGACTGGGTCATCCGGGCGGGCGCAACCTACAATCCTGTGAACCACCGTACGTACGGTGGTGTGAGAGGCGCACCTCGCTAGCTTAATGGTTAGCGAAGCCGTCTACTCGATTGTGCTTAGTTTTTATTTAGAATGCTTTTTCCTTATCATATTCGTCAATGTGAGTTGAGTCGAAAATCAAACTCCAATCTAAATTTTTTAAAAACGAATATTCTTCAATCAGAGGTTTAAATTTCTCAACGCCATAAACTCCAAGTGCGTTATAAAAAAGAAGAACTAGTTCATAACTTGAAAGCTGAGCTCTTAATAAACTTGAATACCTTTTTTTATTAGTTATGAAATCAGTCTCTTTTATTAATTTTAATATGTGATACATATTTCTAAAATAATGGCCTAAATCAGCCTGATTTTGATGATAAAATTCCATATAAGCATCGAGAGTGTTCTTTATTGTAAAATCATCTTTGCATTCAGATTTAATTCTGTTGTAAAATACCTCAAAGCAATCTCTACCTTGCGAAGAAATACTATAAGAATTAGTTTTTTGACTCCATCTTCTTAAATCAATAGAATCAACTATTGAGTTATGGTTATTTATTAATTGAAAAAAAGTATTTTCAAAGCGTTGCTGTCTAAGAGTTTTGTTTTGCTCAATTAATTGCTCTTTTTGCCCTTCTAGTTCAAATCGTGTCGCTTTTATCTCGGCTTGACTATATAATATTTCAATTTGTTGATTAATTAATTGCTGCTTTTGTCCTATAAAAGCAACATAAATAAAAAATAAACCAGCTAAAGACCAAGCTGAAGCAACACTTCCAGACAAATAATCTCCCAATTCATTTAGTGTTAGTTGTCCAGATATACAAGGAAATAAATAGCAAAGTATTCCAAAACCAGCAACAACAAAACCGATTATAACAAAAGCCCAAGCCCATTTTGTGAATCTGTTTATTTTATTAGATAAGTCTTCAATTTGAGGATCAAGTTCAGCTTTCTTTAAATCAATTTCATTATATATTTCTTCTATATTCATTTTATTCTTAATGTTCTATCAAATTAAGCACAACTCATTTATTTATGCACCTTTAGTATACATATCCACCCAAAAAAGGATGGACATGTATACCTTTGGTATCATTTATTTTTAAAGGTCATCAAATGGGCTTTTTCCTTTTGGAGACTTTTCTGGCTCATGTGTGTATAAATTTCAGTTCTTTTGTTATAACCCCCACCGGGAGTAGTCAATCCAAGTTAAATCAGGGTGGGATTTGTAATTCCACCCTGATATTCTTATCAATTTGCAATTGGCTTTTCTACCTCACCCCCTTCCCTCTCCTTTAGGAGAAGGCGCTTATTTTGTACTATCATCAAGATTTCAGAATCTAAAGGTGTTTGATGGTTTCCGGATTTAAGCCCGGATAGGTGTTCTACCTCACCCCCCGCCCTCTCCTAAAGAGAGAGGGTGATCGGCTCTGCTCCAGATGGGCTAAAGAGTAAGAAGTAGGTTGGTTGTTTTCAAAAACTAAAGACTACCTGCAAGAAAAGGAATAAATTGATAGGAAAACATACCATGTACAGGGTATTTTTTGGGGAAATGGGAGAAAATGTGAAGGGATTGTGGTGTTTTTTGGTCTGTTTACAAAATTACCCACCTTATAAAGCCACTTCTTAATGAGGTGATTCATTGGGTATTTTCTCTGTGTAATTAATTGCAAAAGGGGTCGCAATTCCACCCTTTTTGCAAGTCAAAACTTGATATGTTAGCAAAAGATTAAGGTTTACTTTCTCCCCCTAAAGGCATGCTTGCTGATTATTCTTAAAAAAACATGATATCTAGTGCTTTGATCACCGCCACCTTTCTTTTCACCTCCCCCATAAAATCAGTCAAAGTGGACACATACCCTTTAGGGAGCCCATCGATGTTACCTGCTATGTAATCAGTGATTTTCATGAAGTATCCAGGTTGTAAAAAGCAGTAAAATGTCCAGTTTTTTTAAAAAAAAACTGGACATTTTATTCAGAAATCAAAAATAAAAATCACATTAAAACTTTTCTTATAAGGTGCTGATCAAAGATTAACACCGATCATTTCCCAGGCTTATGCTTATGTGGCTTAAGTCAAGACAATCCTAAAATCTCAAAAAACTTATGCATACCAGAATGTCCTCTATCCGGATTCTCAGGATCAAACTCACTGAATTTTATGGAATGCCCTATAGCAGTAGGGAGCTTCTCTTTTAACTTCAGATAGATATCATCCCCCTCTCTGGTGTAATATTTCTGTGTTTTGGCATAATCTGTCAAATGTTTTACCAGACGTTTCTCCGCTCTTGCACAATCATCGAAAGGAGCCTGAGTGAATTCAAAGTGGAGCAAGAGCCAAAATTCCATGCATGGTTGATTAATAATAACAGTGACATTCGTAACTGAATCCAAAAAGCCCTTATACTTCAAAAATTCATCGAGCGGTCTAGGCTGACCTTTTTTTGCCTCTCGTGTTTCTTTCAAGATCACATCCATATCGATCATCCATACTACCGTGTCATAGTCCTTAGCCAGACTTTGTACCTTATCATATTGATCTGACAGGGACTTTATTTGAGGGATTTCAGGTTTGATCTGAAACTTGGCATTGGGCTCATTTCTATTGAGCATGGTCAGATACCAGGCTTCAGTTTCTCCATCTACCACTACAGCTACCTTAGGTTTCCCCCTGAGAGGAATATTCCTTCTATTTCTCATCAGTCAGATCGATATAGAAGTCTCCGGTATTTGGCACACCTCCCAGCTTCCCTATTTTATAGGCATTATATACACTGCTTGTATTTCTGATTACAGAAGAATCAAAATCAGCCAGGGAATAGAGCTCAGTAGCGCTACTCTCCTTTTTATCGGTAAACCAGATCGCATCATTTCTATAAATATCCCTGTTGTCCAAAATCTCCCGGTTGTGAGTAGTGGCAATCAACTGGGAGTTCTTGGTATTCATCAGGAATGAAAGGATAAAATGATTGTACAGATCAGGATGCAAGGAAGTCTCCAGCTCGTCAATCGGGAAAATAACTGAGCCCTTGATCATCAAAGCCAAGAGTCCTGCAAACCCAAAATACCGCTGAGTTCCCTGAGATTCAGACAAAAACGGTAAGGAATACTTGGAACCATCTACTGTATGTTCAAATTCTAAATTTAGAGCAGTCACCTTCCCTCTGCTTTTCAATTCATTAAAATCCACCTGTTTGTTTTTCAACTTTTCTTTCAAAATCTCCATTAATCCATCAGGAATATCCTCCTCCTTCTCATCAATAACAATATCAGAGATATTAAAGTCAGCCCTCCGCAGGATTTTTGTGATATCGCTCTTCCCGATTTCTTTATCACTGATTTTACCCATAATATAGGTATCCAACTCGGTACTAGTCAATACCAGGGGCTTGAGTTGCTTCTCAAACCAGTCAGCCACATTCCTCAATTCATTGATCTGAATATTCGTCTTTAAGTATCCTCCCAGAACTGTATTATTCCACAGGGTATTTGATTCCAGTGTCTTTTTATACACTTTATCTACCGTTATCTTACTTCCAAACTTGATTTCTGCAAACTGGTTTTCAACATCCGTAGTACGTCGGAAAATATTGGCTTTGTTCGGATTGTAGTAAGTCAGCTCTTCGGTTAAGACTGCATTTTTATTGAATTCTACTGTATAGGCATACTTGATCTCCTTTGTTATGAATTCAATGGAAAGAACTGAGGGGTTACGCGGTGTTTCCTGGTCGAATAGAAAAGGAGAAAATTTAAGTTGCGCTGTTTTCTTTTCCTCCGGTTCCAAGACCAGATCTCTTAGAAAATCAAGCGCCCGAAGGATGGTAGTCTTCCCAGAAGCATTGGCTCCATAAATAAGACCAAGCTTCAAAACCCGGATGCCGCTTTGGGTAGTAATCACATATTGATCTTCCAAATGAGAGGAGCTATCCGCTTCAAAAGTCAGGATTTGCTTTTCTTTCACCGGGCCAAAATTCTGGACACTAAAGTTGAGTATCATCTAGGTGCTTTTAAGACTAACGCTATTTATTTACTCGTAAAAGAGTATACAAAAATACAACGAAAAATACTGAATATGGTTATTTTTACTCCAAATATGTAAACCATTTACATTTTTGGAGTAAAAATATTAGATATAATCAGCCTATAGCATCTAATTACTTTCACCTAAGTCAGGCCGGATCAACCTCCTTCTAGGTCTGATCACATCGTTAGTCGGGGCTGGTTGGGATTTGCCTTCCCGCAGTCTGGCTTCTTCACTAAAACAGTCCACCGGACTGTTTCCTCACCCTCGGTCCTACTGGACTAATCCTAAACGCTCAGTCCTAGGGTATTATTCCTAAAAATAGAAGATAAGTGAGCGGGAAGAGCACTTACCTTGGAGTTTGGAGGAAAACCAGTTACCAAAGATTACTCTTTTTCAGAATTGTTTATTTCATCTACAATCAGCGTTTGCAGCTGCTCTTTTGGGAGTAACAGTTGATATGCTGCTACGCCTATGGGTTTATTGATATCCTGCAGGGCAATCTCCACATCATCTTTTACTTTGTTTACAAGTAAAAGATGATGCACCCAAGGCAAAACTGCGACAAGCTGTCGCAGTTTTGTATCTGCCTCAGTATATCGCTCATAAAAACGCTTCATGTCCCACAGGTTGCGTGGAGACAACCCCATATCAGGAAACTCGTGTTTGAGATCCACGGATAATTGTTTTACCACTCCGCTTCCATAACCTTCTTTTATTTGTCTTTCAAACAATAGTTTGCCAAGATTCCAATAAACAGAATTCGTTGAACTGTTTATTTGCTTAGCGATAACCTTCCTGGCTGTTCTGATCTCAGTAACTGCAAGCTGCAGTAAATCACTATAATCTGCTGGGATATTATTGGATTTGGGTATTCTACTCATTTTTTACCTCGTTTAAAGCTTCTAAAAGAGCTATCACAACACTTATCTTTTATACTTCTTAAAATTCTCTGCCTGCTCAAAGATCTCCTTATACACTTCGTCCCGATCAACGGGCGGATAGTCATTTTCAGCCAATAGGATTATCAAATCCACCTTCAGCTCTGCCTTGATATCATCCCGCTTGCTCCAGTCGGTGTACTTAGCTTTATCATCCACCACATCTTTGACCTGCTGGGCCAGATGAACCAGCTTATCCTCGGGATAGACAAAGTCATACTTTCTGGCCAGTTCCTTGAGAATATCATAAAATGCCTTTTCCTCAAAGTCAATACCGAGCTCTGCAAAAGAATCTTTCTCCTTCTTCATCGCATAATACAGGTCGATAATCTCATTGGTAAAGTCTTCCAATACCTCACTACGCAAGACATCATCCTCCTTCCGCTCATTGTATTTCTCCACCAGATGCTGCATCTTTTTGGAGAAATCCACGCCCTTTACCTTATTGATCCGCTTGAAATCATCGATGGCTTTGGCCAATAGCTTTTGAAGCAATTTGATTTTGGTATGGGGAAGTTTGATCTTATCGATTTTGGCCAGGTAGTCTGCCTCGAAAATATCCACTTCTTTCTGCTCGTCTTCTCCCAGCTTAAAAATTTCCTCTACTCCTTCACTTTTGATGGCTTCCTGTATCATTTCCCGCACCTTGGCATTCATCTGATCGGTATCCGGAGCTTCGCCCTTGGTGAGTTTGAAGACGATGGATCGCACTGCGATAAAGAAATGGATTTTGTCCTTTTCAGTATTGGTAAATGCCGCCGAACCAGAGCAGATATCATAAGCTGCCTTCATGCGCTTCACCAGATTCATAAAGCGCTTCTCCAGCTTTTGTGTGAGTTGAACATACTCGGCTGCTTTGTTCAGGGTATTCAGCTGCTCTAAGGGCGAACCCGTAAAGTATTGCTTGTAATCAAAGGAATGAAAGATGGCTTCCAACAAATCCACATGGTCTTTCACCACAATGATGGACTGCTCAATATCCTCAAAGTTCTGGCTGTCAATCGTGGAATACTGCTTCAGTGCCAGATTCATCTGCTTCTTGATCCCGATGTAATCCACCACCAAACCTTTTGACTTCCCTTCAAATTTCCGGTTTACCCGGGAAATCGTCTGAATCAAACTGTGTTCCTGAAGTGGTTTGTCAATGTACATGGTATCCAAAAACGGCACATCAAAACCTGTAAGCCACATATCCACCACAATGGCGATCTTGAAATTACTTTTGGCATTTTTAAACTGCCGATCCAGTTCCTTTCGGTAATCCTGGGTTCCTAAAAGATCCCTCAGATCCTTCTCATCATCTTTAGTCCGGGTCATTACCATATTCACCCGAGCCATAGGCTTGAGTTCTTTCCGGTCTTTTTCAGTTAGCTCCACTCCTTCCTCCGCGGTAAGTATTTCTGCCCAAGCAGGTCGCAATCCAATGATTTCCTGATAGAGCTGGTAAGCAATCTCCCGGGTGCTACAGACAAACATGGCTTTACCCAAAAGTGTACTTCCCTCTTCTATCCGGGTTTCGTAGTGTTTGACAAAGTCTTTTGCGATAGCTTCTATCCGCCCCGGATCACCTAGTATGGTCCGCATTTGTGCCATTTGCCGCTTGCTTTCGTCGATCTGGTATTCATTGGCACCGGATTCTGCGACCCTAGAATAATACTTCTCGATTTCCTGAAGCTTTTGGTTTTCCAATAAGACCTTCGCTGCTCTTCCTTCATAGACTATACGCACGGTGATCTCATCCATCACCGACTCAGTCATGGTATAGGAATCCACGATCTCCCCAAACACATCCATGGTCGAATCAATTGGTGTCCCGGTAAAGCCCACATAGGTGGCATTGGGAAGGGAATCATGGAGGTGCTTTGCAAAGCCAAAACTTTTCTTCACTCCTTTTTCTGTCACCCGAACTTTCTGATCCAGATTGGTCTGGCTGCGGTGTGCCTCATCGGAAATACAGATCACATTGCTTCGCTCGGTCAGCAGTTCGGTATCCTCATTAAACTTATGAATGGTAGTTAGGAAGACTCCGCCGGAGTTTCTTCCTTTCAGTTCCGCCCGCAGCTCTGCCCGACTTCCCACAGACTTGATCACATTATCCCCGATAAAACCCTTGGCATTGGTAAACTGGGTACTCAACTGATCATCCAGATCGGTGCGGTCTGTAATTAACACAATGGTCGGACTGGCAAAGTCCATACTTTTCATGAGCAAGCGGGTAAGATAGAGCATGGTAAAACTCTTCCCGCAACCCGTGGCCCCAAAGTAAGTTCCTCCCTTCCCATCTCCATGGGGAAGCTGATGCAGCTTGATATTTTCAAACAGCTTGGTCGCGGCATAGTACTGTGGATAGCGGCAAACAATCTTCTCATCCTTTTTGGAGCTATCTGGCAGGTAAATAAAATTATGGATAATGTCACAGAGTCTATGCTTGTCCAGCATTCCCTGGATCAGCGTGTAAATGGAGTCTATGCCATGCACCTTGGTGGAGAGGCCAGTCTTGGGATCGATCTCCTGATCCAAACCCGCGATCTTCCGCCAGGCATAGAAAAACTCATAAGGAGCAAAGAAGCTTCCTGCCTTGGTATTCACCCCATCCCCGATGACACAAAAGGCATTGTACTTAAATAAATCCGGGATATCCCGCTTATATCGAGTAGTCAACTGCACATAGGCAGAATGCAAACTCACTTCCTCCCGTATGGAGGACTTGAACTCAAAAACCACCAGTGGCAAACCATTTACATAGAGAATGCCATCTGGGATACGCTTTTCGAATCCCTGAATCTCCAGCTGATTTACGATCTTGAAGCTATTATTCTCAGGATGCTCGTAGTCGATCAGGGAGATAAATATGTCCTTAAGCTTGTGGTTGTCCCGCTTCAGTAGAAAGCCATCCCGCACCCAGTTCATAATGGTCTTATTCGACTCATAGAGATCCGAAGCAGGCAACTTCTCCAATTCCCGGATTATTCCAAAGATCTCCACTGGAGTAATCTTCTGATCTGCATACTTCTTCTGAAGAAACCCCTGCAAATCTTTGGTGATCAACACCTCTTCCTTCCCTCTTAGAATATCCTCTCCCTTCACATGGGGATAACCCTGCGCTTCCAAAAGCGAGATAAAGGCCTGTTCAAGTTGGGATTCAGTGAATTTCATTTTTTAAGGGTTAATGCTTAATGGTTAAGGGTTAAGGGTTAAGGGTTAATGGCTGCACCTCATTAATAATTAACCATTTACAATTATTTAAGGGTTAATTGGCTTTTGCAGATTTTAGTATGGCTGTGATTATTTTGATGATTTCGACTGCATCTGCGTTCATACTTTCAAATTGGTCTGAGGTCAAATAATCTGTTTTATGCAATAGTTCAAGCCAGTAAATGCTTTCGTTTATTTCCTTTTGGGCGATGCCCATTTTATGTTTGAAATCGTTCTTTGTTTCAGCATGTTCGGCTTCCCGAACCATTGCTCCAACTGAAGTTCCACTTCTCAGCAGTTGTTTTGAAAGCACATACTCCTTTTTCTGCTCACACAAAAACTGATAAAGCTTAACCACTCTAACCGCAAACCCAAAACTTTTATCCTTTACTACATTCTCTCGCATCTCATTAACCATTAATAATTAACCATTTACCATTAATTCTGCTTCCTACTTCGCTTAATTTGCCAACTTCCCTCTTTTTTTCCGCCCACTCTTTCAATCATTCCTTCTGATTTTAATTTTTGGAAATAGTTTTCCACTGATCTATCTGATACATCTAGCATCTTACCTATTTGCACTGCAGTCACTTCAGGGTAAAGGGCAATAATAAATAAGGTATAAGAAATATTTGGCAATTTGCCCGTTGAGCTTATCCCGAAGCTTTTCCGAAGCTTTTCCGAACTTATTCCGAAGTTTTCCTCAAGGTAATCGGTGAAATATTTAAAATGTCCTTGGAAAAAGTCCTTATTTACTAAAGAATCATTTTCCATTCGATGGGTAATTGAACCGAATTCTTTCCGGATTCTTTCCGAAATCATTCCGAAATCATTCCGAATCTCTCCCGAAGTAATTTCATCTTTCCGCATGTAAAGTGTGAAAGCCATACCTCCATTGGTTTCTTTAATGTCTGGTTCTGGAAGACCTGCTTTTTTGCAAGCATCTAGAATTTTCAAGGTGCCCCGGCCCCAAGTGTCGATATAGCCAGCCATAAAACATACCTTGGCAATTTTTGGATTACGGGGGCGAGATTGATGTTCTATTTTTAAGTCATCTAAGCTTAGGCCTTGGGGAAGAGTACCTTCGTTCCATATGGTAAGCCTATCATCATAGACCCTAAGTTGCACATGTGCCCCCATATAGGTTCTATGAACTAACGCATTGAGAAGCATTTCCCGGATTGCTGCTTTTGGGTAGCTGTCTTTTTCAATTCGATACATTCCTTCAAATGTAATAGGACGAACCAAAAATTTGTTATTTAGTTGAATTGGGACTTGATCAAGGATCTTAACCAAGTTCCCCTCTACCACTTCCTGAAAGCGCAGGTCAGCGGCATCGACTCCAAAACGTCCAATTCTAACTTCGAGGTTAGGATAGAATCTTGAAGGATCCTTTCCAAAAAGCACGAAGGCGGCCCGTTTTAATTTATTGCTTTCGACAAGTTGGAGTTTTTCCAGAATTTGAAAGGTGCCCAATCTCTCAGTATCCGGCAATCGTCCCATTACTTGACTATCCAAAACAAATTTCTCAATACTTTGTGCATCAATGTCATCGATTGAGCCTCCCTCTTCAATCACATCATCCCAAGTCTTACCTGCTTTTTTCAGCAAAAACTCATTGAGTTCTACTCCGGTCAGCTCCATCTTCGTGCTGCCTGAACGATAGTAGTATCTACCGCGAAGTGACACCGGTACAGAATAGGGATTGACTTTGATTTCTATGTATTTCAGGGAATTCTCTTCCAATAGGTTGATGTCACAGATGATCCCCATGGAGTTACGGATCTTATTGGGGATATCTTCTAGGAGCTTCTGATAACCTGAAAGCCCAACTACATGACCATCATCATCCATCCCAATATAAATGACACCACCGATGGCATTGGCAAAACCGCATACCCATTTTAGGTAATCGTCATGCCAGCTTTGTTTCCATTCTATGTTTTGGCGTTCGGTCATTGGGATAAGTTGGATTCAGGGATTTTCAATTATGCCTCAATAAGTTTATCAAATCCTTCTTTAATCTTATCTGGAATTCTCCCAGAACTTGTAATACAAGTCATTAGAAAATCTGCTGATTCTTTTCCTTTTGAAGGAATCCTTACCAATTCGTCAATATCCTTTCCTGCTTCTCTCCACTTATTAACTATAAGTGAATCTAATTTTTTATAAAACTTCCGATTGGAAGCAATTCGTTGATTATTTGGAATTTCAGCTTTTAGGTCTTCTATTTCTTGCTCTATGAACTCAAGCTCATCTCGGTATTTATCATTCAAAACCTCAGCCCAAAATGAGGACTCAAGGGAATCTTCAATATCCTGGGAACCAACAAAAAACATGTTTTCTGTTATCACTGATTCCCCAATCTCAAATTTCATATCATTATCAAAAAGAAAAATGATTTGATCTTCCGACTTTTTAAATCCTCTCATAATCCCATCTAAAATTGCTTTGTTTTGGGTCCATTTGTCTTTCCCTTGAATATTGATCAATTGAATATTTCTATCCAAAAAGGTTTCTCCTGTATACAACTCAAACATTTGAGGTATTAAATGCTGTTCGGTATCTCCTTCTACAATTAAGAATTTATCAAAAAATAAGAAATCACTGTTTTTTACTCCAAGGCTTGAATAAACTGAATCAACGTCATCGCACTTACTTATTTCAGAGTATCCAACCTCTTTTTGGGTTACACTTTGAATGGAATCCATTTTTGATTTATCAATAAAAACTGTGGAATGTGTGCAAATCAGGGTTTGCACATTACCCTTCGAAATTTTACCTAAAATATCAAAAAACTCACGTTGGGCAGATGGATAGAGATGAGTTTCGGGTTCATCAAAGGCCCAAATAAACTTGTTAATTCCCTCCTCAGGGGTAATTTCAGCTTTTGATTTAATTAAAGAAAACCAAATTTGCCTTTTTAGCCCTTCTCCTTGATTCTCTAAATGGATGGGACCATCACTGCTCGATTTCTGAACCATAATGTCAGAAATCTTTTCTTTGACATCAAAATGAACTTTTGAATTTATATTCTGCACTCCTTTAGCAACAGATCGAATCGTGTCACTTAATTCTCCAAATTTTTTATTGATTTCAGCCTCTGCCAATTCGGCAGCAGCTCTTGCTTTTTCTTTAAGAGGAGTTAGATGAACCTCTATGTGTTCCTTCATAATGGAATCAGCAAGTGAGTTTATATCCTCAAATGAACAGTTCCAGTCAAAATATTTAAACTCTGGGAGAATATCCTTATCATCTTTTCCAAGTTTATGCTCAGTCCACGTTAATTCGGTACCAAGTTTAGAATATACTGCCCTTAGCTTTTCGAAATTTGAATACCGACCTTTCCCATTTTCATTTTTAATATCTTCTGCCGAAACTTTAAGAGAAGTAATTATCTTATTTAGATCGGCTTGATTTTTCAACCATAATTGACTTCCAGTTTTATCTTCCTTCGTTAACAGGAATAGCTTAGATTGACTTCCTGTGAAAGATTTAAAAAGATAAATGACTTTTTCAGAATTTTCGAGACACCATTGTAACCCTGGGGTTAGATTGGCAGACTGAAAATTTTCTTCTTCCTTTTCTGTAAATGAAAGTTTCCCAATGATGTAGGTGGTATCAGGAACAAATGGAGGAATTGGAATGCCAAATGCCTTAAATATATTTTCGAATGATCCTTCACTTACTTGAGTGTTCGATAAATCATTTCGATTTTGACCCTCTGCAATGGCATTGTATTTGGGTTTTTCTCCTAATAATAATTCTAACGCTTTCAAAATTGTGGATTTCCCACAATCATTTATTCCTATAAATACATTTGGAACAGCGGAATCAAAATCTATCACAAGGTCTTGACAGCTTCGGTAGTTGATTATTCCTAATTTTTCAATGTGCATTTGATAAAAAGTTTATGTTAAAAATTGATCCTATTTAAATTTTGTAGTACTCAAGATTTTAAAATCAACCCCTCCGGCACCCTCACCCTCCCACTAATCAACTCCGGCAATAACCTATCTCGAAGTTTTGTAAGGGTTTCGATTTCATTTTGAGTTGCAAGTATTCTTTCATTTAGTTTGGAAACGGAAATTTTGAATTCATCTAATACTTTTTTCTTTGGAACAAGAAAAGGCATTTGTTTGATGAGTTTTGAATTAACCGCTGTAGCAATCGAAGAGGTGCTCCCAAGTCCATCGTAATCAAAAATCTTCAAATACTGGTAAATATATCCTGAAAAGAGAGAGACTTTGAGCTTTGAAAAATGAGCAATTGCTTCATTGGTACATATTTCTTTGGTGGTGATTGCAACCCTTCCGACAGTCATTTTGAAGCTAAGAATCACTGTATCGGCTGGGACTTTATTTACATTAAATTTTTCAACTGACTCTGCTGTTAAATACTCATCACTATCTGAAATATACATTCCTGAATTCCCCATATTTTTAATGGAGACCCAAATGAAATTGGAATCAGTTTTAATTTCTTCAAACCAATGTTGCTCTTTTCTAGGCGGTGTTTTTCCAATTGTAATTTTAGAAATATCTTCCGCTCTTTTCACCTCCCACCCTTCAGGAATCCATTTCCCCAGTGTCTCATTATAGACAAAAGAAGAAGGGAATTGGGCAGCGAGTTCGGGGTTGGTGTCCAGGAGCTGATGAGATTGCTTCACCCCTCCTTCGTCGGAGTTCGCAATGACGTTACCTTTTGCAATGACGGAACGACGCTTCTCAGCCATAGCCTGCAATTCATCGGGGATTTCGTTTCCTGCTGCCAGTGCGTTATCCATCACGGGATCGAAGTCCACAAACCAGCTTTTAAACAAGGCTTGCGCCATGGCTTCCAGCGTTTGGTTTATCTGACGGTTTAGCTCGATCTTATCATCCAAAGTCCCTAAAATATGGGCTATAGCTTTTTGTTCTGGGAGAGGGGGAAGATTGATTTTTAAAGATTCAATTTGTTTCCCACTTATATTTACCTGATTCGCACTTCCTGTAGCAATTGAAACCAATTCCCATTGGCGTTCTCTAGGACTTAAATAATGAAAAAGAAAATGCTTATCTAATCGATCTTTATCCTTAATAAGGAATCGACCAACCCTCTGATTAATTAAAAATGCATTATCTAAACCTATATGTCTTGCTACTCTTCCTACGATAGAATTTGGAGCATTCATTCCTGATCCCGTCATAGAAATTAAGACGTCACCATTTTTGACAAAATAATCTGAATTAGTGTTTGCTAAATTTTCATCTACAAAACCACAATCAGTTAAATCAATGTCCCTTTCTTTGACATTCTTGATTTTAGCTACAGGAATTCCTTTTTCGGTAAAATCTTTACTTTTAAAAGCAAATCCACCTTGTACTTTACAGTATTTACCTAAGCTTATTTCTTCCCACTCACTCATATCCCAGCACCTTTAAATTCTCCAAAATAGCCTGATCCAGGGCTTTGGCTTTTTCCAGTTGTCCTTTCAGCGTGGCAGTGAGTTCAGTCATCTTATCCTCGAAGTGTATTCCGTCGTCTTCTTCATCGGCTACGCCTACATAGCGACCGGGGGTCAGGACGTAGTCGTTGGCGGCGATTTCGGCAAGGGTGGCGGATTTGCAGTAGCCGGGGATGTCTTGGTAGCCTTCGACTCCGCTCAGGCTGACATCCTGAGATTGCTTCTCCCGACTCGTCGGGATCGCAATGACGTCTCGGGTTAGAGATTGCTTCGCTCCTTCGTCACTCGCAATGACGGGTTCCGGGGAGTTGCGCCAAGTGTGATAGGTATTTGCGATGTAGGCAATGTCTTCTTTGGTGAGTTCTTTTTGGGTGCGGTCGATCATGCTGCCGAGTTGGCGGGCATCGATAAAGAGGGTTTCTCCCCTTCTATCCCGGAATTCCTTTTCCGGATCTTCTGGATGGGGTCTTCTATTCTTGTTCTTAGTTACAAACCAGAGACAAACCGGAATCTGTGTGGTATAGAATAACTGTCCAGGCAAGGCAATCATACAGTCCACAATATCCTTTTCGATCAACTCCCGACGGATATCTCCCTCTCCGGAGGTATTGGTACTCATGGAGCCATTGGCAAGTACAAAGCCAGCCGTTCCGTTTTCGGAAAGCTTGCTTAGCATATGCAGAATCCAGGCATAGTTGGCATTCCCTGCCGGTGGCGTGGTGAATCCCGCCCAGCGAGAATCATCTTCCAGTTCGCTTTTCTCCCGCCACTGACTTTGGTTGAAGGGGGGATTGGCCATGATATAATCGGCCTTAAGATCAGGATGCTGGTCTTTGAAAAAAGTATTGGCAGGCACATCGCCCAGATTGGCAGAGATGCCACGGATGGCCAGGTTCATCTTGGCCAGTTTGTAAGTTACTGCGGTATATTCCTGTCCGTAGATGGAGATATCCTTGGTATTGCCCTGATGGCTTTTGACGAATTGCACCGACTGCACAAACATCCCACCCGAACCGCAAGCGGGATCGTAGATCTTTCCCTTGTAAGGTTCCAGCATTTCGGCGATCAGATTTACGATACACTTGGGCGTATAGAATTCTCCCCCGCCTTTTCCTTCTGCTGCCGCAAAGCGACCGAGGAAATACTCGTAAATCCTTCCCACCACATCCTCTTCTTCGTCTCCTACGGTGTCGATGTTGTTGATGGTATCCAGTAGCGCAGCAAGTTTGCTGGGATCCAGATTCAGTCGGGAAAAGTAATTATCCGGTAAAGCGCCTTTCAGCGAGGGGTTGTTTTTCTCTATGGTGTGCAGGGCAGTATCCACGATCAGCGCGATATCATCCTGCTTGGAATTGGCTATGACATGGTTCCAGCGACTTTCAGGAGCCAGAAAGAAGACGTTCTTCATATTGTAGAATTCCTTCATCTCCAGGTATTTCTCCTTGCCCTCGGCGATCAGTTCGGCCTTTCGTTCTTCAAACTTATCGGAAGCGAACTTCAGAAATATCAGGCCCAGTACTACGTGTTTGTATTCGGAACTCTCTACCGTTCCTCTTAATTTATTGGCTGAATCCCAGAGGGTTTCCTCCATGGATTTTTGATTCTTTTGGGCTGCTTTTTTAGCCATTGGGTAAATGGGAATTTTTAAGATTACTGAATTTGGATCGGAATTTCCGGCAAGCCAAAAAACTGAGCTCACTTTAAATTGAAAAAATTCCGAAAATCATTTAAGTATTAAAGATATAAAAGTTCAGCCCTAAGAAAAGGCATTTTGTCACTTTTTAAGAGGAATAGCATATTTCTAGGAGTTCTATTTAAGAAATACGCCAGAACAGGTGATATGGACTTCCAATTGTGCACACGCTGTGTGCACAATGCTATGGGTTGGGGAATGTGGACGGTAACATTAGGCTCCAGAGAAGTTCTGGTACTTGGTATTGAGCTTTTTTCTAACTGACTCGTCAATGAGGTGAATCATTCAATAGGGTGATTTTCTAATTGGATCGTTTTTGACGAACTAATTTCGCCCACGGCCGCACCAGTATTGTAGAAAAGTCCCCGTCTGAGTATAGTCACATCGTTAGTCGGAACTGGGTGAAGTTTGCCGACCCTACAATCTGGCCCAAGACTAAAAGGATTTATGAATCATTTCTTAACGCCATGTACTACCCTACTATTCTTATCAATTTTTAATTGCCTTCCTTGCCTCACCTCTCTCCCCAATCACTTAGCTCTCGGGAGCGATCGGCTCTGCTATCATTTTACTATCAGATTCAGAATAAAGTGGTTTCCGGATTTAAGGCCGGATGGGTGTTCTACCTCACTCCCGCTCCCGATTCGCTTCGCTATACGGGACAGTCAGTGCAACAGCGGTTTCATCGTTCGTGCTACGCACGTGACGGAAACCTAGTTGTTGGCAATAGTATTTTATTCAGAGCAGTTTCCATTCAAAATATCCTCGACTGTTGGGTTATAATCATTTTGTCTTGCTCCAAATAATTCAGGGTCTGGATTTTGTTCTAAAAAATCACTTAAAACACAATAATCTTTTAATAAGTCGTTTGAGTCAAATTGAAGTCGATTAGTGGAAACAATATTTTCAAGTCCAGTCAAGTCTATCAAGCTGATATTATTTAAAACTAAAAACCTTGAGACATTCTGTAAACTTTCTATACCATTGAAATTTTCTAATCTGTCATTATGTGAAATAAAAAAATCGCCACCTACTTCTGTTAGTTGATCAAGGCCGTTTAAATTTTTTAAATCTGCATTTTGCTCGATGATAATGCTTGATGTTATTTTTGTTAAATTATCAAGACCTTTTAATGAATTAAGGTTTAAATTATATGAAAGAGTGAAAAACTCAATTTCAGATAGGTCTTCAAGACCTTCAAGTGATTTTAACTCATCGTTGTATCTTATGAGAATACCATTGACTTTTTTTAATGCTTCTAAGCCTTTCAGGTCTTCTATATCTTCGGTGTAGTTAATAACTAGGTTGCCATTAATTTCTGTATATCCTGATTCCGAGAAAGATATCAAATCGGCTTCTGAACGGATTTCATAATTGCCTTCATAAATAGTAGAAGGCTCGATATTGGTAGCATCGTCACTGCAAGATAGTGTAATTAAAGTCAATAGAATTAAGGTGAATTTTTTCATTTTTTGATAATAATTTGATTGAGATTTTCTATTTTTATATTCTACCTAACGAACCATATAACCATTAAAAATCTGCGGTTTTAAGGCCCAGGTCGTCTTTTGTGAGACCGAATTTATCGATTTGCTTCTTTATCCTTTTAACTAATCCCAACTTTCTTTTCTGATCTAAAAAGAGATAGCCTTCTGGATTGATGTAGGGTACTCCCTTGACCACCATATCCCAGATAATAACTGCCAACTTTCTAGCTGTTGCACTGATGGCTGAAACTCTTCCTTTGCGGAAGTTAATACGGTGGAAAAAGTCTTGCAAGGGAGTGGAATCTTTCAGATTCCCGATGGCATTTGCTGCATTACGGAGGGCAATTTTGAGACGGTTGCTTCTTTTTGGGACTTTACTTGAGAGAACTTTGCCTCCGCTGACTTTATTGTTGGGAGCCAGACGCAGCCAACTGGCAAAATGCTTAGCGGTTTTGAATTTTCTGATCCCTTCCAACCCAACTTCACTCATCAGAGCCAATACTGTCGAATAACTCATACCCTCAACTGCCAACAGATCTGTCCCTTCAAACATCTGATAGGATCTCAGATTCAGATCGATGTCTTTGAGCGTATTTTTATTCACTCTTTTGTGTGGCTTTGGCTCAAGGTAATGCTGCCTCTTATTATCATCCGAATTGATGATCTGTTCCAGCATCTTAGCAATTTCCATGTCACACTGTTTAATTTTGTTTTGCAGATGATCATAAGTTTCCAACTCCTGCTGCAGGGCAAAAAGGTAATCCTTACGGCCATTGCCCTGTAAAGCTCTGGCTATCTCTTCTTCACTTTTCCTACAATGGTACCCACTGTTTTTTTTTAAAGTTCAGTTAATTCGTTCCCATTACTAATAGCCACAAACAAATTCCAATTTCTCCAAGAGGTGCAGGATATCCTACAATATCGGATATCATTGTTTCATTAAAATCTGAATACAGGAAGCCACCAAAAAATGTTATCAAATATCCAAAACATCCAGCCATTAAAAGTATTCCTAGAAGTTTGGGTAGAAAACCTGATATATAAACCAAATAGCCAAAAGGAAATAGCCAAAGTCCCCTGGGTGGAATTTGTAATTCCACCCTAATATTCTTGTCAATTTGTAATTGGCTTCCTTGCCTGACCCCCTCCTTCTTCCCGATACGCTGCGCTATACGGGACAGGCTCTTCGCTAAAACAGTCCGCCGCGGCGGACTGTTTCTTAACGCTCGGTCCTCACCTGCAGAATACTTTTTAAGAAAATGAAAGGAATTTGGAGGAACTGCGGTGCTTTTAAGGCTATTGACAAAATAATCCGTACTCCGCTGTGGCCATTTTGAGATAACAACAGAAAGTGGGTTTCATTATTCTATTCGGGATCAGTTTCAAAGGAGGTTATTGCTTTGGCTCCTTTTCCCTACTCTTTGGCCGGGATGCAAATGTGAATTGAATGGTCTCTTTTTCAGAAGTGGGTAAGACAGCCCGATATAGAGCTAGAGTATGGGTATCTTCCTTATTTACATGTACAATGACATCTTTAAAATCATAGGAAAGCCAGTCGTCCACGGCAAACTGAACTAATTTACTATCAATTTCTAAACCTCTATATTCCTCCAGAACTGCCAAATCCTTAAGGTAAGCATAAGGCTTATCCACCAGATATTGGTTAATAATGAAAACGGTAAGTCCCCCAATTATTTTGCCTTTAGCTTTCGCAACTATAAAATAGAAATTATCATCCTTTAAAAAATGATTTATATGACGGTAATCCATTTTACTCTTATCTGATCCCAAAACTTGTTGAAAAACTGAAATAAGTTCTAAATACTCATTTTCACTGTAGGCAATCTGGATTTCAATTTCATCTTTCATTTCTCAATTTCATTTAAATTTAAGGCTACCAAATAGTAATATCGAAAGTATAAGTGTCTTTTTCAAATTCTTAATGTTGCCAAACGGTTTTAATAAACGCAGGGCGGCTTCGTCCTTGGTGTTGTAAAGAACCGGAATGCTTCTCTGTCAACCGTGAAGCCCCTACCGGAGCGGGATTAAAGCCGACTTGCGTTTAGTTGTTGGGGGCAGTTTTTATGACGTTGGCATTTTTGACATATCCATATAGAACATTTCCCAAGTGTGTCCGTCTAAATCTTCGATTGTTCGTTGTTGCATAAAACCATAATCCCTTAATTCGTTTGGTTCATTTCCGCCTGCCGATAGTCCGTTTTCCAAGATTTCGTTCATTTCATCCACACTATCGGCAGATAAAGAATAAAGCCCTGCAATATTTGCTTTTGTGTCTGCAATAGGCTTGGTGGTAAAGGTTGAAAACTTTTCGTGTGCCATTAGCATTACGAAAATGGTATCGCTCCAAACCATACATTTTGTGGTGTCGTCTGAAAATTGGGGATTGTTTGTAAATCCCAATGCTGTATAAAAGTCCATTGATTTGTTGACGTCTTTTACAGCTAAATTGATAAAGATTTGTTTTGCCATTTTATCTCAATTTTTAGTTTACTGTTTGAATTTTGTCTTTGTAAAAGTAGGATATCGCAAGTATGCCCAAGAAAGCCAAAGGCATAATCATATAAGCGATGTTTTTATCTACACAAGCGCGGCTTATGAACGCAAAAATAAGTGTGAATGCAAGCCCTGAATATGCCCATTCTTTAAGATTTTCAGGTGTTTTTGGGGACGCTATCGCAATAACTCCTAGGACTTTTGCTATCGCTAAAGCGTATGCAAAATAATCGGGATAGCCCAAAGCCTTTGTTCCGGTTGTCATATACTCTGGTGCAAAAATCCAAGTACTCATTGGCATAACGGCTTCCCAAAGTGCTATAATAATTGTAGCAATCCAAAAAATGATTTTATCTTTTTTCATTGTCTTTATGATTTTAAAAGTTCCGCTAAATGGTTTAATGTCGCTGTAAACCCTTCTTTGAAGCCCATCTGTATGTGCATTTCAAGGTCTTCAAGTTTTGCGTGTTTAATAGAAATCTTTACCGTTGTAATACCATCAGTTTCACTAAAGTCCAAGTTCCAATTGGCAGAAGGCATTTGTTCTTTAATGGTTTCATCCGTGTCTGCAAAAGCGTCCTTGAATTGGAAATTTTCCTTGGGTGAAATTGAAGTAAAGTCTTGAATGGACCAATGTTCTTCGCCTTCAGGACCGACCATTGCGTAAAATCTTCGTCCACCTTCTTCAAAGTTCATATACTTTGTTCTTGATTTCCAAGGTTGTGGTGCCCACCATTGGTCAAGGATTTCCTGTTTTGTAAAAGCATCCCAAACCATTGATTGGTCTGCATCAAATTCTCGGTTTACAAAAACGGTACTCGTTTTTTTGTCGACAGTAAAGTCAAATAACAGATTAATTTTCATTTTTCTTGTTTTTAAGTGTTGATAATAAATTGTCAAGTTGGTCAAAACGGTTTTCCCAAATTTTTCTGAACTGTTCTAACCATTTATCGATTTCCTTCATCTTTTCAATTTCAAGTTCGTAGTATATTTCACGTCCCTTTTGCTCCTGCTTGACTAATTCACACTCGGTTAAAATGCGTAAGTGTTTTGAGACCGCTTGACGTGTTGTGTCAAAATGTTCGGCAATGGCATTAGGTGTCATTGCTTGTAATGCAATCAGCGTAATAATTGCCCTTCTTGTCGGGTCAGCAATGGCTTGAAAAATGTCTCTACGCATAATTAAATGGGTTTATAAACCAATGTAACAATACCACATTCAAAATTTCGAACATCTATCACCCTGAATTTCTGCATTTCAGTCAGTTCTTTAAAAATGGGCATTCCCTTTCCAATTGCGGCAGGATTTACAAACAAGTGCAACTCGTCAATGAGTTTATTTTTGATGAGCGCAGAAACGAAAGCACCACCACCATAAGGAATAATGTCTTTGCCTGATTTACTCTTTAAACTATTGATTTCTTCAACCAAGTCACCTTTTGCAATTCCGGTATTTTCCCAAATAGATTCGCCGAGTGTTTTTGTAAAGACAATTTTTTGAGTTGAAGCGTATTTAACACCTCCTTCATATTCTGGATTGCTGGGGTCTTTGGCAACATTTGCCCAATGCGGAATGAAACCTTCCGCCAATTTTCTACCCAAAACAATGGTGTCCACAGGTTCAGTAATCTCTCGTACATAGCTTAAAATGTCTTCTGTCCAAGGAAACTTCATCCAATCCATTTCTCCGTTTGGTCCCGAAATAAACCCGTCTATGGTTATTTGGACTTGTAATTTCAATTTTCTCATTTCTCGTAATATGTTATTGGGAAACCAATCGGTTGCAAATATATACGCAACTAATCGGTTTCTCAAATTATTTCTTTGATTTTTTTCTATTGATGCTGTTAATGAAGAAAGGAATGGTCTATATGCAGGGTGTTCTTCACAATGACCACCAGCGTAAAGAGTTTTAAACGCATAGCTCCTAGTTAGTTAGAAAGTATTTAAAAAATTTAAAAGAAGAGCCCTAAAGCTCCCCTTCATCTGCAAAGGAATAATATCCCTCAGCGGTCATTATCAAATGATCCAGTACCGGGATATCCAAGATTTCACCTGCATTTTTGATTCGCTGAGTCAATCTTTTGTCCTGTTCTGATGGCAGCAGATTCCCACTCGGATGGCAAAGCGCTAAAATTACCAAATTTGAATTAGCTTTAATCGCAGCTGCATAGACCAGTTTTACATCCACTACAGTGCCTGCGGTTCCTCCTGAGCTGATGTTCACAATGCCCAGCACCCGCTTTGCTCTAGACAGGAGCATAACTTTAAAGTCTTCAACAAACTCAATCCTGTCCTGATCCCAGGCTTGGGCAAACACCTCATATACTTGTCTGGAACTACTCACCTTAGGACGAAGTGAGTTTTTTACATTTGCACTGTAGCTTAGCTTAATTTCAGCTAATTCAAACAAATCAATTTTTCTTTCTGTAGTCTCCATAATCTTTTTCGTTTTTGTGGAACAATGAATTATGAAGCACACCCAGTCACGGCGCGAGTAAAACCAGAAGGAAAAGGAATAAAAAGCACAGCGCAGCAAGCGGCTTTATGCCGGAAGCTTCTGGTTGCCCGAAGCACCGGAGACTAACTTGGCGAGGAATTCAGAGCATAAGGATATCACTTTAGCTTTCAATAGTTAAGAATATGACAATCAGCTATTTCAAAATTCAAATGCTGATTACCATTAGTAAATGCGGCAACTTCCATCCCTGCATTTTTCGCCGCCATCATGCCTGAATAAGAATCTTCAATGACCAAACAGTCCTTTGGCGATACGTTGAGTTTGCGTGCTGTTGAAAGGTACACTGCCGGGTGGGGTTTACCCTTTTCTTCCATTTCAGCCGAAGAAACAACATCAAATAAATGGGTGATTTCCAGCCTTCTCAAAACAGTGGGAATGATTTCTTGAGGTGAGTTAGTGGCCAATCCAATTTTGTAGTTTTGACTTCTTAAACCTTCAAGGAAACGCTTAACCCCATCTATCAGGCATTCCTCAGTTTCTATCAGCGCAGATACCCGTTGGATTACCAGTTGCTCAGCTTCTTGTAAGCTTTTTCCTTTCCAGGGGAATTGGGCAAACCAATGGTGAGCTACCTCAGGGGTAGTCATAGCTTCGGTGACCTTGGAATTTTCATTGGTCACCTTCACACCTAAAGCAGAAAACACTTCCTTTTCTGCCTTCTTCCAGATCTTTTCCGTGTCAATGATAACACCATCCATATCAAATATGACAGCTTTTTTACCTCTAAGTCTCGCTTCTAGGCTCATTAGAAATGGGTAGTTTATTTTTTATTGTTTCAGAATACTCAGATAATCGAACCAGGGGCCAACTTCTTTTGAATATTGCTTGGCCATAACCCTGGATATCTGTGCTATGTGGCCTAAATCGTGCACAGCCCAGGTAGCAATAAGTTGCTGAAGGGTAACTTCCCCAAATGCAGGATGAATACCTTTACGACTTAAATGATGCTGCTGAATTTCTAAGGAAATCAGATCTTCAAGATTCTCCTTTCTCAACTCCTTGAATTCCTGGACCATCAGCCCTATCGGTCTATTCTGATCTTCCTGCAGCTGGGCAAACCTATCAAAAGGTTCAAATGCCTTTCTCTCAGAGTCAACCATGATGGTTTTGATCCGAAGCATCCAGTCCTTTTTCTCTCCATAGACCAAATGTCCAAGAATTACATAGGGACTCCAAGTGCCTTCGCCTTCATCATTTTTTATCCAATCATTTGATAGCGCAGATAAATATGATTCTATGACATAAGGAGTTCTTTCTAATATTTCAATTGATTGGCTGAGCTTAAAATCCATTTTTAATTCTGTTTAGCCTAAAATTAATACCTTATTGACTTTAGGCTTTCCTTTTCTATCATTTCTTCTAGGAGCATACTAATTTCAGACATAAATCAAGTTCATGCAAAGAATGATTTATTCCACAGAAATCACCTCATAATTACCTGTCGGAGCAACCAAAGTGATTTTCCCCTCTATTTCCTTTTCATCCCCGGTTCTGTTGTTAGTCAGGACAAGCACATAGCTCAATATTCTGCGTCGCATCTCGTATTCACTCCTGAATTCTGAATAACCCGCAGGTGCGGTAATCGTCTCCTTCAGGTTTGTGAATTCGGATAGCTCAGATTGCAAGTATTCGGTGTAAATCCCCATATCCTCAGCATAATAGATTTGACCATCCTGAAAATGGGCAGGCAGTTTTACTTCTACACTATCTGATTTTAGCCATACAAATGCATCTAGTGACTTACTGGTAAAAATGTAACTACTGGTAGGGTCAATTCCCCCGATTGGTGTAAATTCAATTTCCTGGCTGTTGGGTACCGTGAGTTTTAAGGTAGTCCCTCTTTTCCAATAAAGGGAATCACCATCCCCATCACCTACAAAGTAGGTGATTTCCTTAAATTTATATCCCTGAGATGCTTTTTGCGATACGGTGATGGTACTTTCCCCACTTTCTGAACTTAGAATAACTCTGAATCCAAATTCCTCTCCGCTGCTGTTTTCCAGCAAGTTAATTTCCAACATATCCTGCCCAGATCGGACTATTGAAAAACCCTTATTCGGCCAGATCGCATCCAACTTACCTTCCCTTTCCAGCTCCAATAAAACATTCTCACTTACCCGCACATTTTCCGGTGAATAAATATCCCCGAAGATCCTTGAATCACTTTTTACATTTTCAATTCTTTCAATTTTCCATTCAGCTGAAGAAAAATCAATCTGCTGAATGCCTCCTTCTGCTTCCATTTCAATCTGGTCTACTGAGGGAGAAATAGCAGGACCTTCCGGGTTATCTATACAGGAAAATAGAATGAGGCTGCACACTATGCTATATGAAAAGGGACTTTTAAACATGGTAATTGAATTAATTCAAGTATGGAATGAGGTATGTTTTTAGGAAAAGCAGTCTCGGATTCGGCTATCTCTGATCAATAAGTTGGGTTGCATCCTTGATACCAAATGTACCACAGGAGATTAACTGAACTAATTGCTACGGGTGACCTATGCTGAGGTTAGGCAATTAGCTGAGAATTTGGACATAACCTACAGGCGCGGTAAATAAGCAGGATAAGTAACCAAACTCTGGGTTCACCAAACTTTCAGATAGCATAATTTATAAACCAAAATAACCCCATCACCTGAATTTCTAAGTTTCTGCCCAGCATCATTTCGTAGTAAATCAAACAACCAGGTTTCAATTCCCAAGACAGAGAGCGATTTTTAACCAATTCACAATAATTAAGGTAAAAACGAATATCATATTAACAATCCTTTAGTTAAAAATAACTAATCCCTATTTCCCCACTTGGATTACATTGGTAGGTTTGAGTGTTTTAACTTCTACAACTCTTATTATGAAAGCATTTCTATTCTCACTATCCCTGCTTTTCTTAAGTACCTTCCCGCTAATAAGCCAAGGACAAGAAAAACCAAAAAAAACCTACACTCTTGGAGTAGGTAGCTCTATAGATGGAATGAACCATTTATATGGTATCAATGTCTCCAATGAATTTAGCTGGAGGCTAGGAAAAAGGATGTCATTCAATGCTGGCCTATCCTATTACCAATCACTTGGAAGTTATAAGGAATCTAGGCTCGAATTAGGGCAAAAAAACCAAGAGCAATCTTCTGGACTTTTTATAACTCCTTCGTTGAAATATGATCTGATTCAAAAACCATCTGGCTTTAATCTATCCATTGCGGCCGGTCCATCCTTACAGCTTGGAGGCGAAACTTTTCTCTATAATCCCAACTTCGACGGAACCTTACCGGATTACCCTACTTATGTCACCAATAAATTCCAACGGGTCGGATTGCACTTTGAATTGGAAGCAGCATGGAATTCTAAAAACCCAAACAGGAAAAATGCTGTCAGCCTTTCAGCTTTCGGCGCCAACAATGCAATGCCGTGGTATCTCCATGCAACCTATAAAATCAGATTAAAACTAGGAAATTAGCCAATCAATTAAATGAGTTCCGGAATTCCAAGGGTGACATCTTGGTTTTCTTTTTGAATAGTGTACTAAAAGACTGGGAATGCTCGAAACCTAATGCATAAGCAATTTCACTAATTGACAAATTGGATGTGGAAAGTTGTTCCTTCGCTCGTTCAATTAATTTTTCATGAATGTGTTGCTGGGTGTTTTGACCGGTATGCACACGCAGCAGGTCACTCAGATAATTCGGTGACAGATTCATTTGCTTTGCTATATAGTGAACGGTCAACAAGCCTGTTTGCTCCCTTTCAAAGTACTTGTTAACTACCTGTTCAAAGTTGATTAGCAACTGATGATTGCCTATTTGCCGGGTGATGAACTGCCGCTCGTAAAATCGTTTTGAATAATTCAAAAGCAATTCAATCTGGGAAAGAATAATTTCCTGCGTATGCCTATCGATAGTTGCGCACTCCTTATCTATTTTCTTGAGAATCGAAATAAGGCCCTCTTCTTCCTCTGCCGACAAATGAAGCGCTTCGTTGGTTGCATAAGAGAAAAATCCATACCTGCTCATGTTCTGGGCAAGCGGATGCTTCATCAAAAAATCCGGGTGGAAAATCAATAGATATCCTGAGCCGCACTCCATGGTCTGAAGGTCTAATTGTTGAACCTGATTGGGCGATGTGAAACTCAAGACTCCTTTGTCGTAATCGTAATGTTGCTGTCCATATTTTATTTTGCCTTTTGCTTCCCTTTTTAATGCAACGCAGTAAAATCTGTTCACAAATCCTTTCCACACCTCGTCTTCTAAAAAGATACTATCTGCTAAATTAATCATGCTCACCATGGGATGCTTGGGCTCCGGCAAGGACAGCAAGCGGTGAAATTCTGATATTGATTTTATGGTATTCATAGTCTAGATTATACTGTTAAAGCAATATCCGAAGAAAACGACTGCAGGATGAAATGCAGCCGCCATCACAAGTTAATCAATTAGTCCCATGCTAAACTCATCATAGGGCAAGCCTGTGTCAGTACCCAGCGGGACTATGCTTTCCAACTGGGTAAGCTCAGTCTGACTCAGTTTGACATCTACCGAAGCTATATTCTGCTCCAGGTATTTTCTACGCTTAGTTCCAGGAATTGGTAAAATATCTTTGCTCATGATCCATGCTAACGCCAGCTGTGAGGAGGTAATTCCTTTTTCTTCCGCCATGGTCTCTATTAATTTGACCAATTCAATATTCTTGTGAAAATGCGCTTCCTGAAAGCGTGGGATTGCCCTTCGGAAATCATCTACAGGCAAATCAGATATGCTGCGAATATTCCCTGACAAAAAGCCTCTGCCTAAAGGCGAGTAGGCAACAAAACCTATCCCCAGGTCCATCAAGGTTTGTAGCACCCCTCGCTCCTCCACTGTACGCTCAAACAAAGAATATTCGCTCTGTACAGCGGTGATGGGATGAACTGCATGAGCTCTTCTGACTGTATCGGATGATACCTCAGAGAGACCCAAATAGCCCACCTTTCCTTCTTTCACCAGCAAGCCCATAGCCTCGATGGTCTCCTCAATGGGGGTATTTTTATCCAGTCGGTGCAGGTAGTACAAGTCAATGTAATCGGTACCCAGGTTGCTCAGGGAGCGCTCCACCGCCTTTTTCACATATTCCTTGGTACCGTTGATCGCCCAGGTCACTTTGTTTGTATCGTCTATCTCCCAGCCAAATTTGGTAGCCAAGACGTATCTATCCCTGTTTCCCTTGATCGCTTTAGCTATTAGCTGCTCATTTTTGAGCGGTCCATAGAGATCTGCAGTATCCAGGAAATTGCCTCCTAGTTCAAAAGATCTGTGAATGGTAGCTATCGCTTCTTTCTCATCTGCTTTGCCATACATATTGCCTTCTTCGAAACCCGTCATTCCCATACAACCCAGTCCGATTTTCGGAACACGAAGTCCCTGACTTCCCAATGCTATTTTCTTGATATCCATAAATCTTTGTTTTAATGTTAGGACAAAGTTCAGCGAAAGAACCCTCAATCCTGTTTGCAAAACCACAAATGATGTATGCAAATCAAGGATGGGATACGCAATGGGTACGATTTATACATCAAGCAAAGAAAACTTATCGGAAAACTAGGCTATAATAGAAGGAAATTGGGTTTTCACCTTAGCAAACAATGAGGTCTGAATCCTCATTTAGTACAATTCATCCATATAAATACAGAATGATTTATATCTAGTTGAGCCCAAGCCATTTCGAGCACCTTCATTAAACTCGTGGTAGTAGTAGATTTATAAAGCACAAAATTCAGCTCATCTTTACTCTCCAATATGCTCATTTGTGTTTCTTAGCTTTCAATTACTCACTTTTCAGGTTCTTCACCGGGTTGCTCAGAGCGGCTTTTATACCGTGAATTCCTGAGGTGAGGAGACCTATGGCTAAAGTTATCACAGCGGCTACAGCCACAGCCCACCAGGGTGTACTGATATGAAAGACAAAATCATTAAGCCATAGCCCCATAGCCCAGTAGGCAATCGGAGAGGCAATCAGGATTGACAGCAAAACCAACCGCACGAAATTTCCTGAAAGAATATTCAAAATCTGGAAGGTGGAAGCCCCTAACACTTTGCGGATACTCACCTCCTTCAAGCGCTGCTGGATCAAATAAGAAGATAATCCAAATAAGCCCAAACAGGCCAGAATGATCGCAATGGTGGAAAAAAGATTCATAATCTTCCCCAGCTGCATTTCCGACTGATACATTCTGGTATAATCCTCATCCAGGAATTTGTAGGAATAAGGCATTTCTGGCAATACTTTGTCCCAGGTTTTCTCTATAAAATCCAGGGTCTCCGGAATATTCTCCCCGTTGATTTTCACCAACAATCTTCCACCCCAGGAAGCGGTAAACAGAACCAAAGGCTGGATGTCATTTCGTAGGGACTGAAAATGGAAATCTTTAATCACCCCCACCACAGGACCCTGGTCATTAAGGATCATTTCCTTTCCCACGGCTTCTTCTGGGCTCCAGCCGAATTTAGCAGCAGCACTTTCTGTGATGATGTAGTGAAACGCTAGTTCATCATTACCTTCTGAATCAGTCTGCATTACCTGTTGCTCAGTAAAATTAGACCCCGCCAAAAGTTCCAATCCTGTGACCTGAATAAAGTTTTCATCTACTGGATTACCATTCACAGCGATGACCTCATTTTCCGGTCTAGTAGGCAAATTCATACTGTAACCACTGGAAATGCTCACCGGACTGGATCCAGTTCTGGAAACCTCCAGTATCTGAGAATTGGACTTCAGCTCCTTCTTGAGTGTATTGACCTTCTGAAATCCGGTACCCCAGCCTACTGGGAGAGAAAGGATGTGTGACCTATCGTATCCCAAATCCCTGCTATGGATAAAATTGAGCTGCCCTTGCACAATCAATGTGGCTATGATGAGAAACACAGAGATCCCAAATTGAAAGACAGTCAATGATTGCTGCAGCCATTTTGCTGAATCGGTGTTTTTAAAAACTCCCTTCAGCACCTTCATTGGTTGAAATTTGGACAGAATCAGGGCTGGATAAGCCCCTGCGGTTAAACTAATCACCAGGACAAGGCTTAGTGCAAAGCCTATAAATACAGGGGTTAGCAAATCTTCCAAATGCAATTGACGGTTGATCAAATTATTAAAACCGGGAAGAAATAGGTAAACCAATATTATGCTGACCAGTACTGACAATCCGGAAAGCAAGCAGGATTCCCCAATAAACTGCCAAAAAAGCTGGGAAGGCTGTGCTCCGGAAACTTTTCGAATCCCTACTTCCTTGGCACGCTCCACAGATTTGGCAGTACTCAGGTTGATATACGTAAAACAAACAATGACCAATATTAAAAATGCCACTCCTGCTAACATATACAGGTATTCTATGCTTGTGTTGGGCACAAAATCTGAATATGGGGAATGTAAATGCACCCGATCAAAAGGCTCTAAGGTAAAATTGATATTTGCTCCCACATCCGCTGATTCCTTTTCCATAAAAGGGGGGATTTTTTCCGCCAGACTCCCAAAAGAGCTTTGATCTTGAAGAAGCAAGTAGGTGGTGTAATTGGCATTCCAATAGGTGTTATTTTGATTCTGTCCCAAAGAAGAAAATGAAGCCAAAAAATCAAATCGAAACTGGGAGTTATAGGGGTAATCTTCCATTACTCCGGTTACTTCAAACATGGTTTTACTTTCACCGATCTCAAGCCCTTGTCCCACAGGGTTGGAATCCCCAAAATATTTTTTGGCCATGCTTTCTGTCAAAACTACCTTATCGGGACCATTCAGGGCTGTTTTGGGATTTCCTTGTAGCATAGTGAAAGCAAAGGCATCAAAGAAGGTGGAGTCAGCATACATAAAATCCGGTTCTGTAACGGGGCTTCCCTGAAGTTGCAAAATCGCAGCCGATTTACTCATCCGGATTCCTTTCTCAACTTCTGGAAAGGTGCTGGAAAAAACCTGGGCTACCTTCGTACTGGTGAACGTACCCTTTTCACTTTCATCTGAGCCCAAAAAGGAATATTCCATCACTACCCTACCTATTCTTTTTGCATTGGGCTGAAAGGAATCATAGCTCATTTCATGATTGATAAACATGGCAATCAATAAGCAAGAGGTAATCCCGATGGATAAGCCAAGCATGTTGATGAGGGTAGATGTCTTGTTTTTCCAAAGTGTCCTTCTGGCGATTTTAAAATTATTGAGAAACATATCGATGTGATTAGTTTTATATTCGCTGTTTTTGATTCCTATAATTCCCGGCCTGAATAAGAGCAGGACATCCCATATAAACTTGCTATCAGCTTTAAATCTCCCCTCCTTTTCCAAACGATCATGATATAGCTCCAGCAAATCACCCTCTATAGAATCGAGTAATTCTTTAGTGCAAAACCAGCGGAAAAATCGAAGAAACAACCGGGGTGGCTTGATTTCCTTTTGCATCGTATATCTTAGGTAAGCTTGAGTTTCCAGGCTACCTCCGGAATAGAATTCCAAAGCTCTTCCCTAGTTTGTCTGGTATAGTGCATTGCTTCCTTGCCAAGGGCTGTAATACGAAAGTATTTTTTAGGACGACCTGCTCGTTCTTTGGTACTTTCTCCCTCCCTTGATTTCAGGTATCCTTTCTCATCCAGTCTTTTCAGTGCGGTCTGCAAGGCTCCTACACTCACACTGCGATTCAATCTGCTTTCTATTTCATTTTTGATGGAAACCCCATAGGCCTCATCAAATAGGACCCCAACGGTAAGCATGACCACTTCCTCAAATTCTCCTAATTGGTACTTCTTCATTTCAATAGAATTTATTCCTATTTGTAGTATTAAAATAATGCCAAACCAAAAACGCCTTCTAACGTTTGTTTTGACGCCTGTTTGGAATACTTTTCAAGTAAAAGTGGACGATTTCGTTCGGTTTTGGGACAAGAAGATTAAACCCGCATTATGCATTAGCAATTGCAATTACTTCAAAATTAGGCACTACGTTGCTGCTTTCGACTTCAGCATAGCAGCGCTATGCCTCAATCTCCAAACAACCTGATTTTATTGCAATACTGCCCTCATCACGAAAACTAATGCAAAATCCGGGTTAAAGAGAGGAGGGCACTCATGGTTACCAAAAATACAGGAGCCCCTAAATCACTGCTTCATCCCCAGCAGTCACAAACTTGCCGGCAGACTGAATTAAAGTTGCGCTCATTTTTCCGTATACGCTCTTGTTTTTTGATCTCAATAACTAAAAAAACTCCGATTGATCTCTTTGGTGTAAATTTGGGCAGATAGGGAGCAAGACGCTGGAGGGCAAAAAAAATTACTCCAAAAATGCTAATCTAGAAGTTTAACCCCTATGCTTTCTTATTTAATTGATCTTTAAGATGCAAGTAGCCCCGCAAGGCTACCTGCTGTATATCTTCTTAAGAAGCAACTGGATTTTCTATCATTTGTCGTATTTCTCTTGCTGCACTTACCATTTCAATCAAGGCTTTTTTGGTTTCTTCCCAATGGCGGGTTTTCAGTCCGCAATCAGGGTTGACCCAAAGTTGATGGGCAGGAATTACAGCTTGTGCTTTTTCCAAAAGATTGAGCATTTCATCTTTAGACGGCACCCGTGGGGAATGAATATCGTAAACCCCTGGGCCGATTTCGTTCGGATAATTGAAATCAGCAAAGGCGTCTAACAATTCCATTTGCGAACGTGAACACTCAATAGTAATAACATCTGCATCCATGTCTGCAATGTTTTGAATGATGTCATTAAACTCTGAATAACACATGTGTGTATGGATTTGTGTTGCATCATTCACAGCACTTGCAGCTATTCTGAAGGCACGTACCGCCCATTGCAAATAGGCTTGCCAGTCGGCTTTGCGCAAAGGCAATCCTTCACGAATAGCAGGTTCATCGATTTGAATTACTTTGATGTTTGCTTTTTCGAGGTCGCATACTTCATCGCGTATAGCCAATGCTATCTGTGTGCAGGTTTGAGAACGTGGTTGGTCATTTCTAACAAACGACCACTGAAGAATGGTCACGGGACCTGTCAACATACCCTTCACTAATTTTTGGGTTAGTGTTTGTGCATATGACGACCATTTCACTGTCATAGGTGCTGGACGGGAAACGTCTCCAAAAATAATCGGTGGTTTTACACATCTGCTCCCGTAGCTTTGTACCCATCCGTATTTCGTAAATGCAAATCCTTCGAGTTGCTCGCCAAAATATTCCACCATGTCGTTGCGTTCAAACTCTCCATGTACCAAAACATCAATACCTATTTGTTCCTGAAAACGAATAGTCTCTTCTGTTTCCCTGGCAATTAGCTCATCGTATTGTTGTTGGCTTAACTTTCCTTTTTTAAATTTTGCTCTCCAACTGCGTACTTCTGCCGTTTGGGGAAATGAACCGATTGTGGTGGTCGGAAACAAAGGCAAATTCAACGCTTGGTGTTGTATTTTCTTTCGGATGGCAAATTCACTTTCCCGTTGTGCGTGTTTGTCTGTGATAGCAAGCACACGTTCTTTTACCTTGTTGTTGTGCACCAAATCAGAGGTACTGCGCCTGGTGTTAGCCAATCTGTTTTCTTCTAATTTCTCTGCTGCGTTTTGGTCTCCCACTGCTAATTGTTTCAGCGTTACAATTTCATCCAGTTTTTGTTTGGCAAAGGCAAGCCACTGTTTTATTTCGGGATTTAGCGCTGTTTCAAAATCCAGGTCGCAGGGTGAATGAAGCAGTGAACAAGACGGTGCTATCAAAATTCTGTCTTGGCCAATTTTGCGAATGGCCTTATGGATCAGCGCCAGTGAATTTTCAAAATCGTTTTTCCATACGTTTCTACCGTCCACAAGGCCAAGCGATAATTGAGTTTTTGGAGACAGTTTGTCGCTTTCCAAAATATCGTCTAACTGTTTGGGGCAACGCACCAAGTCTAAATGCAAAACGTTTACAGGAAGCGAAAGCGCCAGATCCAAGTTGTCAGCAAAGCAATCAAAATAATTGGCAATGGTGATGTTGATAAATGGAAATGCTTTTCTGATTTCGGCATAAACAAATCGGAACGCTTCTTTTGCTTTGTCGCTTAAATCCAATGCCAAAAATGGCTCGTCAAACTGCACCCATTCTACGCCAGAATCATTTAATCTGTCGAGAACATCCAGGTAAACCGGCAGCAAATTTTTAATTAAGTCCAATCGGTCAAAACCGGCTTCCTTTTCCTTGCCTAAAAGCAAATAGGAAACCGCTCCAATAATCACTGGTTTGGTCACAAAACCTGAATATTTTGCTTCATTAAATTCATCTACAACTTTGGTAGAAAACAGCTTGAACTTTTGGTTTTTATGGAATTCGGGAACAATGTAATGGTAGTTGGTATCAAACCATTTTGTCATTTCCATTGCGGTAATATCCAATCCTTCTTTCTGATAACCTCTGGCCATGGCGAAATACAGGTCAAGTTCGGTTTTCTTGTTGTTCAGAATTACTTCATGGTAACGTTCGGGAATTGCCCCGACCGTTAGGGACATATCCAACACTTGATCGTAAAAGGAAAAGTCATTGGAGGGAATTAGGTCAATCCCTGCATTTTTTTGGATTTGCCAATTTTGCTGACGGATACTGTGTCCTGCGTTTATCAGTTCTTTAACCGATGTTTTGCCTGACCAATACTGTTCACAGGCTTTTTTCAATTCTCTGTTGCCACCAATTCGCGGGTAGCCTAGATTGCTTGTTAGCATTTTGTTGGTTTTTAAATGATGAATAAATCAGTTAAAAGCCCTTTTGCTGAACTTCACAATGCTTGGTAGGAAATGAATAGTAAGAAAGGGAATACATCCAAAACGAAAAAAGACACAATACTCCCCTAGTATTATGCTGGATGTATCAGACCTGACTAGATGCTTCAAATCGCGAAAGCATTGTCAATTCGGAACAGGCAGGTCTCCTGACTTGTAACAGTTTTACCTTCCTTCCCATCCTATTAGTAGAACAGTGGATTTATATTGGCAAAACCTTTTGGTGTTACTTACAGTTGCGCGACAGTTCGTGATTTTCACACGATTCCCTATTAATACACAGTTAAGTATAACCTTTTCCGGTTGATGAAGAAATAAAGTAAAGAACTTATAGGGGGCGAATATACGATAAATTTAGAAACCCAAATTTTTAATTGTGAGGGGCAGGTTCTCCGGTTCGCATTTTTGTTCTGGGGTCAGCTTTAGCTCCCTAGCAGATGGAGCGAGTAAAATTTATTAATGCCTGTGTTTTTTAAACGTGAAAAAATTCGTGCTGCTCATGTGAATTTGTCAAGTTATCCTACCCTACTTCCGGCAATGGTAGAGAGATGCCTGGAGTCAAAAGCTATAAAAATACCCAACCTTTGCCCATAGACGAGTTCGGAAACCTTCCTGAATAAATTTGTCGGTACGGTAATCTAAACTCCACTCTAGTTTTTGACTGGAAGCAATCAGTTTACCGAGGGATAATACCAAGCGATTTTCGATTTCGAACTCCCCGCCCTGAAGACTAAAAATAGGTTCATTAGATAAAAGCAAATAATGCTCTCCAGGATCTAAGGTACTCCCTGAAAGCGGAATTTCTGTTGCTAGTCGGTACCGAAGTCTGATTTCTAAGGGATCACCTTTGGTGAAGGTTTGATCTGTACGAAAACGATGTGCCAGTTTCAATCCTCTCAGGCGGTTTACTGCGGCAAATTGCTGAATAATCCTATTGGCATTTGCCCCCTTTTGAATTCTGTGAAATACCCCAAATGCGATACTTTTTGAAGGGTTCAATTTGAAATCATAAAAACCCATCAAGTCCGTCCTGTAGTGGGTGAATTGCAATTCATCTTTTTGATCGCCGGAATTGTTATAGAAAATATCCTGATGCTCAATTTTAAAAATTATCTTTTGATCATTCTTCAACTTCTTAGTTAGTGCTGCTTCGGGAAAGAATCCAGTAAAAAACTGAGGGTCCTGAGCAAAAGAAGTCTCCAAACTTAGAAGTAACAGTAAACTAGTCAAGTAAAACTTTCTCATCTTAATACAAGAGGTTTTCACTAGGTACCAAGGCTATTTTGCGTTTAAAGATGAGAGTGCCCTTTTCAGAAAACAAGCCCTCAAATAGCTGCGAGGCTCCAGTCTCATCAGGACCTACAAATTCTATTTCGAAGCGGGTCAGGATTCCTTCTAGACTATTCTCATCAAAAAAATCTTCCAGGTCGTCTGCTTTGCCAGAATATTGGATTTGAATCCGTTTTATATCTGAACTTTTATACTCATCAAGAAGATAATCCTCCAAGCCAGCTTGAACTTCCTTTGGTAGCTCTTTAAAATCTACCTCAATTTCTACGTCTTGAATCAAACCCAAAGAGTCAAATTCTACGCTATAAAACTTACCTATTAACTTGAATTTGGCTTCATAGGAATACCCTGATTCGAAGATTTCCTGATACCATTTTGGTCTTTTTGTAGTTTCGAAAGCATCATAGAGCCAATCTCTGGCCTCTTTAGGAACTTCTTTTTCCTCCACACGAAGCTCTCTCTCGATTTTGTCCTGAGCAAAAAGAGCCCCGGAGATCATCCAACAGAAGATCAGAATTGGAGTAGGTTTGAGAATAAGTTTTAGCATGGATTTCATTCTTGAGCAATCGTAATTGAAATAAATACGATAAACTTAAGTAAAAGCTTAAAATTTAATGGATTTATTTGCCTTTTTCCCTGCTTAATTGAAGTCCGATCGACCTTAGGACAGGGTGGGATCGCCATAAGTATCCATCTTATTACCAAATTCTGAATGGTATCGGCAGTTTACTATTTTCAGTTTTTTTGGATTGGAACCTATCACCATTCTTTATGGAAAAAATTTTATCTGATTATCCGCAATGATGCCAATAGTTAAAGAATGAGGCTGGATAGTAGCGGATAATCGTCCACCGACAACAGTCCACTGCCCACAGCACGTAGAAAAAAACCTTAACCCATAATTTCTCTCGCTACTGGTAAGAAAGCGGATAATCATAAAATTTTAAACGGAGAAATTATTTCAGAGACTAACCCAGCCTATTAAACCTACTGTTTTGCCATTTCGACCTCATGGGAATTTCCTGTGCGGGAATTTACCAGTAAGCTGATGGTGTGGACCACAGGATAATAAAAGCCAAAGATTGATCCCCTTGTAGGGTTTCTTGGTCAGGTAGTTGGATGGCATTCCCATCTCATGCCAAGGCTGCTTCCAGGGTATCACCCCCTGCTCCAGTTTCTCAATAATCAGGTCGGTAAACTTCTGATAGATATCCGGTGATCCCTTTGGGCTTTGTTTACCTCGCTCCTTGTTTCTTCCAAAGTCTTTTCCCCCTTTTCTCTTAGTGGATGTTTTTGCTAGTGTCTTCATAGTCTTTTGTGTTTTGGTTTGACAAATACTTATGAAGCTGCACCAGCCTGAGACCGGCACTACCTGCAAGAGGAAACGGAATAAATCAGCAAAGGCAAGTGCGTGGGCTTTATGCCGAAGTCTCTTGCCTCGTGTGACGGGATCAGGCTAAATTGGCGGAAGAAGGAATGGAAAAAATCTTATTTTCATACAGAGTGTCTAGTGGAAACTTGCTAGTCAAAACCCATAATTTAGCCTACTAGAATCAAATAAATGAACAGTTAATAAGGTTGAACCTTTAAAGTCCTGGGTTAAAAAACAATCTTATTGCTCCCCGGCGGATATTTTCACTTCTACTGGTGTTTTCAGCCACTGCAATGTCAATAAAATCATTTCCATCAAAATCATTCATAGTTACATCGTATAGCTCAGCATCCTCATGGATGAAAGTATGAATTGCCTCATCAAACTGCCCAGCCCCTCGGCCATATAGAATACTAAAATCCCTGCTCTCTGCATTTAAGGTGAATATATCCAACAAGCCGTCGTTGTTCAGGTCTATAATTTTAATGTGAATCGGACGCTCCCCTACCTGAAACTTTCCTGACTCTGCAAATAATCCTTTACCATCATTGAAAAGCACCTGAACAAAGTTTGAAGAGGCCATCAACACTACATCCAAATCACCATCTCCATCTAGATCTCCAAGCCCTATTTCCCTTGATACTTCATCGAAATATTGGGAGCCTAAAAACAAATCTGGATTGAGATAGATTATTTCCGTAGGGTTAGAAAAGCTACCTGTGCCATCCCCCTTAAAAACCACTAGCCCTATTCCATTTTCACCACCTGGATACGGTGTTTGTACAATTGCAATAATATCCTCCGTATTATTCCCATCTACATCCCCAATGCTGAAGTTTAATGGGTAGCCAATTTTTAGATCTTTGATATCTTGGTCAATTACATTACCCACAAATAAAGGGTCTGCCAGTTTACCACTCTGGTTCAGATATAAGCCAAAATAATCTATTACAGAGCCTCCCGCCACTTCTGTAAGAATATCAGGAAAACCGTCTCCATTGGCATCTAGTATTTCAATAGGCTCACCGCTGTAGGAGCCAGTATGTTCTAATGCTTCTGGTGCACCTTCCGCTTTACCTTTAAATAACTCCATTGTAGTCGGGTTGGCAAAGGCAAAATCTTGGATTCCGTCTTGGTCAAAATCCGCAACTGCCAAATATCTCCCTACCTGATTACTGTTTGGGTCACCAAATAAGCTAAGGTCATGATAGGCTGTAAAACCTCCATTCCCACTTCCAAACAACACCCGTAAAGGCTCTAAATTTCCACCTTGGGGATGTCCATCTAAAGTCCTAATGCTAAATACAAGGTCAACTATTCCATCACCATTGAAATCACCGGACGATAAATTCCCCGTAATTCCTGTAAAATCATAATTAATAACATCTGTTCTTTCTGAGGCACAGGTAATCACAATGTCGCTCACATTGCCAGCTATATTTCCTCCACCATTGGACACCTCACAAATTTGACCATCAGCAGCTGATATAAAACTGACTTGATAAGCTTCGCCCAATGCAAGCATATCTGAAAAAGTAAAAGAGTCACCACCAAAGGTTTCGGAATTCCCGTTCAGCCTCAATACAACTTCTCCTGAATTCCCTAAAATTTTCCCTCCTATGCTAAAATCGTCCGGTTGATCATCATTACCAGTATCACATGCAGCACTGAAAAAGCATAACACTAAGATTAATATTACTATTCTACCCATAACTAAATGTGTTTTTATGTATGTGTCGAGCTGAAAACAAGTTCCAAACATCAGATCCTTTTATAAAAACGTTTGGTATATAACCTGAGATTAACCTACTTAAACCATTGTTTAGCTTGTCTTTTACTCTTAATCTAGCTGTATCTGATCAGATCTTTTAGCAAGACTTACTAACTGTACCTACTGTTTTATTAACTGCGACCAACTATGAGAAAACTGAAATCAGCCCAATTCATATTTTTTTGGATTATGGCGCTATGCCTCATCTCCTTTTCAGCTATTGCAAAGCAAAGTGTTACAGACTCACTCAGAAATGAGTTGACAAAGAACAAGGCTAAAGACACCGTTCGTGTAAAACTTTTAATCAACCTCTCCAATTCAGTGGTCTGGAATGATGTAGAAGAGGCATTGGAACTTGCAGAACAAGCTTATGAAATTTCCGAGGAGATAGCTTATCAGAAAGGCAAAGCATTCTCACTCCGCCAAATTGGCGTTTCCTATTATATAGGTTCGGATTTCCTTCGGGCAATGGAATATACTCAGCTTGCCTTAAAGGAAAGCACTACCCTAGATGATATAGGTTTCCAATCCAGCCTGCACAACAATTTGGGAAATATTTACACCGATCTAAAACGCTATGACGAAGCGCTTGCTGCCTACAATGATTACATAGAGAATTCCAGAAAATCGGCAAATGAGAATGGAATTGTAGTGGGCTTGGTAAACCGGGCTTTGATCTATTCAGAAACTGAGCAACTCGATGCCGCAATTAAGGATTTCGAACAAGCGTTAGAGCTCTCCGAATCCAATGATTTCACCTATTTCACGGCCGTAATCCTGAACAATATAGGACAGACATATAAATCATTTGGCCAGTATGAAAAAGCTGAACCTTATCTCAAAAAAGCAATTTCCAAGGCCCAAGAGGACAATCAGCTCACCAAATCTTCCGCATTGGGCAACCTAGCGATAGTATATCATTCAAGGGGGAAATATGACAGTGCTCTTGTACTGGCTGAACACTCCTTAGAATTAGCCAAAGAAAACGGATCACTGGAACGGCAAAAAGAAGCCTGGAATGTGCTCAATTTAGTATATGACTCACTAAACAACTCTGAAGAAAGTCTAAAAGCTTACCGAGCCTATATCTCACTTAGAGACAGTATACTAGGAGAAGAAAACAAATCTGAATTGACCAGAAAGGAGCTGGAGTATAAAATGGAGCTGAAGGATGCCCTCAGCCAAGAAGAAATAAAGAGACAAACCCTGATTCGAAACATTTCAATCATTGGTTCTATTGGGGTGATTTTGATTATGGGAATTTTATTTACCCTGAATAAGAAGAAAAGAGATGCCTTGGAGTCAAAGAGGGAAGCTGATTTCAAATTGAAAACTGCAGAGAATGAACTCCGCCTTTTACGGGCTCAGTTGAATCCTCATTTTATTTTTAATTCTATCAATTCTGTCACCGACTATATCCTAAAAAATGACACTGATGATGCAGTTGTATTTTTGACTTCGTTTTCCCAACTGATGCGTTTGACATTGGAGTATTCTGTCAAAGAAAACATCTACCTGGAGGATGATTTAAAATGGATAAGTCTCTATTTAGATGTGGAATCTAACAGACTGAGGAACAAGCTTACTTATTCCATAGAAGTGGATCCATCCATAGACAGCAGTGCGATTCTCGTCCCTCCTATGATGCTTCAACCTTTTGTGGAAAACAGTATCTGGCATGGAATTGCACCAAAGGATGGGAGCGGAACAATTTTGATAAAGGTATTTCCAGAAAAAGACCTGCTGGTATTTCAACTGGATGATGATGGAGTAGGTCTAAAAGAGAATACTAAAAAATCACTAAAAAAGGAACATAAATCGTACGGAATTGAGTTGATTACCAGTCGAATTGAGGTTATGAATTCGCTCAGCGAGAAAAAAGCTCAAATCAGCATTACAGATAAGAAAGAAGGTGTACGGGTGACAATTAAACTCCCCCTTCATTTGGCATTTTAAGATCTATGAACTGAGGAAAGTTTAGCTGAACCTCCTTCTTTTAAGCCTCAGCAGAAAGACACCAAAAGTATAATTTTTCCAAAAAATATACAGTTCCTTTTATTCAATGCATTAATTTAAGAAACCAACTACAGAATAAATTTTGTTTCAATCCAGGATTTAGCCATGATTTTTTACAACTATGATCAGAACAATAATTATTGAAGACGAACAACCTTGCATGGACCACCTTGTTACGCTTTTGGAAAAGGGATTTAAGGAAGAGGTGGAATTGCTAGGTACATTTTCCAGTTTTGAAGATGGATTAGAGGCAATCTCCACTTTAAATCCAGAATTGGTGTTTTTGGATATCCAATTAGGTAACAAAAGTGGTTTTGACTTATTAAAGGAATTGGAGAAAATAGATTTCAATCTGGTTTTTACCACTGCCTATCACCAATTTGCCATTGATGCATTTCGTTTCAGTGCTATTGATTATTTATTAAAACCCATCGCTCCTTTTCAACTCAAAGAAGCCTTGGAAAAAGTACAAAGCGGGATTTCCAAGACAGATCGAGACAGTAAATACCAAGTGCTTTTGGAGTCAGTCAATTCAACTGATCAAAAGTTAAAAAAGATGGTGGTCCCGCATATTAATGGCTTTCGTATCTTGGAATTGTCAGAGGTTATCCGGCTTCAGTCTGACGGAAACTATACAGAAATACATCTTAATAATGAGTCTAAGATCGTATCTGGGAAAACCTTAAAAGAATATGAAAACCGACTATTGGATTATAGGTTTTTTCGGGTGCACCATTCTCATCTGGTTAACATAGATTTTATCAAAAGCTACACTGCGGGTAAAGGCGGATATCTTACACTGAAAGACAATTCCCAGGTAGAAGTATCACACCGCAAAAAGGACTCTCTGATGAAGTACCTCAAGAGTTCAGGAACAGATATCATTTTCTAACTGGTAAAGTCAATTATTCTTCCAACCTTAGATTAGAGAATTTCCCCTCAGTAACTTTCTTGTGGATATCGAGTTCTGTACTATGGGAATCAAATGAAAAGGTTCCTGAAACCAGCTTATTTTCATGGTCAATTTCGGTGATATTAATCATTAGATTCTGATCCTTATAGGTGGTTAAATCCCCAGAGTAGTCCACCGTGTCGTCGTCAAAATCAGCAATTCCTAAGGTAGCAATAGTCAATAGGACAGGATTAGAAGTATTGCCTTCAAAACTATCTCCTTCCTTAATCGAACTGAAGGGTTTTGTGGTATTGATAATAATGACTGTAGCATATAGTTTATCTGAATCAAAAATTACACTACCAATTGAAATAGAAGTATAGTCCGTATTTTGCTTTAATTCACCGGTAAGGGTAGTAATGCTATTTTCTCCTTCTATTACTACACCACTGATCTCTTTTCCATCTACTTTATAGGAGAATTCAGTTCTAAGAGCCTTTTCATTGTCATCATCCTCTTCAATAAGCTGATCATCGTCTGGAAGAGGATCTGGTTTTTCAGAAGGAACACAAGAAAATAAGCAGAGCAGGAAGACCAAAATCAAAGAACTAGAAATTTTAGGCATGGCATAGTCGGTTTGTTGTAGTAAAAAGGATTAATTCCAAAAAACACCTATAGATACTCGGTATTCAATCTGAAAAAAACCACAAATGAGCCAGCGTACATTACAAACCAGATAAGTGAGAGGAAATTCTTCTTAAGCGATTTGACTTTCTGGCAAAAAACGAGATGTAGGAAGTTATTTAGAAAACAAACTCTACGCCAGGACATTGGGAGTTGCATTCCACATGGATCTTCAAAATTGTCTGATATCATTCCCTAAATGAAAACCTACACCTACTCAATGAGATAGGGTAATCACTCATCTCTCATTGCTTTTACCTTAGAATGATTATTCCTTTAAGGAAGATTGCCTGTCATGTTAAAGAATTGACCCAATAAAGTGACTAAGAATCACCTTATTATTTAAAGAAGCACTGTTATAAAGTTCTTTTTGAACCACTGAGTCAGGCCGTTCTTCACTTGTCAAGTTAAATCGCATTAACTCTTTACGAATACTTTTAAATCAGGTAAACTCATGAAATCGAGCATGACTAAAAAGTCACACACTGGCATGATTATAATTACTGCGAGATTCCATATGGCCTTTGAAAGACAAATTATGAACATATGAAAAAATCACTGTTAACATTAATCTCTGCTGCATTCTTCAGCCTCCCCATTGCATATTCTCAAAGTTTTGAAGTAGGTACCAATGAAGTAAGTTTAGGTTTGGGGTTAGGCAGTAGCCTAGGCTCATTTACCACCTCAGGATCCTTACCAAGTATCAACCTTCAATATGAAAGAGGGATGTGGGAAGCGGGTCAAAATGGGGTAATCAGCTTAGGAGGATTCCTAGGCTTCAAACATTATAGTATAGATTATGCTTATTATGGTTTTTCGTCTAAATCTTCCATTAATTACACCATTATAGGCTTGAGAAGTGCTTACCATTACACTGGTTTATCCGACAAAAACTGGGATTTGTACGGTGGTGCAATGATTTCCTATAGTATTGCCAATGTTAAGTATAAAGACAGCACTGGTAGTATTGGGGACAACTCTGCATTTGGAAGCACTGCCTCCTTTTCTATCTATGCAGGAGCCAGATACTTGTTCAATGAAAAATTTGGCACTTTTGCAGAGCTCGGATATGGCGTGTCTTTCTTAAACCTTGGCGTATCTATGAAGTTTTAGAAAAACAACCTAATATTTCAATTTTATACGCTCGGATATAATTCCTTATATCAGCACATATTTACCCTTATTTGGGAAAGGTTCCATTGCTAATTAGTTGGGATATATCGGGACAGGCGGTTACCCGAAGGTACAAACATACGAGTGGCAAGGCGGTTTACCGCGAGGTATCTACTGAAGTAAGCCAGACTGCGGTGTCGGTACTGACAGCCTGTCTCCGCACAGCGGGAAACAGGAACTCTATACTGAGGCTATGAGGCTGGATGAGCTAACACTACCTGTCCCGAGGATCGGGATCATCCCGAAGTCCTAAGCTCTGGAACCAGGGATAAACCAAAATAGTAGATAGAGCAGCGATAGGCACAAGGATTTTCATCTTACCGAGAGGACTGAGTGTAAAAAAATCTTCCGACGGGGAAGTTCGAACTTATTTATTAATAACACTGAAGATCCCTTACCCCCTTTTCATCACATTAATTTTTATGACTAAAACATCCAAAAACAACTACGAATATTGATTCAGGTCTTACGGATTTCTTTTTGCTGATGGATCCTATCCAGAAATCTGGTCCAAATCTACCGAAAAGAGATTAAATCAATTATTTTGGTCGGGATTAGAAACTCATTAAAAACGCAAAAAATCAATAAAGAGTCTATTGTGAATAGGGATAAGGTCTATGTTCATCCCCAGTTTTTGAATTGCCTCTAATCAGATTTGAAATAAGATCATGCGCATTACTTTTAGGATTATTCTTGGTTTTTTGCTTGCCAACCTAGTTTGGACGAGTGCATTTGGGCAAAACCCAGTCCTTGATAGCTTACAATCAAAGTTAGAACTTCACACACATCAGGACAGTATTCGGGTCAACCTTCTCAATGCCCTTGCATTCTCCTTCTTCAGCAGAGACATCCCGAAATCACTTGAATATTTGAGTGAATCCGAGGAGTTGGCCGATGTTATCGGATTTAAAAAAGGAAAGGCAAGAAGTATATACATCAAAGGAATTACAGAAGCTATTCAATCCAATTATGATCAGGCTTTGCAGTATTATGACCAGGCACAAAAACTGTATGAAAGCATCAATTTCAAAAAGGGAATAGCAAACAGTTACAATGCCATGGGGATTACTTTTAGAAATAAAGGAGAACTCAGGGATGCCATTAAAAATTTTAAAAAAGCAATTGAAATCGAGGAGGAAATCGGAAGCGATAATCTTTCAGCAAGCCTCTTGAATTTAGGAGCTGCTTATGAAGGATTGGGTGAATTTGATGAAGCCGTTTCTAATTTGAATAAAGCGCTTTCCATAGCTGAGGCAAATCAAAACGAACAGCGGATTTCCTACAGTTTGAATAATTTGGGCAACGTCTATAGGAAGTTAGGTAATTATCCCCTGGCCCAAGAGCATTTCAAAAAATCATTATATATGAATGAGATACTGGGGGACAGTATCAGCATGGCTCATAACCTCGGGAATATAGCAGCGATCTACAAGATTCAGAAAAACTTTGATAGAGCTATGGAAAGTTTTGAAAGCTCATTGGGAATCTATGGACGGATCAACAGTAAACAAGGGGTCGCCAATACCCTGAACGGAATAGGAACCATCTATGAGGAAAAGAAAGCGTTCGATAAAGCTCTTCAAACCTATTTTAAGGCATTAGAAATAAGTAAACAAATAGATTCAAACAGTGAAATCCCTTTTATTCTAAATAATATCGGGGGAACCTATCTGAAACTTGATAACCTTGACAATGCAATTTCCTACTTCTCCGAATCAGAAAAAATCAGTTTGGAAATTGAAATTAAAGAGACATTATCCGGAGCTTATATCGGACAGTCCAGAATTTTTGCAAAACAAAAAAAGTATGAGCCGGCGCTGTCAAAGGCGCTGAAAGCCTATGAAATCTCCACAACATCCGGGTTCTTAAACCATCAAAAAGAGGCCTCAGAAATGCTTTCCTTAATTTATGAAGCAACAGGTAATTACAAAGAAGCACTCCAAAACCATAAGCAATATAAACTACTGGACGACAGCCTTTTTAATAAGGAAAACATAGAAAAAATAGCCCAACTGGAATACGAGTATAAATATAAGTTGGAACTCGATTCTGCCAACATCAGAGAACTCAAGCTGACAAAAACGGTTTTGGACACCTCGCAGGACCTGGCAAAAACGAGGCAAAATTACCTCTGGGCCATTATTGGTATTCTCTTGATTTCCATCGCATTAGGAACATTGATTTTTATAGAAAAACTGAAAAACGAAAAATCCAAAACCAAAAATGTCATCGTGGAGCAAAAACTGCTTCGCTCCCAGATGACCCCTCATTTTATTTTCAATTCTCTCTCCGTACTCCAAGGGATGATCCTTAATAAAGAGGAAGGAAAATCAGTGAACTACCTGTCTAAATTTTCTAAACTCCTGCGAATTATATTGGAAAACTCCAGGGATAAACTGGTTTTGCTCTCCAAGGAAATCACTGCAATGGAGAATTATCTTTCTCTCCACAACCTGGAAGACAATCAATTCCGATTTTCAATTCATGTGACCGATCAAATTGATCCAACAGCACTAAAAATCCCTCCTATGCTAATTCAGCCATTTGTGGAAAATGCGATAGAACATGCATTCAACGGGCAATCCGGAGAAAATAAAATTGATATTTCTCTTCGAATGAAACAGGGACAACTTATCTGTACCATCTCTGACAACGGAATAGGAATAGATTCCCAGACAGGAAGTCGATCAAAAACAAAAAAATCGCTGGCAACCACCATCACTTCAGAGCGGCTAAAAATACTATCCAAGGACCTTAAAATGAAAGGGGAAATAAGCATAGCCGATAGATCTAAATTCAATGAAAAAGGAACCCTAGTGACTTTGACAATCCCCTATAAACAAAGCCAAGAATCATGAATGCACTGGTTATTGAAGACAAGGCTTACATCAGAAAAGGCCTGATCAATTTGCTCCACTCCGTCAGCGCTGAGATCCATGTCATCGGTGAATGTGAATCTGTCAAAGAGGCTGTGATCGTCGCCAATGCCTGCAAGCCTGAGCTGGTATTTTTGGACATCAATTTATCCGATGGGACAGGCTTTGATTTTTTGGATCAAACCGAACATCTGGACTTCAAGGTCATCTTTATAACAGCGTATGAAGAATTCGCACTCAAAGCCCTGAAAATCGGAGCTGTAGATTACCTGATGAAGCCAGTGGACCCGGAGGAACTTCAGATCGCTTTGAAAAAAGTACAGAGCAAAAGTTCGGTCCAACAGAAAGAGCAGATCAACCAAACAAAAAAAGTGTGGTATCAAGATGATTCCACGCTTGTACTTTCTTTAAGTGACAGTTTTCAGGTAATTGACCTATCCGAATTATTGTATTGCGAGTCCGATAAAGGTTATACCACTTTTCATTTATCAAACGGAAAAAAACACATGGCTTCCAAACCCATCAAAAGTTATGAGGAACAACTTGAAAAAGCCCATTTCACAAGACCCCATCAGTCCTTTATGGTAAACCTGAAGTTCATTGACAAATACGACAAATCAGGAACCATTTATTTAAAAAACGGGAAACAAATCCCGGTTTCCTTCCGAAAAAAAGATGCTTTTTTGACCACTTTTCTAGAGTTCAACCAGCATTAGAACCTCTTATTTTACTTACAAAAACACCCTTTTACCCAATTTTCAACAAAACGAAAAGCAGTCAACTTTTTACAAATATACAGTTAGGCATTACGGATATAGACTGGCTATTTCACCAATACTAAAAAATTCCAAGATTGATCTTAAGATTTCAGGAGTTCAAGGAATAACAAACCTTGAGCACGTTTTTTAAAAAATTTAAAAGATCAAACAAATGGAAGACATCAAATCAAAACTTGGCCAAGGCGGACTATTGTTAGCTGCTATGGGAATCATTTCAATGCTTCTCTCAATTTTCAATTACAACATCAGGCTATTGGCCTGGATTGATATCTGGGGAAGTGGTATGGGCTGGATCATTCGAATTCTGCTGATTGTCATTGGTGGGGCACTGTTCTACATCTACGGCAGGGATACTGAAGAAATTGAAAACTAAGCTTTAACCACCAAGAAATGAAAAGCCTTCAAATCCCCTGTCTATTCCTTTTGGTGACATTCCTGATTTCTTGCGGTAGTGGCGCGAGCAATCAAGAAGCAAATGAAGATGGCTTCCTGGCCATAGAAGAAGCTCTGAAAGACCAATTTGGAGCCGATGCATACTTTACCGATTTAACAATCACACATAATAAATCAGTTGGAAACATCATCTCAGTGACGGTCACCGATGATCCATCCTCTCTAAAAATGGGACAATGGACACAATCCAATGACAGTTGGACTCAAACCTCTGACATCACCTTGGAAGTGCCTGAAGACATGAATGCTTCCGACTTCATGTTCCAATTGGGTGATCCGATCGACCTGGGCAAACTGGGTGGCCTGGTAGAAAAATCCAAAGAGAAATTAGCGGAAGAAAAGGAGATCCCTAGCCCTTCATTTCATATGGCACTAGTGAAAATCCCCAAAGATGGAGTGCGGTCAAAGATTGAATACCTAGTCCTACTTCAGCCGGAAAACGGAGGAACCACCTTCACCTATAGCTATGATCTAAACGGGAATTTCATTTCTATGGATTATTAATCCAGAATCATAGCATTCTAAATCAGGAAACCTTTCCAATAATCATCGCTGAATTGGTGACCCTATTTTTCAAAAAGCCAGAGGTCACTGCAAACCCAGCCAAAACGAATACCATGAATAAAAATCTAAGCTACTTCCCTCCCATCAATCCCAAAAAGGCCTCAACAAAACAGGATGAAAAGTGGGATGAATCAATAGCCTTATTTAACAATAGACAATATGAATTAGTCCTCCCAACACTTTTGGACTACATAGACAGCAATCTGAGAACGAAGAGAAAGGGAAACACCTATGAAATAGCGCATGGATCTGTGGTGCTGTTCATTTCCCAAACGGAGACAGAACTGAACATCAAATGCCCCTTTTTAACTATAGAAGATTCCAAGAAAGTACCCTTGATGAGGCGTTTGGCAGAGTTGCGGATGTACCCCCTCAATTTGGCCAATTTGACTCTGGAGGTAGATCGGGTGTTTTTCACTTTTTCATGTCCTATCCAGCTATGTGAGCCTTATAAAATTTATGGCGTTTTACGCGAAATCTGTTTGTACGCCGACAGCTTTGACGATGAATTAATTGAAAAATTCGGTGCAGCCCACCTTCAGGAACCAACCGTCTCTCCTTTCCCGGATAATTTAAAAGAGCAGGCTTATGGCAATTGTCAGGCAATTCTTTCAGAAGGCCTAGAGCGATTTAACTCTTACATGGAAAAGCGACAGGCAAACAATGCTTGGTACACGCTGAGCATCACTTTTAGAAAGCTGGAGTTTTACTCCGAACCTCAGGGCTATTTCAGAACTCTTATCGAAAAAGCGGTGCATGGAATCCAGGATCGAAGAATGCAGTTTCAAACCAGGTTACAGAAGGGCAAATCAAGTCTTGAAGTGTTAAAAAACCATCCCAAGGAAAAGTTTCTTTCCGATCTCTATCAAGTAGAAACTTTCGTCCCTCACAAATACAGCAGCAAAATAGAGAATATCAGAGAAAATTGGGAGGACAGTTTCTATGAGGCAAAGGAGCAAATCTCCAACCGCCAGTTTGAAGATGCCTGCAACCTTATGCAGTCCTGTTTTTACAGTCTATTCTATTACAATCTGGTAAATGAATCCACCAGTAAACCCATCACGGATGCTTTGGCACAAGCAAGTCAAATAGAATGGAACCTGGCAGCTCCAATCTTGATGAACGGGATGGAATCCATTATGGAAGATTCACTTTTCGGCCAGGAATTCGGCATGGACCTATCAAAAATCATGGGGGCTCAAATGCAGGGATCCATGGCAGCAATTCAACAGATGATGGCAAACTTTAAGACTTATTGAAAATGAACACTATACAAAATTTAGAAAATTCAGTATATAAAATAAATACCGCATTTGGCTCAGGAACAGGCTTTTACAGCACTCAAGACAACGTGATTATCACCAATTTCCATGTTGTTTCAGGAAGTTTATCTGTCAGTATTGAAGATGGGTTAAAAAACAGGTATTTGGCAAAAGTCATCTACGCAAACCCCGGTAAGGACATCGCTTTTTTGAAAGTAGAAAGTCTTCCCATCCCTATACAAACAGTCACTACCATTCATGCCACTACAGTTTCTACTAGGGACAAACTATTGGTATTGGGATTCCCCTATGGCATGCCCTATACAGTAACTGAAGGGACTGTTTCCAATCCCAAACAAGCCATCGGCAGTAGTGATTACATTCAGACAGATGCAGCCATCAACCCCGGAAATAGCGGCGGGCCAGTGATCAATGAAAAAGGTGAATTACTTGGAATCGTGACAGCTAAATTTTCTGATGCTGACAATATGGGCTTTGCCATTCCAATAGAAACAATCCGCGAAGAGCTTGATATCATTGACCAACTATTAGACGAGCTCACCATCGGCTGTCCTTCCTGTAATTCTCTGATTCAGGAAAAAACATCCTATTGTCCCAACTGTGGAAATGATATTGAGGAGAGTCTGTTCCAAGAAAGCCTTCCCTCCGATTTCAGTGTGAAAGTTGAAAAAGCGATTCAAAATCTGGGAATCGATCCTGTTTTGGCCAGGACAGGCAGCGAATACTGGAAATTCCACTTAGGAAGTGCTGAAATAAGAATGTTCGTCTATGACAACAATTACTTGTTTGCCACCTCTCCACTGAATGAGCTCCCAAGGAAAAACCTGGCAGAGATTTACGAATACATCATGCGAACGGATACCGGAGAACACCGTTTGTCCATCTCTGACAATCAGGTTTTCCTCTCCTATAGGGTTCATATCAGCGATCTGTATTCCAACTACGAGGATCAGGTAATTAAAAGCCTGGCCCAATTGGCTGAAAAAGCGGATGAACTGGACAATAGATTCGTAGGTGATTTTGGAGCGAACATGTCAAAATTCAGCAAACATCATGAGGCCTAAGGATCCTATTCTATTGCTTAGTTTTCTGGTTTTATCCAGCTCTTGTATTTCGGTTAAAGCAACTGAGGAAGAATCCAAAATATTCAACTACCTCAACCAGATCGAGTATCCTTTTACTGAATTCAAAAATGAAAACCGGAACTCTTCTATTTCCGATTTTTTGAAAGAGGATGAAATCTTGATTCTCAAGAATTGGAATAACTCCCTGGGAGCTCCTGAGCGCTTGCTTCAATCGGAATGCATCGGCTGTCCCGATCATTCCAGCGATCTTAGACCGGTCTATAAAGTCCATAATGGAAAGTTCATCCATTTTGGCCTGGGAAGTAGTCAGGGAATACAAAACTTAATTTTTAGAAAAAACGGAGCTTTTACCGATCAATTCTACCTCTATGAAGGAGCTTCCCAACAAGAACTCCAGCAGGAAGCCGAGAAAAAAAACAGAACTGAGTTTGAGGTGATTGCCGGTGTTTATCCTATTGAAATCGGCCGAAAGAAATTGTACCAGGAACTCTATGAGGACAATCCTTTGGAGGCAGGCGAAAATTGGTATGCCACTCCCTACCCTACCCAAATCCTATTTGAAAGAAGTTTTCTGGAAAAAAGAGAGGATTTGGGCTTTAGGTTTCAGGGGGGGCTGTATAGTATTCAGGGCCAGAGTGACTCTGGTGAATTCAGGATTTACAATTTTGTGGAACCCATTTATTACGCCAATGCCATGGATACTGATGCGGTATCCCATTCTTCCATAACAGATGCTTTCTACGCCAATGCCACTTTTTTCCTGTTGGATTTAGAATCAGACATGAATGTTTCGATTCAAATCAAATCGCATACTCCGGGAAAAGATTATAGATTTTCAGTACTTAAAAACCAAGAATTTCTTACTATCAACGAATACCTGAAAAATAATGCAGGTTTCTATGACCAATACCGGAATAAACTAAAGAAAGGGTCTTATCTCATCAGGATTCTTCATGAAGATTCAGATTATGCCGAAAAACGGTTATACACCGTTTACATAGACAAAACCACTGTGGATCAATAGGAAACAGGGATCAATTCATAAAATATAAAGACCAAACTTGTGTTCATATTGATTATAGTCATCCTTATCATTCTATTAATCCTTCTGCTTTTACTGGGCATTAGGTTATTCAAATGGACCATAAAAAGTAAAGGGAGGATTCAGGTGATGCTGATCATTTTGGGAGTCAGTGCAATAGGTATAGGCATCCATCACTTCTTTTTTAAAAACATGCGGTTTATCCAGTCAGAGGTTTACCCCAATCTGTACCTGGTTAAATACCCTGTCAAGGATTATTCTGTAGTGGAAGAGGCCATCAAAGAAAAAATAAAAGAACATTTGAGCTCGGAATATAAAACGGGTAAACCGCTCTCTTATACCGGAGAAAAAGCCATCTACTTTTATGAGTTGGGGGGAATGAGCTTTGGCTTTTTAGGTGAGGCCGGAACCGGGTATTTTATAGATCATGAAGAGGATTTAGGCGGTTTTGTCAGTGAAGAATTGGGCATGTACCAAGACTATCGCCTGGCGGAATTTTACTATGAACCCTGTTCCCGAGACAACTCCTTAGTCTGTGGTGAAATCAACTTTTTCAGGGAGGGAGAACATGTCAAAGTGGATAGGCTGAAAGATCTTTATTCAGTTCATAAAGAGTCCCAGAACCTTTCAGATTCAACCCAAAAAACAAATTACTCCATCAAATTACCTTTTCACGGTGTACTGGATATTAAGGCTGTAGCTAAGTATTATCCTGAAATTTTAACCGAATTTGATTCCATTGGAAATTTCTTTGCGCAAAGGATTCCCATGCCCAATGACAGAGCTGGCATCCTAAGCCTTTTGCGACGTACAGACTCTTATACCGACTATTTTCTATACACCCATGATCAGGACTTCAAGACCATGGACTCCTTTTATTTGGGAAAAGCCATGGATTTCGATCAGGGCAAAAGTGTGACCATTGAGTATGAGATCAACCCAGATTCCTCTATTTCATTTCACAAAGTGGTATGGGGACCTGTCCTTCAAAACAAGGAAGAAACTATTGATACCCTGAGCCATAAAACAATCCTACTCAGGGTAAATCAAAGCGGAAATCTCGAATATACCATTTCAAAAAATCCAATATTTTATGCTTTGGAGGTTTATAGCAGATCTTCTGATACTGAAAAAATCAAACTAAGTGATAAGGCCGATGGCAAAATCATTCAAGTGCTCGATTCAACAGAAGACGGCTTTCTCATCAGTATAATTAGTGAAGAGAATGGTTGGTTTCGAGTTTTAACTATAAAGGACTTAGATGGAAATGAACAGGAAATCCAAAATGGTTTTGCCTGGATTGACCATTCTGATATTGGAATCCGGGCCAATCGGGTTGCCACAGTCCTAGACAACCCAAAAACAGGAAAGCAGGTTGGCCGGGTGCCCATGGATGCCGAATTAAACCTGATCGATATCTGGCAGGATTGGGTTAAAATAGAATTCCAGGGCTTAACTGGATGGGTAGATTCTCAATATCTCTGTGGAAACCCAGTCAGCACCTGTCCCTAAACCATAGCCTTATGAAGAAATTTAAAAACATAAGATACTGGTTAGTGATTGCCTGCTTATTGATTACACTAAGCTGCAAGAAGGATAATGTCAATGAAAATAGAGTCATTGAATCATCTAGAAATGGATCTGAAACGAAGAGTCAAAAGAATTCAGAAAATCAAGGTATTTCCGATCTGTCCAAGATCCCAATATCAAATCAGACTTTGGCTATTGAAAAGCTAAAAGAAGCCTATAAAACCAAAAACGAAACTCAGTTTCTAGAACAATTTCCGGCAAACTTTCAGCAATTCATGGCCTATTTCGGATGGAATACTAAAAGTAACCAAGCCAACCCACTATACGAAGAAAGCTATGAATACATCGTGTACTTCTTTGATTTACTGTCTCTGGACAAATACCGGAAATTTGAATCAAAATTAATGGGTATAGCAGCTAATGGGGTCTGGCAAGAAGATGGGGTGAATTTCTTTCAGAATTCTGCAATAGAATATATCAAGAGCAATAATAGCTATCGTCTCATTGATGAATTACCATCCAAGGAGGCCCAATCAGTTCTTTTTTTCCTTTTCGATGGACCGCATCCCCAGTTTGACGCTGATTTTTGCTCACATCTCAGTCCAGCAAAAAAAGAAATACTGGAAGAGCTCTTCGAATCCGCATGGTATGATGCCAATGAAAATCCAGCCCCTATAGACCACGAAGGCACCATAAGCTATGAGATAACTGATTTTGAAAATGCTGAACATTATTTCCTAAGGGATATCGACATAAACAACGACCAAATTTTGGATAAAATAGTAAGCGCAGGTCCTTATCAAGGCGATGAACTTTATCTGTTTTTAAAAACTGGGAATACGTATGAGTTTGCCCTTAAAACCATCAATTTCTCAGAGGATGGAGGCAATCAGATTGTTGACATCCATTCAGAGCGAAGCGGTTTTGTTATTAAAACAGCATTTCCTGATCAAGGAATTTTGGAAGCCTATCATCACATAAGTTATGAAGACCAGGATTGGATCTTGACCCATACAGTTTACAGGACCCAAAGCAGCAATCAAAAAGATGCTATTATCTATATCTGTGATGTAAAGCAAGGGCTAAGCCTTAAGGAAAAACATTTGATTGAACAGCTCCAATGGATGCCAAAGGAAGCTGAAAGGGAAATGCTCTGCACGAAAGAAAAAATAAATTAAGGCACAAACGATGCGGTTCTTAAAACTCATATTGAGCTACTTCATTTGGACGATTCTATCCCTGTTTTTGGGCATTGGATATATGAGACTCGTTTTGGGCCCCAATGATGTCTCCGAAGATGGCTTGTGGTATCTTTTGCATTTGTTTTTTGACATAGGGTTGTTACATGTTGGGTTTTGGATCGGCGTGGCCATAGCCTCCTGTTTTATCCTTCTGGATGTCTTATATCTCCAGAAAAAATTGAAAAACAATCCCAAAAAAACGCGCATCCAATTGTTCTCCTTATTAGGGGTTACTGCATTAGTAGCTATGGTTCATTATATCCTCGAAAAAGTATTAGATGTCATTTAAGGAAAGAATAATGAAATACCTGATTATCCTACTTATAATTTTTACCTCTGCCTGCCAACAACGTGGGCAAAAAAAGCCTGCGCCTGAAGCTAAAGCTATTGAAAGAGAATTGATAAAAGAAAAGCCAGACACTTTAGAAAACCAACAAGCACAAAATCAATTTGACAGCACAAGCCGCAAGGAAGATTCCGTATCGTATAGCAAAATCTTTACCGATACCTTAAAATTTATAGACTATCAGGACGACTTTGATTATCGATATCTAATTGGGCAGAAAAAAGGAGAAAATCTTTTTTTCGTGTACAACTGGGAATGGACTGTGAATGAAGAATACAATTTTAGACCGGGAGATTTGATTGTCATTCAATGGAAAAAGGACAGCATCCGAATGGCTGGGGACGAGGAAGTTGTGAAAGTAGTGGAAAGGGTATTGGAAGCAAAAAAGATAAGTTCGGAAAACTTACACATTCAATTTTTAACTAGAGAGGATAGGTATGATGAGTCAGTCAAGGCCATAGTCAGTACCATGGTAATCAACCAATCCTACCTTTACAATATCAGCTCTCCGGAAAGAGCGGCTTTGGGCTACATCGCCTTTGATATCGGAAACGAATGTGAATGGGGCTATGATTCAGAAGGAAACCGAGCTCTCTTCTGCCAAATTGTAACTGCCCTGAATTTGGATTATCAGTGTTCGGATACCCAACTGGCCTTTTTAAGAACCTGGTTTTCCAAAGACAGCATTGCAATTGATAAACTTAAAGGTTGCCCTACAATTCCTAATTCGGCAACCATCCAAAGCACTTTTGATGAGATTCTTATTGAAAAGGATGAATTCAATAATACAATAACTGTCCAATCTAAAATTACCGGAATTAACATACGGGAATCAAAATCCTGGTCCTGGTTACAGACCGATTGGTTTGAATATGGCAAAGATCATATCATGCTAGTAGCTTCCAAAAAAACAGATTTAACTGAACATGAAATCGACCTGAATCCTGATCATGAGGCCAATAATGACCTCAAATAAAGCAGTATAGTCCCTATGAAAATATCCTACTTCGCCTTGTTTTTAATCATCTTTTCCTGCGGTTCCGGCACCCAAAAGGACAAAAGCACTACGGGAGCCGTAGAACTAATTGACGGAGCCAAAGAGACTATTTCCACAGGTGTAGCAACCGGTTTTCTTGAAACGATTAATTCCTCCAAAACCAAAAAGCTACCTCAACTAGAGCGAACCAACTTTGACAGTTTCACCGATGAAACCGAGTATGCCCAGATAGATGTCAAGTCTTTGAAATTAGGCCAGGTTTATCCTGAAAGAAATTTTGAAGACCCCAATTTCAGGGCCATCGACATGTACACCCTCCCGATTCGGGATGATTTTCATTCAGTGGTAGTCACAGTATTAAAAAGTGAGCATGAAATGGAAAGCATTCTCATCAACTACACTACTGATGGGGATATCATTGACCATGAACTGGTATCCTATGATGAAATCGCCGAAAGCATGTCACAAGTAGTCTCCCGGATCAGTGAAAACAGGCTTACGGTCAACAGAATATTTTGGGGCAATACCAAAGAAGTCGAGCAAATCGAATATGAAATCCGATGGGATGGCACCATCGAGGAAGTAAATACCCTAAGCCTAAACAAATTCTTTACAGATTTTAATCTGATCGATGATGTTTTAACCGGACTTGAATTGGATTGGGTACAGACAAAAACCAGCATGATCAAGACAATGGTCTATCCAGAAAATCCGAATGAAACATTTCTGGTCATCCCTGAAATTGTCGATGAAGGGGAACAGTATTTTGAATTGAACAGTCACATCATAATAACCGATAACCGCACAGGAAAAATAACCCATGATTTCTTTGAAAGTCATCAAACCAACCAATGGGTCTCCGATGCCATTGAATTGCGGAACATCACCATCGACACCGCGCAGTATCCTCTTTCTGAGTTGACGAAGGCTTATGGAATACAGGTCGAGTATTTAGGGATGTCCAGGGTAAACCCCTATTCTAACCAAACGTGGTCCCTGTTCATAAAATCAGGAGATAAACTTAAAAAAATCCTTTCCAACTACTCCATCAAAGATTTCGGAGGAGAATGGGATGGTGATTGTGAAGGGGAATTTCTCAGCGAGGAAAAAATAGTGTTTCAGGGCTCAAACAAAACCATGGGCTACTTTGACTTTTTGGTCAACAAAAAAATCACAGAATCGAAGGATTACAAAAATGAGGATGAGGAGTGCCAATCGGAAAATTCCTATCATATCAAAAACTCAATTCTGAAGTTTGATGGTACAAAGTATAATGAAGTAAAGGATGGACTTGAAGCAAAATCTTATGCACAAATCCATCCCAGGAAGCTGACAAACTTCCAAATCGAACAATTCGAGGTAGAACAGGCCTATGAATTAAATGGGCAAAAAATCATAACAGGCAATTACAAACCTGAAAATGGAAGCCACTATACCTCAAGTACTGAATCCCAATTTGATTGGGGCGATAGGTTACTTATGCTGGACTCGGAAAATGACGTAGTCTTTCAGTCACTTGGCTTTGGGGATTTGTATCTCTTTGAGCCCCATTTTTATCAAGCCAAAGCCTCAAATAAAATCATTATCATTTGCCAAAAAGCCTTTGAATATCCTTTCGGTGGGGAAGTTTTTATCCTTGAAGAAAGCAGCATAAAACACATAGGAACCCTAGCTATAGAAGGGAATGAGGAAGGAAAATACCTGACTGAGAGGATAGATATCCAGGAGATCGACAATAGCCTTGTTTTCTCCCTAAAATCTGACCAATTGACTTTGAAACCCGGTGAGGAATCCAGTACCCAGGTCAGCAATGCCATCTACGTTTATCAAGGCGATCAATTGATTTTAAAGACAAATACCCCATGACTTATCTAAAGACGCACATTTTAGGGATGTTTCTCCTGGCCCATGGACTCTATGCACAAATCGATTCCAACTATCCCGAATTGGCTGCAAAAGGGGTAAGTATAGAAGAAATAATTCCAATGGGTTGGCAACTATTATCCGAAACCAGAGGAGATCTAAACGGGGATGGACTTGCTGATGTAGTCTTTGCAATTCAAAGCCCAATACAAGAAACAATTGAGTACCATGACGGCTATGAGAGTGACACCGTGCACACTAACCCCAGAGTATTAGGAATATACTTTGGAAAAAAGAATGGAAAACTTAATAAAATATTGCAATCCAATTCCTTCATCATCAATCGGAGCACCCCTGCAATGGATGAACCTTTTAAAGGAATGCAGATTCTCCCAAGCGGTCAGCTTCAGATCAATTTTTACATATGGTCATGTAGGGAATGTACATCATGGTCCTCTCATGAATATCGATTTAAATACCAAAACAAAGCATTCGAATTGGTCAGCTATAGGGAGAGTACTACCCAAAGAATATCCGAGGATGAAACATCCTATCAGGTCGATTTTCAAAAGGGTACTGTGACCATCTTCAGCTCTGAAAGCGACGAGGAAACCAACGAACAAACATCTGACAAGCAAATCATAAAATTTGAATTGCCGCAATTACAATCCATCAAATCATTAAAAGAGCCCTTTCAATGGCTATTTCAGAATCTACACATTTGACCATTAAACTAATTAAGATATGAATACAAGCACTTTAGTTTTATTAGTCCTAGCAGCCTTGATGGCAATAATTGTTGTGATCATCAACAACAAAATCATTGTCAAAAAAAATCAGGTTGCCCAAGCCTATGGAAGTATTGAGATCTATCTGAAAAAGAGATTTGATCTTCTTCCCAACTTGGCCGCCATGGTCAAAAAATACATGGAACATGAGAAAGAGATTCTGTTGAAAGTGACCGAACTCAGATCCCAGGTAGAACAGGCAACTGACGAAAAAGAGAAAATTGAAGCATCAAACCAAATGACAAAGGTTCTAGGCGGACTGAATATCGCGATTGAAAATTATCCGGAGCTTAAAGCTGACAAGCAATTTCTTCATCTTCAATATGAGGTCAGTGAAATGGAGGATCAAATCTCTGCAGCTAGACGAGCCTATAATGCCGCGGTCACTCGATACAACAATCAAATTCAGCTATTTCCCTCCAACCTGATCGCAGGCATCAGAAAGGATGAAAAAGAGCTGCTTTTGGAAATCCCAAAATCAGATCAAAAAGAAGTAAATCTCAATCAACTTTTAAATTCATAAACTATGCAAATGTTCGACAATTTGCCTTGGTACGGATATGTTATCCTTGCTTTGGCCATCGCCTCCTATGCTTACAAGTATTTTAATATCGGAAAAAAGGAATACGACAAACCTGATTTAGAAAAGGCAAAATTCAAAAAATCTTCAGCCGCGAATCTTGGTATGGACCGGCTATTCTCATTAGCCCTTTTTACCCCGATTTCCGAATGGTGGGGAGCAAATACCAATACGTTGACTTTCAGGGACGCAAAAACGATCCAACCTTACTTGGAGGGCTGGGATATTGATTCCCCAAGCGGATACTGGGATTTGACGGAGTATTTCATGAAAGATGGCAGACGCTGGTATTTTGACTATATCTTTCAAATGATTCAATCAGAGCCGAAGGAAAACTGGGATGAGTTGATGGATCAAAAATTCGGAACCAATGAGCGGGCGCAGAAATATCTTGATGGATTGAGCTCCGGTGAAGTCCTAAATGATTTAAAACAAAAAGGCATTTTTACCTTCGATTCTGACATGGAGCTAAGTCTGGCAGGATATGATGCTGCGATGTTGGTGGGACAGGCCAGAATAGCTTTCACAGGAAATATCATCTCTGAAGAAGAGGCCTGGAAAGTCATCAATTTTGCCACCCAATTGGCATTGGACAAGTTTAGTTCTTGGGAAGATTTCGGAAAGAGCTTTTCCTTAGGTTTTGCCTTGGACATGAAAGGGAACTATGACAACTATTATCAGGAGGTTTGTCACATCTACAAGCAGACATTGAATGATAAAGTCAGTCCCTGGAACACCATTAACTGGCCTAACTAAATGGATCAGCACCTACTCCTGGAAACATTTAGCGAAGTCCAAGCTTCATTGGAAGACATTCAGTTTAAGCGAAAGAGGACGCATTTTTATCAGAAAATCACTTGGGGAATCACAGGGATTTATCTATTGGGAATGATACTCATTTTATCTTCACCTTATTTACAAAATGTAGATCTACCATTTGGAAACTTCCTAGCCAAAGCTCAGCCCTCGGCCAGTAATCCGTATGCTCAGGTCTTGCCCTTAGCTGGATTGATGGTATTGATCTATTTCTCGACTTCCTTTTTCATCCGGGCATTTCAGAAATTCAAAACCCAAGAAATGAAAACCATGGCCGGCATGGTTCAGAAACTATTCCCGAATTTGGAATTTACACAAGGAGCCAGCCCTCCTAAAAAGGAAATCCTGAGCAGTAAACTTTTTGCTTGGCTCAAAAGCGAGGATCCTGTATATAATTTCGGTCAACTGCGAAGCAGATCAAGGGAGGTGGAATTCAACCTTGCCGACATCGGAATCATTGAGAATGACCTGTCCAACAAAGCAACTGATACGGTAATGCAGATTCCGCTTCTGAATCTGGCAGTAGTAATGTATCGTTATGTATTCAAAAATCTGGTTTCAAACAAGCTTCAAGAAAATCTCCCCTATTCATTTCGTGGGATGTTCTGTTGGCTTAAATTCCAAAAAAAGCTCGATGGACATACGGTGGTATTATCAAGAAATCAAGGGATCAAATTAGATCGCTGGTCCAGTTTCAAATTCAGAGAGGAGCAGGAAATCTACCTCGAAGACCCCAGGTTTACGGAAAACTTTATTGTTTATGGGACAGATCAGGTTGAGGCAAGGTATGTATTATCCACTTCATTGATGGAGAGGATATTGGAGTTAAAAGAAAAATATGACAACTCCATCTATCTGTCATTTCAAAATAAGCAACTTTATCTGGCTGTGAAGAATGAAAATGGGCTGTTTTCATTTCCTTCAGGCAATCTCAAAAACATTGAGGTGCTGGAAGAATTGACAAAGGAGATAGAGACTGCATTGGGAGTCAAAAATGACTTGAAACTGTCCTAAAAGACAACGCTCATCTTAAACATTTATACACCTAAACAACTTGCGCAAAGGCTCCAAATCTTCCTCAAAATGGTTCGGGTTCCGTATTGCCCGCTCCAAAAATTTTATGCCTGAGCCCTAAAAGACCTTGTCTTATAGTTTTTTTTTGGTTTTATAATCTTTCCTAAACTTGCTACTCGTCACCAAAATCAGGAAATTCGAAAAGGCTTAAAAAGACAAGTTTTTCATTGAGAATAATAAACCAAATGTACTTGACTATCATTAAACCGTTATATAAGTTTGTGACCAAATGGCAAAGTATCTAGTTAGATTCTTATTATCGTTAAGTATTCTCATATCAAGTGGGTATAGTGCAATCTATGCCAGTGTTGATACTGATAATGCTATCGATGGCTACGAAGGCTCTTTTGAGACAGTTGTAGGAATCAACAATACTCAGCAACATCCTCTCTCTTTTTCCGCTTCCAAGGAGCACGGTACTAGCATTTTTACCGTCAACAATTCTAAAGTCGAAGAAGAAGAAAAAGAAGATGAGTTTGTCACAAATCATGATTTTTTAGATAGCGCGCACTTTAGCGCAATTTTCTTAACCCGGATTTTCGGTTTTCTTTTCCAAGACTTTTCACACGACTTGCATTTCAGCAAGTTTATCCCAAATACAGGTGAACTTCGTAAACATGTAGTCATCCAGGTATTTAGAATATAATACTACTTTTTTGAGGCAGAAAAACACTTTTGCCTAGAACTCCCCTTTTCTTATTTAAGCCCCAGAAGCATTAGCTGAAGAGCTCTTGATGCTCAACGGGTTCCGTGTATTTCCCTATACACCACTACCCAAAATCACCCGGAAAAAGATATCGTTTTTATTAAATCATCCTTTGAAACCGAGCATGCCTCAATGATCCTACACTAGTATGATTTTGAGCCATGCGAGATTCTCCCGAAGAAAAATCGGGCCAGGCTTTATGGCCTTTAAAAGACAAATTAAATTCATATGAAAAATCAAATTCTCATGCTCTTGAGCCTGTGCGGTACCTTGTGGATCACAAGCTGTAACTCACATGGAGAAGAGCATCAGGAAGAGGAAGCCACCTTTCAGGTTACCAGTCCTCTCACCATGGATACATTGATCACCAAAGATTACGTATCCCAAATACATTCTATACAACATATCGAGCTACGCGCTCAGGAAAGAGGCTACCTTCAAAAGATCTATGTAGATGAAGGTCAATTTGTAAAAAAAGGCCAGATCATGTTCAAGATCATGCCTAAGCTGTATGAAGCCGAACAACAAAGTGCTGCTGCAGAAGTAGATTTTGCAGAGATCGAATATCAAAACACCAAAACGCTCGCAGATAGAAATATTGTTGCGCCAAATGAGCTGGCTATGGCAAAGGCTAAATTGGCCAAGGCAAAAGCAGAGCTTGCTCTTGCTGAAGTTCACTTACAATTCACTGAGATCCGAGCACCATTTGATGGCATCATTGGGCGGTTCTTAGTAAGGGAAGGTAGCCTTTTAGATGAAGGCGAATTACTATCTGAGTTTTCGGACAACAGCAAAATGTGGGTTTACTACAATGTGCCTGAAGCAGAATACCTAGAATATAAAGCTGAAGTAAAAAGTGATGATGATGTCATTGTGAACCTACTACTGGCAAACAACAAATACTTCAAATATCCTGGTGTAGTGGAAACTATTGAAGCAGACTTCAATAATGAAACTGGCAACATCGCATTCAGAGCAACATTTCCTAATCCAGATGGTCTGTTAAGACATGGGGAAACCGGTAATGTTGAAATGAGCATTCCATTGAAGGATGCCTTATTGATTCCTCAGAAAACAACCTTCGAAGTTTTGGAGAAAAAGTATGTCTACGTAGTGGATGAAGAAAATAAAATCCGCTCCAGAGAAGTAACAATTGCAGCCGAAATACCTCATATCTATGTGATTTCGGCAGGTTTGGAAAAGGGTGACAAAATCCTTCTGGAAGGTTTGCGTCTGGTAAGAGAAAATGAGGAGATACACTATGATTTCGTAGATCCGCACACAGCATTGTCTCAGTTAGACTTATATGCAGAGTAGTCAAATCTCTCATAAAAACCAGAAACCACAATGTTTAGCACATTCATAAAAAGACCAGTCCTTGCGATTGTGATTTCGATCATTATCGTATTTATAGGCTCGTTGTCCATCAAGCAACTTCCTATATCTCAGTTCCCTCCTATTGCCCCTACTACGGTAAGTATTTTCATAGCCTATCCAGGATCAAGTGCAGATGTACTTGTGAAATCCACCTTGATTACGTTGGAAAACGCAATCAACGGTGTGCAGGATATGAGATACATGGCAACGGATGCTACCTCTGCCGGTGAAGCTACAATCAACATCATCTTCGAACCGGGCACGGATCCCAATCAGGCTGTAATACGTGTGAAAACTAGGGTAGATCAGGTAATGCCTCTTCTACCTGAACTTGTTCAGCGGGAAGGTGTGGTAATCACCCCTATCCAGCCTAGTATGTTGATGTATGTCAACCTGTATTCCAAGAGCGAAAACATGGATGAAAAATTCTTGTACAACTACGCTAACGTGAATATGATCCCTGAAATCAACAGGATCAAAGGGGTAGCAAGATCTCAAATATTAGGTAGCCGTACTTACGCGATGCGTGTATGGCTGAATCCTGATCGTATGCGAGCTTACAATGTCTCCGTAGATGAGGTAATGGAAGCCATGCAAGAGCAGAGTATCGTAGGCCGCCCGGGCAGAATCGGACAAAGCTCCGGTATTGAAGCACAATCGCTGGAATATGTATTGACCTACAAAGGCCGATTCAGTAAGCCTGAAGAGTATGATAACATCATCATCAGAGCTAATTCCGATGGTGAAAGTATTCACTTAAAGGATATAGCCAGAACTGAATTAGGTAGTGAATTCTTTGACATATACTCCAATCTGGATGGTCATCCGTCAGCTGCGATTGTATTGAAGCAAAACTATGGCAGTAATGCCAGTGAGGTAATTGAAGAAGTAAAAGCGCAACTGGAAACGATGAAAGAATCTTTTCCTCCGGGAATGGATTACAGCATCAGTTATGACGTATCCCGATTCTTGGATGCCTCTACTGAGCAGGTAATTCATACGTTGCGGGATGCATTTATCCTAGTGGCTCTGGTTGTATTTGTCTTCTTGGGTGACTGGCGATCGACATTGATTCCGATCATTGCGGTACCTGTCTCGCTTATCGGAGCCTTCTTCGTGCTCCAGCTATTTGGACTCTCGATCAACATCATTACCCTTTTTGCCTTAGTACTTGCTATTGGTATTGTGGTCGATGATGCGATTGTAGTGGTAGAGGCTGTACACGCCAAGATGGAGGAAATGCCTCATTTGTCTCCTTATCAAGCTGTAAAAAGAGTACTTGGTGAAATCTCAGGTGCGATCATCGCCATCACCGCGGTAATGGTTTCGGTATTCTTGCCTATCTCCTTTATGAGTGGACCTGTAGGTACTTTCTACCGGCAGTTCTCCATTACTATGGCTAGTTCAATTGTGATTTCTGCGATCATTGCCTTGACGCTGACACCTGTTCTTTGCGCCATGCTGTTGAAAAATCACCATGGAAAAGAGAAGAAGAGAAATATCCTAACCAAAGCTTTAGATGGCTTCAACAGTGGTTTCGATAAGTTGACTGGTAAATATGTACAGTTGCTTAGATCCATGGTAAGCCGCAGATGGCTCACATTTGGCATTCTGCTTCTCTTTGGAGCTGGTATTGTTTTCGAAAATGAGATCCTACCTGCAGGCTTTATCCCAAGTGAGGATCAGGGAACCATCTATGCGATTATCCAAACACCTCCTGGATCTACTCTTGAGCGTACCAATCAGGTTTCTCAGAAGTTGCAGAAAATATGTGAGGAAATCGATGGAGTGGAATCTGTTTCATCCCTTGCAGGATATGAGATAATGACAGAAGGTCGTGGTTCCAATGCTGGTACCTGTTTGATCAACTTGAAGCCTTGGGGAGATCGTAAGCATACGGTGAAGGAGATCATGGAAGAATTGGAAGAAGAATCAAAAGGCCTTGGTGCCGTCGTGGAATTCTTCGAACCACCTGCTATTCCTGGTTTCGGTTCATCCGGTGGTTTCTCCTTACGACTACTGGACAAGACTACTACAACTGATTATCAGGACTTTGACAAGATCAATCAGAAATTCATGGATGATCTAAGTGCACGTCCAGAAATTACCGGCTTGTTCACCTTCTTTGCTGCCAACTATCCTCAATATGAATTAGAAATAGATAATGATAAGGCGATGCAAAAAGGAGTTTCTATCGGAGATGCCATGGAAAACCTGAACATTCTTATCGGTAGCACCTACGAGCAGGGCTTCATACGATTTGGTAGGTTCTTCAAAGTATATGTGCAATCAGATCCTGCCTTTAGAAGGCTTCCTTCAGATGTTTTAAATCTTTTTGTGAAGAATGAAGCTGGTGAAATGGTTCCTTACTCAGCTTTCATGACCATGAAGAAAACTCAGGGGCCGAATGAGGTGACTCGATTCAACATGTACAATTCAGCTTCTATCCGAGGCCTTCCGGCCAAAGGATATACTACTGCTGATGCAATCCAGGCGATTAGAGAAGTCTCTGCGCAAACCTTACCTAAGGGATATGACATTGCTTGGGAAGGTTTATCCTACGATGAATCCAATAGAGGAAATGAAGCTCTTTACGTGTTCTTGATCGTATTGGTGTTCGTTTACTTTGTGCTGGCAGCTCAATATGAAAGCTTTATCATTCCGCTAGCTGTAGTGTTCTCACTCCCTGCCGGGGTATTTGGATCCTTCTTCTTGCTGAAGATGATGGGGCTTGATAATGATATTTATGCTCAGATTGGTCTGATCATGTTGGTCGGTCTCTTAGGCAAAAACGCCGTGTTGATTGTGGAGTTTGCCGTACAGAAAAGACAGGAAGGATTAAGCATATTGGAAGCAGCCATTGAAGGCGCAAAAGTTCGTTTCCGGCCTATTCTGATGACTTCATTTGCCTTTATCGCCGGTTTGATTCCATTGATAGTTGCTTCAGGTGCAGGTGCAATTGGTAACCATACTATAGGAGCATCAGCGCTTGGCGGTATGCTATTCGGGACCATTTTCGGGGTAATCATAGTACCTGGCTTGTACTTCATATTTGGAAATTTGGCAGATGGGCGACACCTGATCAAAAATGAAGATGAATCTCCCCTTTCTGAACAAAAACAACACTCACATGCTTAAGAGAATCATATATATATGCCTGGGGATAGCATCTTTAACACTAGCTGTGTCTGGTTGCAAAACTCCGGAGCTAATACATAAAGACGTAAATAACGCAACACCTGAGAGCTATAATGGCTCCCGGGATACTACAAATACTGCTGCTGAGGTCACTTGGCAAGATTATTTCACTGATCCAAATCTCAAAGCCCTGATCGATACTGCTTTGAGCAACAATCAGGAATTGAATATAACTTTGCAGGAAATTCAGATCGCACAAAACGAAATAAGAGTTCGTAAAGGTGAAATCTTGCCCTCAGTGAATATAGGCGCAGCGGCAGGCGTGGACAAGGTGGGTAGGTACACCAGTCAAGGTGCAAACGATGCCAATACGGACATCAAGCCTGGCAAAGAAATGCCTGATCCTTTGCAAGATTATATGGTGGGAGCATTTGCTACCTGGGAAATCGATATTTGGCACAAACTGAGAAATGCTAAAAAATCAGCATTGAGCAGCTATTTGGCAAGTGTGGAAGGCAAAAACTTCATGGTAACCAATCTGATTTCGGAGATTGCCAACTCATATTATGAGTTACTAGCATTGGACAATGAACTGGCTATCGTTAAGCAAAACATTGAAATTCAAAACAATGCCTTGGAGATCGTAAAGTATCAGAAAGATGCCGCTAGAGTGACGGAATTGGCTGTTCGTAGATTTCAAGCACAAGTTCTGAACACCAAAAGCCTTCAATACGGCATTGAGCAGGAAATCATAGAAGCCGAAAATAGAATTAACTTCCTAGTAGGCAGATTCCCTCAGAAAGTAGAACGAAATTCTGCAGTTTTTGCTGACTTGATTCCTGACACTATCCATGAAGGAATACCTTCTCAGCTTTTGGCAAACCGACCTGACATCAGACAAGCTGAACTTGAATTGGTAGCATCTAAGATTGACATCCAAGTAGCTAAGGCTGACTTCTACCCTTCGCTGGAGATCAGCGCCGGAATTGGATTCAACGCCTTTAATCCAAACTATTTGTTCAATACTCCACAGTCTTTGATTTATTCACTGGCTGGCGAACTAGTGGCTCCCCTTATCAATAGAAATGCGATTAAGGCAAGGTATCTAACTGCTAACGCTAAGCAGATTCAGGCTATCTACAATTATGAGCAGACAATATTGAACGCTTATGTAGAAGTCGCAAACCAGCTTTCTAACATCAAAAACTTGGAGCAAACCTACAACTTGAAGTCTCAGGAGGTAGATGCGCTCAATGAGTCAGTAGCTATTTCCAATGAGCTATTCAATTCGGCAAGAGCTGATTACATGGAAGTTTTATTGACCCAACGAGAAGCACTTGAATCCAAGTTCGAACTGATAGAAACCAAAATGAAACAAATGAGCGCCACTGTGAATATTTACCAAGCACTTGGTGGCGGGTGGAAATAAAAATGGTTGATTAAAGGTTGAACGTCTATCCGTTTAATTGTGTGGATAGCAATCCCGAAAGTCCCTCTGAACGTTCGGAGGGACTTTTTTAATCTCCTAAAATCCTGACTAGTTCTTCATTCACGTAATACACTTCCTACTAAATTATGTAGCCATTAAACCTACCGATGTAATTCAATTGCTTGTATGCAGCTAGAGTCAGACACCTGAATTTTTGAACTGGATTGAAAAACAAACAGCGTAGTATTCTAGATCGTGAGCATGAATTTAATAGTATAAATGAAAATGTGAATTAAAAAACTAGTTTTCTACTAAATAGAAAGTTTTGGAGAACGGAAACAGGGTGGCCTTGGTTTTGATCCTAATTAGGTATAAACCCAGATTCTGATGGTCAAGTTTTATAGTAGGATTTTTGTTTTAGCGCTGCTAATAATCCAAGTTCTTACCATAGAAGGCAAATGCCAAAATTCATCATACACCTTTCAGATAAACGACCAACTGGACGAGCGGATCTATGCCATAGATCGACTGACTTTCTATGAAGATGCAAGCAATGAACTTGAGTTGGACGATATTCTTTCCAGTTCAATATCAGGAAAACTGAAGATCAATTCCGACTTTACCAAGCATCAGTTCTCTACCGAAAACACCTATTGGGTCAAAGTAGCAATTCAGAAAACTCCCACCAGCAATAAACAATGGCTTCTGGAATTTTATGATCAGACCATTGATCAAATCACGGCCTACATACCCACAGAGGGTGGTTTCAGAGAATTAAAACTTGGAGATCAAGCTCCATTTAGCGATCGGGTTTTCTCTCATAAAAACTTCCAAATCCCTGTGGCAAACCAAACTGCAGGAACTGACACCTACTATTTCAAGATCAAATCCTCTCAAAAAGCTGACGTAAGAATTGCCTTTCGCTCTTATAATCGCTTCATCTATTATGCCCTAAATGAGTATTTTCTCTATGGGATTTTTTATGGGATGATCTTGATTATTTCCCTTTACAACGGTCTGATTTATCTAGCTATCAAGGAAGTCAAGTACCTATATTATGTCTTTTACTTATTGAGTGTAGGGATTTTTGCAGCCTGCGTAGATGGAATTGCTTTTCAATATTTATGGCCTAATCACCCTGGCTGGAACCAGCCCGCGTCTGGTCTTTTCAGCTATTTGATCGTAATGTTTGCGTTGCTTTTCTCCACTCACTTCCTCAATTTGAAGAGGAGATTCCCCAGCATGCATCGCAGTTTTCAGGTCATTCTGCTAGTGAAGACAATTCTTTTCGCTGCGGGCATAGCCTTTTTTCCCAAGTTGTTGGAAATCCAGATTTATGACATAGTACCTTTTTTTCTGATCCTGTTTTCCAGTGTATTTGTTTGGATAAAGGGCTACAGTGTGGCGCGGCTTTTTGTGGTGGCTTACGCCATTTTGTTCCTTGGTGTGGCGCTGAAAATCCTAGTTCATACTGCCATCATCCCCCACAGTACCGTCTTATATTACAGTTTACATATTGCATTCCTGATAGAAATGCTCCTGCTGACTTTGGCACTAGGAGATCGGGTTAAAATCCTCAAAGAAAACCGGGATCGTGCATTGCTTCGCTCTCTTCGACAGGCAGAAGCAAATGCTAAACTAAAGGACAAAGTCAATCAGGAGTTGGAAATGCGTGTAAAGGAACGTACCCAGGAGCTTGATAAAAAGAACCAATTACTGCTAGAATACAACCAGCAGATCCTTGAAAAAGACGAGGAAATCAAGCGCATGAATGCTTTGCTGGATAAGGATATCTGGAAACTCAAATCCCAAATCAAGGAAAATCTACAGGCAAGAATTACGAATAAACGAATGAGTTACGCAGATTTCCAAAAGATCTTCCCTGACTCTAGCTCTTGCCTAAGATATCTGGAGCAGGTAAAATGGGAAAATGGCTTTAGCTGCAAAGCCTGTGAGCATAAAAAATCCTCCAAGAGCTCCAAGATTTTTCACCGTAGGTGCTCACGCTGCGGTCATATAGAATCAGCTACTGCCGGGACTATTTTCCATGGAATAAGGCTTCCTATCGAGAAAGCTTTTTATCTATCCTACACAGTGATTTCTGAGCATGATAAACTCACTTTGGATGAGCTATCTAAGTTGTTGGATTTGCGGATAAATGCCATCAGTAGTTTTCGTGTGAAGGTGAAATTACAACTGGAAATGAAAGGAATCAATCACCCAGAATGGGAAGACATTGTATTGGAAAGATCACACGAACTCAACTGATTTCCATCTAAATCCACAGAAGTTCTATTCCTGATAACAAAGCGTGAATGAAATTTCAAAAAAGGCTCAATTGAATCAGATAAGCCGTTTTTCAATGAAATTAAAGCAGGAATAACCAATCAGAAACTGTTAGTTTTTCTACTATTTTTCAATCGATTTCGAAGCAAAAATTTCCCTTCTTGACATGAGGTTTATAGTTTCAATTACCGCATTCGAAGTTTCGATTGCAGTAAACGAAAACTATAACCAAACCCAATTAGCCAAATGGAAAAATTGCTACCTGAGAGGGAAAATGCATGGCAACATAGCAAGCATTTTATTTTATCCCTACTCCTCCTATTCTCCTTACTTGTCTCCCATGATTCCTTTGGACAAAATGTTCCAGTCAGCGGTACTGTTGTCGATGACACTGGATTTCCACTTCCAGGAGTGAATGTGGTGATTAAAGGAACTACCAATGGTACCGTCACTGATCTAGACGGTAACTATACATTAGAAGTCCCGGAAGATGCAGTACTTGTTTTTACTTTTGTAGGATTTGAAACAGTGGAAACCCCAATTAACGGGAGGTCCACTATTGATGTTACTCTTGGTGAAGATATCGGGGATCTGGATGAATTTGTAGTTGTGGGGTATGGGATACAGCGCAAGAGTGACCTGACTGGCGTCATATCCAGTGTAAAATCAGAGGATATTAGCAGGTTACCTGTTTCTGATGTGACTCAATCTCTCCAAGGTAGAGTCAGCGGTGTGCAGATCACCCAAAACTCTGGTGCACCGGGCGCAGGATCTACTGTTCGCATTAGAGGAGTCGGCACCTTGAATAATTCCTCTCCGCTCTATGTAGTCGATGGGATGCTACTGGACGACATCAATTTCCTGAACCCTAATGATGTGGAATCCATGGAAGTGCTTAAAGATGCTTCAGCAACGGCTATCTATGGTTCCAGAGGTGCAAATGGAGTAATCATCGTCACAACCAAGCAAGGTTCATTTGACACGGATACACGCATCAGCGTAGACGCCTACACCGGAGTGCAGCAGGTCGCCAATCAAATCGATGTAGTCAATGCCAGGGAATTCGCCCAGCTAGCCAACGAATTGGAACAAAATGTAGGAAACGAGCCCATTTATAATGTCAATGAGTATGGGGAAGGCACCGATTGGCAAGATTACATCTTCAGAAATGCGGCAATCAATAATTTTAGTATTGGAGCAAATGGAGGTTCAGCCAAGTCGAGCTTCAACCTAAGTGCAAACTATTTCAATCAACAAGGGGTAGTAAAAGAATCAGAATATGAGCGTTTGACCATCAGATTAAACAATCAGTACAAGCTGAGCGAAGCGGTGACTTTCGGTCACAACCTTTCCTTTATCTACTACAATCAGCAAAATGAACCGGGAGTAATTGGTAATGCCTATAGAGCTTATCCGATTTTTGACCCAACTCAGCCTGATGGAAGCTATACCAACACAGCACCGGTGGGAAACGCAGCGGCACAGTTTGAGTACAATTCAAATAACAGAACCAATAATTACCGTGGAGTGGGTAACTTCTTTATGGATGTGAAATTCCTGAAAAATTTCACCTTCCGTAGTAATGTAGGATTGGATCTGGCATTCCAGGATTCAAAGAGCTTTACTCCCGTATACTTCGTTTCTCCAACTCAGCAAAACCCAGAAAATTCTGTGAATGTAGAGAACCTGAGAAACAGAAATATTCTGTGGGAAAACACGCTGAATTACTCCAAGGAATGGGAAGATCATCGTTTGAATCTACTTGGAGGTATTACTACTCAGGATTTCTATACAGAAACTCTTGGAGGCGGAAGAAGGAATCTTCCAGGTGAAGACCCTTCACTTTGGTACTTGAATGCTGGTGAACTTACAACCCAAACTAACTCTAACTCTGCCGGTGACTGGGCAATGCTCTCTTATCTTTTCAGAGCAAATTACACCTTCAAAAACAAATTCCTTTTCACGGGTACTTTCAGAAGAGATGGCTCTAGCCGTTTTGGCAAGGAAAATAGATATGGAAATTTCCCATCTGTAGCACTTGGGTATAATATCATTGAAGAGGCTTTTCTGCAAGATCAATCTTTCCTTTCTAACCTAAAGATTCGCGGTAGCTGGGGTAAAATAGGTAATGATAAAATTGCTTTTTACGAAGGCAGACCTGTTGTGACCGGCAACCAAAATGCTGTTTTTGGAACAAATGAAGATTTGATCTACGGTGCCACGCTGACCAGATTAGCTAATCCATTTATCAAATGGGAGGAAACAGTGACCTCAAACATTGGATTTGAGTTTGGATTATTTAATGAGAAGCTTACAGGGGAACTGGATTATTACCAACGAAAAACTAATGATATTTTGGTTGGCGTACCGATTCCAGCCTATGTGGGTTCATCAAACAACCCTGTTGTCAATGCTGCAAGTGTCAAAAACTCCGGTATAGATTTGACTTTAAACTGGAGAGACTCAAAAGGAGATTTTGGCTATAACTTCGGCATCGTAGCTTCTACCGTGAACAATGAGGTATTGGATCTGGGAGACGGGAACGAAGCCATTTTCGGCGGAGCCGTAGGAATCAGTGGCTATTTGGGTTCAAGAACTATCGTAGGACAATCAATCGGTCATTACTATGGATATAAAACAGTAGGTGTATTCCAAAACGAAGCTGACTTATCATCCATTCCTAAGCGAGGTCCTGAAGTAGCTGGTGATTTGATCTATCAAGACACAGATGGTAATGGGTCAGTAGATAACAATGACCGTGTGATTTTAGGAAGCCCAATTCCTGATCTGGTTTACGGATTTAATTTCGGGTTTGACTACAAGGGATTTGATCTACGTGCTGACTTCAACGGTACTCTTGGTAATGAAATCTACAACGCTAAGAAGCAAACGCGTTTCAATACATACAATTTTGAAACAAGCTACTTGGACAGATGGACTGGCGAAGGCAGCAGCAATTCGGAGCCTAGAGTCACTAACGGTGGACACAACTACGAAGTCTCAGACAGATTTGTAGAAGATGGTTCTTTCCTCCGATTAAGAAATATTCAAATCGGATACAGCTTCCCGGAAGTTGCTTTGAGCAAGATCAAAGTGCAAAACTTCCGTGTTTACCTCTCAGGAACCAACGTGTTCACTTGGACGAAATACTCTGGATATACTCCTGAAATCGGAGGTGGATCAGTGATAGGAACAGGTTATGACAGTGGTCTTTACCCTGTAGCGAGAACTTTCAATGTCGGTATTTCAGCTAGCTTCTAAACCCAATCAACCATGCAAAATAAGATTAACAATAAAATAGCAGCAGTAGCACTCGGTGTTGTATTGAGTGTTGGACTAGTTTCCTGCGAAGATTATTTGGACAAGGCTCCCAAAGGAGAACTGACTTCAGAAAACTTCTTCAAGGATGAGCTGCAGGCAACACAGGCGGTGAATGCCATTTATTCACACTTGAGAAATTTCAATGTACACGTGTTTTCCTACATAGGAATTACGGATATCGCTTCAGATGATGCTGACAAAGGTTCCGTACCAGGTGATGCTGGATTCCTTCAGGATATCAATGACTTCACCTTTGACGCAAATAACACCGCAGTAAACGGCATCTGGTCAGGTTACTTTCAAGGGGTTTTTCGTGCCAATCAGGTGATCGCAAATGTGCCTGAAATCGACATGGATGAGGAATTGAAAAGCCGACTAATCGGTGAAGCAAGGTTTCTAAGAGCATATTTCTACTTCTTTCTGGTAAGAACTTATGGAGATCTTCCGCTGATCGATCGCCCGCTGAACCCTGATGAATATACTCAGGCAAGGGTTTCTAAAGAGGAAATTTATGAGTTCATAGAAGAAGACTTCAGCTTTGCGGCAGCAAACCTCCCAGAAAAATCTGAGTATGATGCGTCGGAATTAGGTCGTGCCACATCTGGTGCAGCGAAGTCATTTCTGGCGAAAGTGCATCTCTTCCAAAACGAGTATCAGGAAGCTTATGACTTGGCTCAGGAAGTGATCACAAGCGGTGAATACGAACTTTATCCTGACTACGAGGGAATTTTCCGAAGAGAAGGAGAACATTCTTCCGAGAGCATTTTCGAAGTTTCCACTGTAGCTCTCGAAGCCGGAGGCGGTGGATCTCAGTTCAATGAGGTTCAAGGGATTCGTGGCAATCCAAACAACGGTTGGGGATTCAATGGCCCATCGGATGATCTGATGGCTGCTTATGAGGAAAATGACCCGAGACTTGCAGCAACCATCATCAATGAAGGAGATACACTTCCATCGGGCGAGGTAGTGATGCCAGATCCGAATATGGGCGAAAATGCTCGATTCAGTAGAAAAGCATGGCTGCCGGAGAGACCACCATCTGGATTTGGAAACAGCGGTGCAAATATTCGTATTTTCAGATATGCAGATTTGCTATTGATCGCTGCAGAGGCTGCCAATGAAATCGGAAATTCAGATCAAGCATTGGAATATGTCAATATGGTTCGTGAAAGAGCGCGTCAAGGCAATGAGGATATTTTGCCGGATGTGACTACTACTGATCAAGCTGAACTTCGGGATGCGATTTACCATGAAAGAAGAGTGGAATTGGCGATGGAGCAGCATAGATACTTTGACCTGGTAAGACAAGGAAGAGCACAGGAAGTGTTTGCGGATCTGGGAATTACCTGGACTCCTGGCAAGCATGAAGTCTATCCTGTCCCTCAGTCAGAAATAGATATTAGCGGAGGTTCTATCACCCAAAACCCGGGGTATTAATCCCCTTAGACTCCCGTTTACTTGCTGTGGCGGGAGTCTTCTTTATTTCTAAATCTCACCCAATTTTTAAGCTATGAAATACTACTCTCTCCAATTTATCGCGATAGCCGCACTCTCTTTTGCCTGCCAAAAAGCAGAAGAAAAATCTAATACCATCAAAGCCACCCCATACGATATCCATGTGGAACTCTCTTGGGACAAAAGCCCAGAGGCAGATTCCTATGGAGTTTGGGTAAGTATGGATGATGATCACTATACGAGACGGGCTGTGTTGGAAGACACCCTTTACCTGGATTTTGTAAATGACCTTGGGATGGAGTTGGATCTGAATTACGAGATCCGAGCTTATTCTGGTGAGGATTCTACCATCGTTGGAAGAGCTGCAACCAAAACACACAAGATGACCGATGAAGAACTTCTGGACATGGTGGAGTTTTATACATTCCGATACTTCTGGGATGGAGCAGAACCAAATTCGGGTCTAGCTCCTGAGCGGATACACATAGACGGAGAATATCCGCAAAACGATGCTCATGTAGTGACCACAGGTGGATCAGGAATGGGGATTTTTGGATTGATCGCTGGAATGGGAAGAGGCTGGATTTCTAAGGAGCAAGGCGTAGCAAGATTTGAAAAAATAGTAGGGTTCCTGGAAAAAGCAGACAAATTCAAAGGAGTTTGGCCGCATTGGATCAATGGACAGACAGGAAAAGTCCAGCCTTTTGGACAGAAAGATAATGGGGGAGATCTGGTAGAATCAGCCTTTTTGATGCAAGGTCTTATCGCAGTACGGGAGTATTTCAAAGATGGAGATGATAGACAAAAAGCTATTGCGCAGCGTATAGATCAACTCTGGAAGGATATGGACTGGACTTGGTACACACGAGATGGGCAGGATGTGCTGTATTGGCACTGGTCACCGGAGTATGCCTGGGACATGAACTTTCCTCTGGAAGGATACAATGAGTGCTTGATCACATATGTTCTAGCGGCATCCTCTCCTACGCACACCATAGATACGGCAGCATATCACAAAGGCTGGGCAAGAAGCGGAGGAATCAAATCAGACAAGGAAGCTTTTGGATATGACTTGATTCTAAAACATAACGGCGCAGAAGAAAAAGGCGGGCCACTTTTCTGGGCTCACTATTCCTATCTGGGTTTGAATCCTATGGGACTCTCGGATCAGTACGCAGATTATCAAAAGTTGAACACCAACCACACGTTGATCAATCGGGCACATGCAGTGGAAAATCCCAACGGATATTCTGGTTATGGAGAAGATCTCTGGGGACTTACCGCCTCCTATTCTATCAACGGTTACAATGCACATTTTCCAAGAAATGACACCGGAGTAATCTCTCCTACTGCAGCTATTTCCTCCATCCCATACACTCCAAAGGAATCCATAAAAGTGATCAAAAATCTTTATTACAATTATGGTAAAAAAGTACTTGGCCGATACGGTTTCTATGATGCCATGAGCCCAGAGCACGACTACTTCCCTACCCGATACCTGGCAATTGATCAAGGTCCTATGGTGGCGATGATAGAGAATTATAGAACAGGTCTGGGGTGGAGATTATTTATGGGAGCACCAGAGATTCAGGAAGGTTTGAAGAAATTGGGATTCCAAGTACCTGCCCCTGATTTAAAATAATCATAAATCATAATAAGAGACTGTCCTTTTGAGACAGTCTCTTTTTTATTGTTTAGGCTTTTGTTCTTCTAATAGTTGGACCTGCTTTTCCATCAAATCGGAAATTTTGCTCAGTAGCTCAATATTTTTAGGAGTGACTACTTCCTGATTTTTAGGATCTTCTGCCTTTTTCCTTATAGCATTCATCAGCTTGACCACAAGGAAAATAGTAAAACCTATGATTAAAAAATCTACAGTAGCCTCTAATAGTTTTCCATACCCTATAGCTATTTCTTCCGGGTGGGTAACACCTTCTATAGTCACTGCTTCACGTAAAACAATCTTCTTGTTTTCCCAATTAATGCCGTTGGTGAGAAAGGAAAGCGGTGGCAGAAATATTTCTTGGACCAGTACATCCACCACTTTATTGAAAGCGGTACCGATGATCACCCCAATGGCGATGTCGATCATATTGCCCTTAATGGCAAACTCTTTAAACTCTTGAATAATCTTAAATTTCATGTGTTTATGATTTGTCTTTTAAAGGCCATAACCTGTCCCGTGACGAAGGAAACGGGATGGAATCTCGCCCGGGAGATAATCATCCCTCTGTGTGTCGCTTCGGACATGCTCGATTTCATGGGGTTTATCCGTTAGGGTTGGAGGTATTTAATGTTTCAAAGCCAATTCAAATAATATTCCCTTGGCTACCTATCTCGGCGTTTTTTTTGGACTAATACTCAGACTATTAATGATTTTGGCGAATAGCTAATCAATTGGAAGAGTTCAAAATCAAGCATTTACACATTTAAACCACAACGTCATGACAAAGAACCACGGCCCAAGCATCAAAAATGATGAAAAATACGAGGCATTATTGAAAGAAGGAATGAGTAAGCAGAAAGCGGCAAGGATCGCAAATGACCCCAACTCGGGTAAAAAAGGTGGCAAAGCCGAAAAATACGATGAGCGAAGCAAAAAGGAATTGTATGACAAAGCCAAAGAAGTTGGAATCGAAGGTAGAAGTAAAATGAGCAAAGATGGATTGATTCGAGCGCTAAGGAACTCCTAATTTAATCAAGTCGGCATTGCTAAAGTGATGTCAGGCAATTTTCAAAACCTAAAACCACATAAACCATGACTAAACCAACAGAATTTAAAGCACAAAAGCAGTCCCTTCCCGGACAGCAAAGTAAGATGAAACCCGAACCGGAGGTGATCAGAAAAGGCTATAAAGGAGCGGGCAAATTAAAGGGAAAAAAAGCCTTAATCACCGGGGGTGATAGTGGAATAGGCCGAAGCGTAGCCGTTTATTTTGCTCGTGAAGGTGCTGATGTAGCAATAGTCTACCTCAGCGAAGATAAAGATGCAAAAGAGACGCAGAGGCTAGTCGAAAAGGAAGGACATCAATGCCATTTAATCAAAGGTGATTTAAAGTCCGAATCCTTTTGCAAAAAAGCGATCAAAGAAACCAAAGAGCAACTAGGCGGCTTGAATATTTTGGTAAACAACGCTGCTGTGCAGCATCCTCAGGATGCCCTTCAGAAAATTTCCAAAAAACAGCTGCAGGAAACCTTTGAGACCAATATCTTTTCATTTTTTCATCTCTCCAAGCTGGCCTTAGACCACTTCAAAGAAGGAGATACTATCATCAATACCAGCTCTGTGACTACTTATCGTGGTAGTGAGCATCTCGTTGATTATGCGAGTACTAAAGGCGCTATAGTAGGATTTACCAGATCTCTTGCTCTTATGGCAGCAAAAGATAAAATCAGAGTCAATGGGGTAGCTCCGGGACCGATCTGGACGCCATTGATACCGGCAACCTTTGACGATGTAGAAAAATTTGGACAGGATACCGCACTTGGTAGAGCTGGACAACCCAGCGAAGTAGGCCCTGCTTATGTTTTCCTGGCAAGTGAAGACAGTTCATATATCACAGGTCAGTTTATACATGTCAATGGAGGAGAAGTAGTAGGAGGTTAATACCAAATAAAAGGGAGATAAAAGCCTTGGACTTTTATCTCCCAAATTATATTTATCTGTTTGTAAAAATCACCGACACACAAAACACCTGTAGCGGTCCTTCCATATAAAAGGAAAAAAACACCCCAAAACATAGGGATTTCTAAATTTGTTTTTGGCTGAACATATTCAGGCTAGTCAGTTTTTTTAGTTGATTCTCATCAGTGAGGTCAAGACTTAAGGGAGTCATGGAGACTAAATCGTTTTCAATTGCGTACCGGTCTGTTCCCTCATCGGGGTTTTCAAGTGGCACTACTGTAAACCAAAAATGTTTTCTACCCATAGGATCCTCAGAAGGCTTGACTAATCCATCATACTGTCGGACTGACTGTCTGGTCCACATAATACCTTTTGGAGCGAAAGGAAAATTGACATTGACGAGCTTGGGACCATCCTCAGAGATCAAGTAGTCCAATACCTGCCTGGTGTAAGGTCTCATTTTCGAAAAATCATATTCCTCTGTTTGAGTGGGAGTACTGAAAGCTATTCCTTTGATTCCCAATAAGGCAGCCTGTTTAGCTCCAGCGAGAGTACCGGAATGCCACATGGAGTTACCTAGATTGGGGCCTAAATTGATTCCAGAGAGCACTACATCTACTTTATCCCAGTGAAAGCTGCCCAGCGACACGCAGTCTGCCGGAGTACCATTTACTCGGTACGCATCAAAATCTCCAACGTGTGTTCTTTTGTAAGATAGAGGCCTAGTGGCAGTCACTGCATGCCCCATCGAAGACTGCTCCACATCCGGAGCTACTATTCTCACCTCTCCGAATTCAGACGCCACTTCTGCCAATTCTAATATTCCCGGGCTATAAATCCCATCATCATTTGTGATCAAAATTTTCATAGTCAAATAGTTTAGTCACTCTTTTTGTATGCAAATACTAAGCAGGACTTTTATACATATTCAAAAATGAAGATCATTCTATTATATAATCCAACCGCAGGAGAAGAGGATTTTCCTTTAGGAAAAATAATTTCATCACTGGAAAATCAAGGAGCTAGAGTGCTAGCACAAAATACCACCGAAGAAAAATTCGAAAAGGTATTCGACCTGATTTTTGACCTGATCATCATCGCAGGTGGAGATGGTACAGTAGAAAAAATTTTACTTGAAATACGAGATACCAATATCCCCATTGCTATCCTGCCCTATGGCAACGCCAATAATATAGCCTGCAGCCTTGGCCTGACTTCAGATTATGAAAATCTGGTCAAGAAATTTGAGCAAAAGAAATTTCATTACTTAAGCATCGGGAAATATGAAACCCCTGAAAAAACTGGTTGGTTTATAGAAGGCATAGGATGGGGAATTTTTACTGCCTTGCTTTTGCAGATCGAGCGGGATGAAAAGAAGGTAAAGGATAGTACCTCCAAAGTGGATTTTGGCTTAAAGAATCTCAAAAAACTCCCAGATAAACTCCCTGTAAATGAATACCAAATAGAGCTAGATGGTGAAGATTACTCTGGTAAATATATTTGGGTAGAGATCATGAACACCAGAAGGCTTGGTCCTCAACTAGCGCTTGCGCCAGATGCAGACCACAGTGATAAATATCTGGATATTATGCTGGTGAAAAAAAGTCAAAAATCAGAGTTGAAGGAATTTTTAAAGGCTCAAAAGAAGGCCTTCTCCCCTAGCCCATTTCAAACTTTAAAAGCAAAAAAAATCAAAGTCCAGTCTCAGCTTCCATTTCATGTGGATGATGATCTGATGCAGCACAGTACGCTTTATGAAGGCGTGCCTGAGGTCAAAGTGACTCTTGCCAAAGGGCAATTGAAAATCTTGCAAAATTAAAATTTTCCTGTTTTCCCTTTCCCTATTGCCAAGTGCTTAAAATCTATATTGATTCCTTAACCTAGGGACCCTGTTATTGTGCTTTTTGCTTTAATAAAGTAACTCTGAATTCAAAAGCGTGAAATGATGCTTCTTAAATAAATTACTCAGTATGAGGAAAAAAGAAGACAAACAGCACTTCGACATAAATTGATAATAAAGTAGGAGAAAATTCACAAATCAATAATTAAGAGATTTTTTGCCCATAAAAAGGCAGTCACTTTTCCCTTTTTTTACCTTAAAGAAAAAGTAACCCTTCCTAAATCAGTCATAAAGCCTATTGGAAAAGCTGCGATCTACGATCCCATAGATCAGGCTTCTTTTTTTGGATGCTGTCACTAATTAAAAATTATAGTTATGGAATGTTATTAGTGAGAGGTACACCAAACCACTAAAATTTAATTACCATGAAAGAGAACAAACCAGAAAATGCCAAAAGCGATGATCTTCACATGAATACTGAAGATAGCAGCGGGGAAGTAATGAGTAACAATCAGGGTTTACGAGTAAATGATGATCAGAATTCACTGACTGCCGGGGATCGTGGGCCTACCTTGTTAGAAGATTTTCATTTCAGAGAGAAAATGACTCATTTTGATCATGAGCGGATACCAGAGCGAGTAGTTCATGCCAGAGGGGAAGCAGCCCATGGATACTTTGAGAGTTATGGGGATTTTTCTTCTATTACCAAAGCCGGTTTTCTCGGAGAGAAAGGTAAAAAAACTCCGGTATTTACCAGATTCAGTACAGTGGCAGGATTCAAAGGATCTTCTGACCTCGCGCGAGACGTGCGGGGATTTGCTGTAAAATTCTATACTGAAGAAGGGAATTATGACTTGGTAGGTAATAATATGCCGGTATTTTTTATTCAGGATGCCATGAAATTCCCTGATTTGATCCATGCAGTAAAACCTGAGCAAGACAATGAAATTCCCCAAGCCGCCTCGGCTCATGACACATTTTGGGATTTTATATCTCTCATGCCCGAAAGCATGCACATGATCATGTGGGTAATGAGTGATAGGGCACTCCCCAGAAGTCTCAGCATGATGGAGGGATTTGGTGTACATACGTACCGTTTCATCAATAAGGAAGGAAAATCTGTATTTGTAAAATTCCATTGGAAACCAAAGTTGGGTACGCATTCCGTCATTTGGGAGGAGGCCCAAAAGATTTCAGGTCAGGATCCTGATTTTCATCGCAGAGACCTTTGGGAATCAATAGAAAATGGGAATTTCCCGGAATGGGAATTAGGAGTTCAGCTAGTAGAAGAAAAAGATGAACACAAATTCGATTTTGATCTTTTGGACCCTACTAAACTTATTCCTGAAGAATTGGTGCCTGTGAAGATCCTGGGCAAAATGGTACTCAACCGCAATCCTGATAATTTCTTTGCCGAAACCGAGCAGGTGGCTTTTCATCCAGGACACGTGGTACCGGGTATTGATTTCACAAATGACCCCTTGCTTCAAGGAAGGTTATTTTCCTACACTGACACCCAGCTGACCAGACTGGGAGGTCCCAATTTCGCAGAAATCCCAATCAACCGCCCTATTACTCCTGTGCATAACAATCAACGAGGAGGCTTTATGAGACAGACTATTAACAAAGGTAAAGGGGGGTATAATCCAAACAAGGCAAGTGGGGGATGTCCATTTCAAGCCTCAATGGCTGAAGGTGGGTATGTATCTCACCATGAGAAAATAGAAGGACATAAAATCAGAAACAGAAGCAAGAGCTTCATGGACCACTTTAGTCAAGCTACGCTTTTTTATAGTAGTCAAACTGAGGTGGAGCAGCATCACATTATTCAGGCACTACAGTTCGAACTGGGCAAAGTGAAAAGTGAAGCCATCCGAAATCGAATGGTAGGAATGCTGACTCATGTAGATCAGACACTTGCAGAAGAAGTGGCCAAAGGGCTTGGCATCAAAGAAATTCAAAAACCTGAAGCTCCTCTAAATCATAGCTATCCTGCTGATGCCGACCCAAGTGATTACCAACCTACTGAGGCTAAAACCAAGTTGAAAAAATCAGAAAAGTTAAGCTTAATGGCATCGCCAGGAAAAGGGATCCAAGGAAGGATGATAGCTATTTTGGCAGATGATGGTGTAGATGAAAAGTCAATCAAAGGATTTCAAGCGGCTATTAAAAATGCTGGAGCTGATTCTAAAATCATCAGCACAAATAGTGGTTCTATCACCGCGTCAGAGGATGGTTCCTTCACAGTTGATCATAGCTTAATGACCACGACTTCTGTATTGTTCGATGCGGTTCTAGTACTTGACGGATCAAAAAGCACACAGAGTTTAAAGAATAATTCTTTAGCCATTAGATTCATAGATGAAGCTTATAGGCACTACAAGTATATTGGTATCAACGGTACAGGAGAAAGTCTGTGGGATTTGACTTATGCCTCAAAAAACAAACTTCCTAAAGGCGTTTTGTTCAATCAGGATCCTGAATCTTTCATTGATTCCATTTCCTCCCATAGAGTTTGGGAAAGAAAAGATGCAGACCAAATACCTGTGTAAGATTGCTGAATATGAGTTGGAGCAAGAAAATACTCCAACTCATACCATTAATCCTTTTCTGATCTGATCTAAAAACCTATACCTCAGTTTCGCTCAATAGAAGGTGACCAAAGAATTTCCTTTGCCGGTAGGCAGGCCGAAATGTCTTTTTCTAAGAAATACTATACCGTCTAGCCGCTCTTCCAGCAGAAAACCAGTAGAGGTAAAACATAACCTAGAGATGCCCGGGATAAAACGCTAAGGGAAGAAATAGGATCTGAAAATAGGTTGAATAGCGGCTCTAAAGAATTCCTAGTGCATATTTCAGATTTAAGAAAATAGTCGTTCCTTTTTATTTTTATAAGTACTATTTTCAACTTTAATTGATCTTTTTCATTTTACATTTTCCATGAAAAAACTTCAGGTTCATTCCTTGCCTCTTAAAGAGGTGATAGCTGATATTGCCAAAGGCTTAGGTACTCAATACACCCAGGATTGTGGAGAATACTATGTTCAGATACCGGATTCTTGGGGCCAGGGACAGATCAAGGGAATTAACTTTGAAGGCGGATTGGGTCTGCTGATTTATGATTGCCTATTTTATGAGGATCTGGAGATAAGTTTCACTGTAAACCAAACCCATCCCCTGAAGTTTCTTTTTTGCCTAAATGGCAACCTACTTCATCATTTCGAGCAAGATGGTGAGGAGCATGCCCTACAGCAACATCAAAATATCATAGTGGCCAGTAAGGGTTACAATGGGCATGTACTTCAATTTCAAAAGCAGCAGAAAACAGAGATTTATAGTCTTGAAGTGGATAGACATAGATTTAAAGAGCGCATGGAATGTGAATTGGCAAAAGCACACACCAACTTAAAATCCATTTTTGAGGACGAACTTGCCAAAACTTCATTTTATTACAATGGCATGTACAGTCTCAGATTAGGCGAGATATTTGAAGAAATAAAAACCCATCAATATACTGACCTGATTAAGAAGATTTTTCTAGAAAGCCAATCCTATAGAATGCTGGTGCAGCAGCTCATACAATACGATGATGACTATCAAGGATCTGATCAACGTAATATCCTGCGGCAGTCGGAGGCGCATGCAATCAGAGAAGCTGTAGAAATCATGAAAATAGAGCTGGATTCTATTGAATCCCTAAATTCAATTGCCCAACGGGTGGGCTTAAATGCTAAAAAATTCCAGAATGGGTTCCGTCATTTCTTCGGAAAAAGCGCCAATGAATACCTGCAATTTTTGAGATTGAGTCTTGCTAAAGACCTGCTGCTCAATACAGAAGATAGCATTCAGGAAATCAAGGAAAAAGTAGGATTCAACAGTCAAAGTTACTTCAGTGAACTCTTCAAAAAGATGTATCACGATACCCCATCCAACTTCCGAAAAACCCATAGAAAAGGAAAATCATCGTTAAAAAAGTTGTTATAATATTGAGAGTGAGGCTCCTTATACTTTTGAGTTGTCTATTTTCCGTTCAGCAATTCTTGGCCCCTGGTAAAAGCTAGTTTACAGGCATCAATTAAATCCCTGGCAAAAAACACTCCTTGAAAACCGCCGCCTTCTATTTGAGTCAGAGTAAAGAATTCTCCTTCTTCTAAATCACTTTCATCCCCCATTTTCACATCAATGATATGCAACTCGCTATTCATACGCACATGGAAAACTTGCATTTCACTCTCCCTTTCTCTGCTAAGGGGATCAAAAGGAATTTCCAAAAAGCTCAAAACGGTGGAAGAAAGACTTTTTTCATGTCGCCTGATCCATGCCTCGCATTTTTCAACTGTGGAAAATACGGCCTCAATCCTAAATGCAGGTAATGTACCTTCCAATTGCCTGGTCTGTACCTTCATAAGTTGATATTCCCCAGAAAAAACCACGTAAACTTTATTCATCATCATTTATCAAAAATCAAATCCCGACATTTTATACGGGCATGCATATTACAGGCTATTCATGGATTTGGCTGTCGATATTGAATCAAAGATTAACGGAATAAAATTCTATAAAACGACCTCCATATACGGTAATGAGGCATTTTATTCATTTAAAATATCCAAGTCCCTAGGCTTAAATAATTTAAGTTTTTCAATTCCCTAAAGATCTATCTTTTTCATACTCCAAATAAAAAACCTCCTACAACCAGGCAATTTTAGATTGGAAGGCCATTTACCCGTCCAAGTCAAAGTTCATCGCTCTAAAGTAAGGAAAATCAGTAACCAGGGTTTTGATCACTTGCACTCATGGCTTCGTTGAAATTCAGTTCTTCCAAGGGAATCGGCCACAAGTAATGGCGATCAGCAATTGACAAGCCTTTATTTTTCATCACGAATTCCTCCGCTCTTCCAGTTCTTTTCAGATCCAGCCATCGCTTGCCTTCAAACTGAGTCTCATAGGCTTTTTCCTGAAGGATCAAATCTAAGAATTCTGTTGTATTCAACCCTTCCAATGTATAATCCATAGACGATGCTTCCAAAGGATCCAGGCCAAAGGCTCTTCTTCGTATTTGGTTAACTGCGTCCATATTTTCCTCAGTCAAGCCATCTACCTGAGCTGAAGCTTCTGCATAAATAAGCAACAGTTCAGCATATCTGTAAATAGGAGTATCATTGCCAGCTCCAGTATTATCCACGGCCTGAGGCTCTGCATATTTTCCGTTGACCAGGGTTGAATCTCCCAGACCGAAGTCCACAAACTGCCATAAAGACTTTCTTAAATCACCATCTTCCCATTCCTTGTAGAATGGGTTGCTTGCATCCCCGTAATGCGCATATGCGCCGCCAAAATTATAAAGTCCAGTACTCGGGTGATTAAGAATCCAGGGTAGCCCATTTCCTTGTCCTGTTTGCCTGGCAAACTTAAAGGAGAAGATTTCTTCACTTGAACTGATCAATGTGGGACCAAAGATTTTCTCCCGGAGTTCATCTACTGAGGTCACGTGAACTAACTGAAACGCATCAGAGTCTATAACTTCCTCGGCTTTCAATTTAGCTGAATCAAACTCTTCCAACTGTAGATATACATCCGCCAGTAAGGTTTTAGCGGCCCATTGCGTGGGTCGTCCAGGCTCTGCTGCAGCAGTTGGAAGACCTGTTTCAGCTGCTTCCAGGTCAGATAATATCAGGGAATAAACATCTTCGACGCTACTTTTTGGCACATCCTTATCCGATATATTCTGCTCGGTACGAAGCGGAACTCCACCCCAGTTTCTCACTAAGTCAAAATAAGTCAATGCACGCAGGAATTTAGCCTCAGCAATAAATCCATTCATTTCGTCTTCGGTCAATTCTTCACTTAATGGTGCTTTCTCAATCACGATATTGGCATTTCGGATTCCTTTGTAGAAACTGTTCCATCTGGAAGCGGCTGCATTGATATTGGTGGGATTAAACCCGTCGAAATCGTTGTACTGCGCTCTACTACCACGACCATAACCCCAGTCTGTGTGCGCACTGAGCACGGCAATCTGTTCTGATCTCACCATCCGCAGCGGAAAATAAATAGCATTGGTAGCGGCATCAAAATCAGAGGCGTTTTGATAGAAATTCTCCGATACAATTGTTTTCGGTTCTTCATCTAAGAGCGAATCGCAGGAGATGGTAAAAGCACCTATCCCCAAAAGACAAACTACACAAACTTTAGTGCTGAATAGATTATATTTTCTAGTAGTTTTCATGATCTATATGGATTAAAATTAAAAAGTGGCATTGAGGCCTACGGTATAAGACTTAGGAATAGGATAACTGAAGTGATCTATACCTAGGCGATTGTCTCCACCCTTGCTGTTAACCTCAGGATCCCACCAGGAATAATCGGTAAAAGTCAACAGATTCTGCCCACTGGCATAGATTCTCAGACTCTGGAGGAATATTCCATTTGTGTTTTTTAAGGGGAAATTGTAAGCTAACATCACGTTTTTCAGCCTTAAATAAGAACCGTCCTCCACAAATCTATTGGATACTCTTGCCACTGTACTTCTACTGATTTTTGGATATTTGGCACCTGTATTCTGTGGCGTCCAGTGATCCAAAAGTACTTCTTCCGGCATATTCAAGCCTTGACCATAATCCATCGTACTGGAAATCGCACTTACATTCATGATATCATTTCCTTTACTTCCTTGGAAAAATAAATCCAGTTGAAAATCTTTGAAGGTCATGTTTGAATTGAATCCGTAAAAGTAGTCAGGATTTGGATTTCCTATGTATGTCTTGTCCTCTTCTGTGATTTCCCCATCGCCGTTTAAATCTCTATAGCGGATCGCTCCTGATTCCGTATATCCATCTTCTTGATACCCCCAGAATTGACCTAGAGGTCTGCCTTCTTCCATGATGGAGAAGTTATCAGCTACCGTGATCACATTTATGAAATTAGTGAGAATCGGCTGTCCATCATTAAGGCAAATCACCTTGTTTCGATTTAAAGAAATATTCCCATCTATACTCCACCGGAATTCCTTGGAAAACATTTGGGCAAAGAGGCTCAATTCCACACCTCTGTTTTCTATAGATCCCACATTATCTATGGTTGTCGTATAACCATAGGAACTGGGCAAGCGAACAGTGCTCAATAAGTCCTCAGTAGTTTTTATGTAATAATCAGCTCCAACAATAATCCTATCGTTAAAAAGTCCCAGATCCATGCCCAAGTCAAATTGCTGGGTGGTTTCCCACTTGAGGTTTCCCGGCAAGGTAGATCCAGGTGCAAGGAAGTTATAAAGCTCATCACCAAAAACAGTGTATCCTGGGAATAACCTGTTAAGTGTAGCATATGGATCAATGGCCTGGGAGCCTGTCAGCCCCCAGCTGGCACGGAGTTTTAGAGTGGAAACAGTTTCTTGTCCCTGCATGAAATTTTCTTCGGAGACTTTCCACGCTAAGGCTCCAGAAGGAAAATATCCCCACTTATTGCCCTCACTGTACCTGGAAGATCCATCTGCGCGGAACGACGCAGTGAATAGGTATTTGTCTGCAAATCCATAATTAATCCTTCCCAAGTAGGAAAGTAAAACTGAGTTTGCATAGCCGGAGGTAGGAATACCAGGAGTTTCCGCAGCTCCCAAGTTATCCGTTTCATAAAGATCACTGAGAAACCCAGCTCCGCTTCCCGCCAAATATTTAGTAGTAAAATCCTGGTAGGTAAAACCAGCTAGCACATTCAAATCGTGTTTTTCATTGAATACGTCAGCATATGTAATCGTATTTTCACTCAGCCGACTGATGTATTGACTGGTAGTAATACTGGCATTTCCGTTGCTATTTATAAAATTACTGCTTCTGTAATTGTCAGTTCTGTCATCACGATTTTCTACCCCTCCAGCTATTCTGATGGTGATTTCCGGAATTGGATTGTAATTGATGGCAGCATTCGCCAAAACCACATTCGCAGTTATTACAGTGGATTGCTCGTTAATAAAGTAGAGCGGGTTGATCAGGTCCGGAGATACAAATGCAAAATCATCAGCCAAATTGTTGATGGTTCCTTCAGAATTGTATGGATCAGACAAAGGGGAAGCTACTATTGCTGCCCCTATCATACTCGCTCCTCTGGAACCACCTTCACTGTCCCTACGTGCAGTCACCAATTTGCTCAGTGTGCTGTTAAAATCAACTGAGATTTTTTCACTGACCTTATGATTGATAGTAGACCTGATAGAATATCTATCATAATCAGACCCCTTGATGATTCCGTCCTGTTGATAAATGCTACCGCCAACTAAAAATTGAGTATTTTCTCCTCCTCCAGAAATGCTCAGAGAGGTGTTTTTGATGGGTGCCTGTTGAAAAACTTCATCCTGCCAGTCAGTACCTTGACCCAATCCATTGATTTCTGCTTCTGAAAAATAAGGTTGTAACCCGTCATTTTCTGCCTGAATATTCATCAACTCGGCATATTGAGTTCCATTCATCAGATTAAGCTTATCCCTCAGGCTTTGCATACTGTATGCAGCATCAAACTCCACTACCGTGCCCGCTCCCCTTCCACTTTTGGTAGTGATCAACACCACTCCATTGGCACCCCTGGAGCCATATATTGCAGTAGCTGAGGCATCCTTTAGAATTTCTATACTGGCGATATCTGAATTGTTCAGATTGGTAGGGTTACCGGAAAAAGGAAAGCCATCGATTACATATAGCGGGTCATTGTCACCTTGAATAGAATTTGCGCCGCGAATTCTAACGGAAACTCCTCCACCTGGAGCCCCGTTATTTTGGATGACCTGCACTCCTGGAGCCCGCCCATTCAATGCCTGCAGCACATTAGAAGTAGGAAAAGCATTTATTTCTTCAGTATTTACCTGGGCTACGGACCCGGTAAGGTCTGCCTTTCGTGTAGAACCATATCCTATCACTACTACCTCATCTAGTTCTTGATCATCGCTGATCAATGTGATATCTATGGTGCTCCGATTGCCTATTTCTACCTCCTTTGACTGAAAACCTAAAAATGAAAATACCAGAACTACCCCTTCACTATTCTCAGGGGTATCTATAGAATAGTTGCCGGAGTCATCTGAAATCGCTCCTGTTTGGGTGCCTTTAATCTGTACAGTGGCTCCTGATAAAGGATTACCTTCTGCATCCTTTATAGATCCAGTAATTGAACTAGGTTCATTAGTCGTTTTGGGATCGGTAATGGGAATTGTATCCTGTAGAGTCAATGATGTAATATTTTCCGCGAACACCTCACAGGAAGATCCTATTGAAATTAAAACCAGAAAAGTAAGGGTTGGAAACTTTTTCATAGTTGGTCGGTTGAATGGAAACAATTAGGATAGATTTTCTAGAGCCAAGCCAACAACTATTCCACTAGGTAAAAATTTCGACCAAAATACCTTTAAATCACTGTAGGTCGAGCATTTAAAAAAATCCAAACTTAAAAATAAGAAACCCAGACTTTTAACACTAGCCAAATTATCAACAGACTGAGCAAACTTCACCTCATTATGACCTGAATATTGTAGTTATAAAAACCAGCTAAGAAGCCATCACTTGACTCCTATTTTATTTAAAAATTGTCGACCCATTTAGGCTGATCAAATAGAACTAAATCGTAATGATCAGTGATATGGAGAAATCTTCAAAATACGACCAAAAAGCTGGATGCTTTAGAATCTACCGGTTAAATAAGAAATAGTAAGCAGTCCAAAATCTCCTCAAAAATAAAAAGCATACATCTTTCTTAAATCCATTTCTTGATCAAGTCTTGAGAAACAAGAAGACAATAGAAACTAGATAGCTACCAAAGAATAATTAAAAAGGGCTGATTATTGATCTGCAATTAGCTGTCACCAAAATTTTGGCATTTATGAAAACTCAATATATCATATATCCGGCTATGGTAGCCATGTTATCAACAGCCTGTGGTAAAAGTAACGTCAACGAACAAGGTATTGAAGCTCAAAACGAAATGAGTACGGAATTAAATGGAGACGATACCACTATGGTGAAACGCGATGGTACTCTGCTTAGCGGAACTCTAGATGAAGCAGATTCTACACGTCTTCCGGCTCCTGTAATCAATGCTATTGAAAATGATGAGGTGCTTTCAAAATCCAGGATTATTAGTACAAGCAGTAAGATCGAAAATTCCATCACTGTTTATGAAGTAGAGTTCGAGCTATCCGATCAATCAAATAAAACTGTTGAGTTTTTGGAAAATGGAAACGTAAGACAATAGAAACAAAAAGAGAATTAAAATGATGATGCCTCCTTTGACCGACTGAAGGATTGCCCGATGATTGAGATTTGGTATCTAACATTTCGATTTCCACTAGGCAGCCCCAACTTGATTCCCAATGGGAATGAAAATAAAAACAGTCGCGAGGAGGCGCCATCATTTATGCCGATTTTATAACTTAAAAGATTCCAATATCCTTAAGCCAACAAGTGAAATAGTTCCTCTTGGCAAATTTGACAGGATGCTATGCATTTTTTACTTTCTACCAAATTAAGCGATTCGCATTGGTCAGCACACAGTGCACAAGCCTCTGCACAGTCGGCCATCATGATCCCTCGGTCAAATCTACCAGATTCGCAGGCGTCAAGGCAGGCCATACATGCTTCAACACAATGTTCAGCTACAGCAGTGAAATTTTCCATTTCCGATCTTTGATTTATAGCTGAAATCAAGAGTTGCACATCTTTTATGCACTGCTGCAAAGCATTACAAAGATCACTCTTTAAAGGTGTCAAACTGGTCATTAATTAATGGGTTCACCCATCCAGCTAACAAAACATAAACCACAGCTTGGGGTGATTCAATAAAGCAACTAATTTACCTCAAAACGCATCATATTAATTCTTTTCAAGCATCTTCAGTAACAGTACGCCTCAGAACCTTAGGAGAATTTTCTTCACAAAATGTAGATTTAATTCAACAGATAGAAAAACACACCATTGGCATTTTTAAAGAATTAAAGCGAACAGGCGATAGGTAAGTATCGGCATGCTATTAGTGTATAGCACCGCAAAGAAGACCATATAACACGCCTGCCTCAATCTTTGATCTCAATATTACCTCTGATGAAATCCTTCCCCTATTCTTATATTCTATGCCTTTCCATTATTCTAGCTGTAACCTCCTGTAACAAAGCCAGCCTTGGGGTATTCATCTCCTCTTCAGCCCGTAAGAGCTACGAGAATTCCCTAGAAAAATCAGGCATTTTAAAATCCAAAATTGGGATGAACTGGCTGTCCAAAGCAGAGCAAGTATTAAATACAGCTACTTTACTCAGCCTTCCTATTGCCATCAATGGGAGCTTTAAGTCTAAAAGCATTGCGGCAAATGCCTGGGAAATTCAAATGGAAAAAGGAGCCAGTATTCTAATAGATATCCGCTGGATAGCAAGTGATAGCAGTCGGTTAATTGTGGATCTTCTGGATGCTGAGTCTCTAAAGGAACTCGAATCACGTGCTATTATCCAAGACTCTATCCAATTGGAAGCTGAGCAAACTGGAAAGTATATTCTCCGGGTTCAACCTGAAATGCTTGGGGAAGGCAACTTTCAAATTTTGGTCAATGCTGTACAGACTTATGCAGTATTTCCCGTACAGGGAAAAAACACAGCTTCTATACAGAGCTTTTGGGGAGCTGCGCGGGATGGAGGAGCCAGATCCCACGAGGGTGTGGACATATTTGCTGCACGAGGAACACCCGTGGTGGCTCCAGTTGCAGGATTAGTTACAAGTGTAAGAGCAAGTGGGTTGGGTGGGAAACAAGTTTGGTTAAGTGATCATAGTAGGAATTGGCGTCTTTATTTCGCGCATCTAGACAGCCAATTGGTCAGCAATTTACAAGGCGTAGAACCCGGCGATACCTTAGGGCTGGTGGGAAATACTGGAAATGCACGAACTACTGCTCCTCATTTGCACTTTGGAATCTATGATAATGGGGCTTTTGACCCCTATCCAGTAATAAATACAGCTCATAAAAAAGCAGAACCTTTCCCTGCTGAAGAATTACCGCTACTCATGATTGTCGATGTGGACCAGGCAAATGTTAGAGCAGAACCAGAAATAGGTGCGGAATTACTCTTCCAGTTAAGAGAGTCAACTCCATTATTTATTACGGCTTCCACAAAAGATTGGTACCAAGTCAAAACCGCAGTTGGAAAAATTGGATATGTTTATCAATCATTACTCAGAAATCCAGAAATCCAGTCTTTACCCGATAGTTCAGTAGCAGTACTGCCGTCACTTCAAAACTTAAAAGATACGCTACTTGTGGATCAGAAAGACTTTAAAAAGGTAGCAGAGCTGGATTCCTATGAAGTGATCAGCGATGAGGACGAAAACATCTATTTCAAACCCAAATCTGGCTCTTGATTTTCAGTTATTGTTTGCGAAACAATCAGCTCTGAAGAGAGAATACATCAAACTTTTCCATGGAAATATGACTGAAAAGCCTCCACTTCCCCATTAAAAATTGGGCAGGTTTCTCCTCACAAGTGGGAATAATTTTTCTTTATTGAAAAAATCATATAGGGTTCACGGTGAAAACTCAGCAGATAAACCTGATCTAATCGGACTACAAGCAGTTTTTTACATTTTTGGCTAATGGATTGAATCAATTTCAAATCGCACCTCAACAGCAAAATTTATGGATTATAGATTCAAACCTACCCTACTACTTTTCTTCGGCGCCTGCTTAGTAATTGCTTGTAAGGAAAAAGTATCCTCGGAGGAAAAGAAAGAACTTGGACAACAAAGTGCAGACACCGTACAAACTGCCATAGGAGAGCTAATCTTACCTTCCCCATACTCTTCGGAGCCTACTACCAATCGCAGTAAAGTAATAGGTTGGTCAGAAGGCCAGACACCCAAAGTACCAGAAGGATTTACGGTGACGAAATTTGCCTCTGATCTCGATAATCCAAGGGCGACTTACGTTGGTCCAAACAAGGATTTATTTGTGGTAGAAAGCAATACCAAGAAAAGCTCAGACAGAATCACTGTTTTCCAGGATAAAAATAATGATGAGCAATATGAAGTGCGGGAAGTTTTTAAAGATGGCCTAAATCAACCCTATGGAATGCTGATCATTGGCCAGACCTTTTATATTGCCAATACGGATGGTCTCTACCGCTTCCCTTATAAAGAAGGTCAAATCAAATTAGAAGGAGAGGGAGAGAAAATCGTAGAATTGCCAGCCGGAGGATACAACAATCATTGGACTAGAAATCTAATTGCAAACGAGGACAATTCAAAAATTTACATCTCTGTAGGTTCGGCCAGTAACGTCGCAGAGTATGGAATGGAAGAAGAGATCAGAAGAGCAGCAATCCTGGAGGTCAATCCTGATGGATCAGGTGAGATTCTTTATGCCACTGGTTTAAGAAATCCAGTAGGGATGTCCTGGAATCCTGTAAATGGAGAGCTGTGGACGGCAGTAAATGAGCGGGATGAACTGGGCAATAATTTGGTTCCTGACTACATCACAAGTGTGAAAAAGGATGGATTTTATGGTTGGCCCTACTCCTACTTTGGACAAATTCCAGATCCAAGGATGGAGGGTAAAGGTACCGACAAAGTAACTCAGACTATAATCCCAGATGTGCCTGTGGGAAGCCATACAGCCTCTCTTGGACTCACTTTCTATACTAGTGATGCATTTCCTGATAAGTATAAAAATGGAGCCTTTGTAGGTCAGCACGGATCTTGGAACAGAAAGGAACTCAGCGGTTATAAGGTACTTTTTGTCCCGTTTGCGAATGGAAAGCCTACAGGAGAACCAGAGGACTTCATGACTGGATTTATAGCTGATGAGGAAAAATCTGAGGTTTACGGAAGGCCGGTAGACGTAACGGTCATGCCGGACGGTTCACTTTTGGTGAATGATGACAGTGGAAATACACTCTGGCAGGTACGCGTACAGTAATTAACTATACAATCCTATTCCTATACGTTCAAATTACCCTAAAACAAACAGATAGATTTCTAAAACAACAACAACTAATAAATCATGAAAACTTCATCACTTATAATCGCATTAACCCTTGGAATTGGGTTAATATCATGTAACGAAAGAGAGGAAAACTCCCACAATGATCCAACAGGAAAACTGGAAGTCGATCAGGAAAATGGTCAAATTCCTGAGGGTGACTCTACCAGATACTTAGTAGATGGATCCACCATGCCGGTAGTCATAGAAATGACAGATTCCATCAATATGCCGAAAGATCTGATCAACGTCATAGAAAATACCGACGATCTGCATCCTGACAGTATACTGGTAAAGAGAAGATTTATAGAAAATGGAATCACTTATTATGAACTTGAATTCAAGATGAAAGGAAATATAAGCGAGACTTTCACTTTCGACGAAGATGGTAAAAGAAGAGAAGTATTGGATTAAATAACCTCCCCTTCTGCAAGGGAATTCAACTTTACTTTAGATTTCAGCTTCAACGGAAATATCGACATAGTTACTTCCAAACAAACTCAGCCCTGGAGAAAGTAATCTCATTTACTTTCTCCAGGGTTTTCTTTTTAATAATCAGGCTTACCAAGTCAGGTGTTTACACTCAAATAATTTCTAAGCTAACATCTGGCATTTTGAATGAAATGGCATTATGGCGGAGAATCATTTTTTCGAAAAAAAATCAGGCTTATTGCTCATCTACAACCAATTCCTTACTCGAAAAGGAGAAACCTGTCACATGAATTTTTTCAGAAAACCTCTGAACGCCCAATAAACCATGTACAGGTGCCTGGCATAGATATGGAGTTATAAATAGTAAATAGTTAAAACTAACCAACAACACCATGAACACTACACTTAATTCCAAAATCAGCGCTACTACAGCAGTTGATTGCAAAGTAAAAACCGCTAGAGATGAAGCAGTGGGCAGCATCAAAGATCTGATGATCAACACCACCACCAATGAAATCGATTATGTGGTATTGAAAGTAGATGAAGGATTCCTTAACCTAGGGTCAAAACTCTTGGCCTTGCCTATGGAGTCTTTCAATTTCCATCCGGTTCAGGAAGATGTGATTATCGTAAAGGAAACCAAAGAAACCTTGGAAAATGCACCAGGTTTTGACAAGGATTCATGGCCTTCTGGACCTCAGGCAGAGTTTCTACATACCATGCGTACCTATTACAGTGAGGAACCTAGAAGTTTGTACGGTCGCTATGACCACCAAAATGCAGTCTTTTACACTAGAGAGGATAGGTTTGACCAAGGTACCGATAGAATCAGAGGAGAAGAATATGGCGATGGCTTCCTTGAAAGGGATCACCGCGGAACTAGGCAATCTGAGGTGAGAAGAGGCGGAGAACCGCTTCTATAGAAGCTGTTATCCCAGAGAATAGGATAGCATTACCTGGAAGTCATAGACATGCAAAAGGCATAGCACTATGACTTCCATTTTTTTTTCCAAATATGCCGATAGAACAATCTGTAAAACTCATCGCAACGGGACAAAACAGGTGTAGCTGATAAAGGATCCTCCTCCATTTGAAATGCTTATACAGGTTTGACATTAATGTCCCATTGCAATATCAGCCTTCACCAGAATATGACCTTTTCTTGATCCGCAGGAATCTTCAACGCAAAGGCTTCTAAATCAGTATTACTATAATAGGCTTAGGGTTAGAAATTCTTGGTGCACCTTTTTCACAGACCATATTCTGGAATAGCCAATCAGAAAATAACGTGATCTTTATTAGTTTTGGTTGTTCCATATGCTTTCCGATGACCTTAACCGCTGAAAACATTCTTCTGATTAGCTCGCTCCTTCTCTTAGCCGGTGTACTTGCCAGCAAGACTGCGGGTAAAACAGGCATTCCCATGCTTTTAATATTTCTGGGGGTGGGTATGTTGGCAGGTTCCGATGGAATCGGAGGAATTCGGTTTGACAATCCGTACATTGCCCAGTTCCTAGGTATCATTGCACTTACATACATTCTGTATTCAGGTGGTCTTGATACCAAATGGCCCAGTATCAAACCGGTACTGAAGCCAGGAATCACACTTTCTACGCTGGGGGTATTACTCACCAGTGTTACCTTGGGAACTTTTGTCTACCTGATCACAGGACTCGGGTTTCAGGAAAGTTTGTTATTGGGAGCCATAGTTTCATCTACTGATGCAGCAGCGGTTTTCTCTGTTTTGAGAGCCAAAAGCATAGGACTAAAGGGCCACCTTAGACCTCTTTTGGAACTGGAAAGCGGCAGTAACGACCCTATGGCTTACTTCCTTACGGTATCCCTTCTGGGATTGATCACCCTCGAAACAGGCTCCCTTTGGGAAATCATCCCCTTATTTTTCATCCAAATGCTCGTCGGCGGTCTTCTAGGATGGTTGTTTGGAAGAGCGACGGTCCTGCTGACCAATAAAGTCAACCTGGATTTTGAAGGCTTATACCCAGTTATGCTCTTGGCACTGGTACTCATTACCTATACCTTTGTTGATCTACTAGGAGGCAACGGTTTCCTGGCGGTTTATATCAGTGCCATCACAGTGGGCAATGGCAAAATGGCTCATAAAAAGAGTCTGATGAAGTTCTTTGATGGTGTGGCCTGGCTGATGCAGGTCATCATGTTTATCACCCTAGGACTCTTGGTTTTCCCTAAGCAGCTCATTCCTATATCAGGAATCGCAATTTTGGCCGCATTGTTTCTAATCTTTGTAGCTAGGCCTTTAGGGGTTTTCATTTCTCTCTCATTCTTTAAGTTTAAGCTTCGCGAAAAGGCATTCATTTCATGGGTAGGATTACGGGGCGCCGTCCCGATCGTTTTTGCAACTTTACCGCTAATAGCTGATATAGAGCAATCTGCGATGATCTTTCATATCGTTTTCTTTATTGTGCTGGCTTCTGTCGCCATTCAGGCCACTACCTTGCCCTTGGCAGCAAAACTACTGCACCTCTCCCTTCCCGCTTCATTAAAAAAGCGTTCCATGCTGGACATCGAACTTTCCGAAGATTTTAAAAATGCTATTTTAGAAGTACAAATCCCGCAGGCCAGCCCAGTCCAAGGCAAAAAAATTCTGGAGCTCGGCTTTCCCAGTACATGCTTAATAGTACTAGTAAAGAGAGGTGGAAAATTCATCACTCCTAATGGTCAAACAGAACTCGAAGCTGAAGACGAACTGATGATCATGATGGAAAATGATCAGGAAGAAGAGCAGATCAAAGCGTTGCTCCATATCTGAAATCAGCAAGGCATAGCAGTCAGAAAATTCAGGTAACAGAAAAGGCTAAGTATGAACCACCTTTAAAGCATTATAACTAAATAAAAAACTAACCGTTTGTTCATTGAATTGGCATCTGAAGTAATTCATATACATGGATATATGTAATGATGCTATTAACCAATGATTCTCTGCTCAACCGGCCAGAAGACCGATGACCGGTGACTTCCGCAGGAGCAGGTCAGGCTGAAGGGGCCTCAATTCTTAAGTTTAACATATCCTATGCTGCTTTTGCCTCCTTACTGGCAGAAAAGCGGATATTCATATATACTCATAAACTTATCAAATACCCTCAACTAAACTTTGACAGCAAGTGTCCTAATAGAATCGAACAGGTTTTGATAATTCATCGTGTATAACTTTTGGGTTCTATCTTTAGAAAAAGTTATCTGATTATCCGCAATGATGCCAGTAGTTAAAGAATGAGGCTGGATAGTAGCGGACAATCGTCCACCGACAACAGTCCACTGCCCACAGTACGTAGAAAAAAACCTTAACCCATAATTTCTCTCGCTACTGGTAAGAAAGCGGATATCCATAAAAAGTTATGCCTACACTAAACCAAAACTGGGCAGAAATCTGCAGCGAATTAAAAGCGATAGAGAAAAGGGCGGTTCAAAAAATGGAGATAATGCTGGAGGTGCAAAGGGCCCCTTTCCATTTGACCGCTTGAAAAAGGGAAAAGAAATCATAGCACTTTCTAAATCCATTCGTTTACTGTTAGAACAGGATTTGGAAAAGGATGCGGAAATCCTCCTTCAGCTTTTGCTGGAAAAAGGAGTAAAACTAAAGACATTCAGGTAAAAAAGTTCTTTTAGAAAAGACATGCATTAGGAGCCGTACAAAAATGCATGTTCCAAAAGAAGATTTAAGCAAGCAGTCAACATGATTAGAAAATTAATTGTAAGGTTTATTCAAACAGATTCACCTGCCAACAATACCAGTAAAATCCTAAAGATCGGTGGCATCAATAATACGGGAGACAGATGGATCATCAGTAGTAAGGAAGCCATCAAAGGGGTGATCGCTGGAGATTACGAACTGTTTATCCAGGTTGATAACAAGGAAATACCAGTAAAAGTAGAAGTAAATGAGGACCAAGAGCAGTACCTAAATGCACACGGAGCGGGCTACCTGCACAACCTCCTAGAAGATCTGCCTGAGGTCAGTACTAGCTTAAGCAGTAGCTAACTCAATGCTGGGAACAAGCATATTCCTCTTCGAAAACCGTTCCCCTTATACCTCTAAGCAATAGGAAGTTATCGCTTTAACCTTTAAGCCTTTTGCTCCCTGAAAAACGTAAAAATCTGCAAAGGCATACCTTTTCCCGTTCTCCATTTTCATCACCCCATTTGCTGCGCCCTCTTTCCCGTGCGATAAGATTTGTTCCAACCGGAGCTCCTCTACTTTTAACAAATTTACCTGCTCTAATTCCTCTCCAAATGCCTTTTTCCCTAGAATTTTTTTATCACCAACGATGTCCCACAGCATGTCGTCTGTGACACTTTCAATCAAAAATGAGGTATCTCCTTTGGCAAAAGCTATATTAAACGCTTTCAAGAACTCCATTTTAGGTGAGTTTCCGCAATTTGGATGGGAGATGATTTTAGTCATCACATAGAATTTTTATTGAATAATAGACTGAATTTGTGGCTATCGGGAATCGAAATACCTCATAAGCTGAGCTCTTTCTTTGGATCCCTTTCCGGCTAGGCCCCTAATTTTGGCATTGAGCCTGTGAAAATCGGGAGCCTTAGGCTTCGCAATATGCCTTAAGGCGATGAAGTAAAATGGCCCAGTTGTAGCTACACCAGCGGTAAAAATCAGTGCGTGCTCTCCATTCGTAGTGATTTAAAGTTACCTGAGTGACACTGTCTTTCTCATTCAGCTCAAAGGAAACTTTAGTCCCTATCCATTCAGGATCTGATTCTACGCATTCCCAGATTATTTTTCGGTTTTCAATGAGCTCAACAATTCTAAACTTTGTGATATAGCCTTCATCAAAATCAAACTCGTTTAGAAAGCCAAGTTCAGCTTTCACCTTGAGTTTTTTTGTCCAGATTTGCCCCAGTCCGGACTGAGAAGTGAGCGCTTGATAAACCGTAGCTACAGGACATTTAAGATAGTTTATTTGTTCTATGCTTTCCATTAGCCCAGCTTAACTTCTGCTATGAAAACCGATTGAGTTGCCTTCGGTATCTTTAATAAGAGAAACAAAACCATGCTCACCAATAGACATTTTGGGTTGAATAATATACCCCCCATTGTCTACGACACGTTTTTCCAATACTTTGCAATCTTCACAACCAAAATAAACAATACTGCCTTCGGAGGACGGTTTTACTCCGTCCATTTTTACCAGTGCCCCGGCTGCTCCGTAATTTTCCATATCACTGGGGAAGCATTTCATCAGTATGCTTGGATCCGATGGATCACTCATATCTTCAAGTGAAACTTCAAATACATTTTCGTAAAACGAAACCGCTCTATCTATGTTCTCAACATAAATCTCAAACCAAACTACAGGATTAATTTTTTCCATATTTCTCATTGTTAGTGGGTATGGAAGTAAAATTGAGAAAAGGATAGCAAGAATAACTTGTCATAAGGCAAGTTCTAGCGCTGCAGGAGCATTTCTTTTCTAATTCTACTTAATGAGGTATCAGTAATACCTAGATAGGTGGCAATATGCTTTAGCGGGGCCCTTTTGATCACCTCCGGTTTAGCACTCATCAGTTCCAAATATCGTTGCGATGCACTTAGGGTATGCATTTTTACAGCACGGTTTTTGGCTTCAAAAAGTTGATTTGTCATCCAGGTCCTTCCCCATTCTGTAAATCCAGGTATGCTGCGATACAGGTTTTGAAAAGCCTCAAAATCAATCTCCCAGACTATCCCGTCGCTTAAAGCCTGGATGTTTTCTTTGGAGGGAATACGAAGGAATAAAGATGCAACCTCAATCAAAATGTCATTTGAAACAAAAAAATCAGTAGTTATTTCATTCCCTTGATAATCAATGAGATATGATCTGAACATTCCCTCCTCGATTAAGTAGTAGGCATGACTGGTACTCCCTTCCAGAAGGACATGGTCATGTTTTTTGAAGGCAACTTTCCTATGGGCACTTCTGATTGTATTCAAATGCCCCTCACTTATGGAAGGGTGATTATAAATTTCTTCAAAAAAAGAATCATTCATTGTACTTGGCTTACAAAACAAAAGAATCAATACCCTTGACAATATAAGGAGTAAAATACAATTCTGTATATAGCGTACAGGCAGAGCTTATTCTGCAAGCCAGATTAAAGCCCGATACTAACCTAAAAGACTCCTATGCATTTAAGAATCCATTCAAAGGCAGAGCAAACTTAAGTATTGAAAATTCATTAAAGTTGGGGATAGTTTTACTGATATGCCCCAAAGCATATTTGCTACCCCGCGATAGCGGACATACTATTGCCACTTTATCACTTGGTTTCTCTTTCTAGTTGTAAACTAGACTTACGTTTAAATAGATGCTGTCTTTTCGTGCCTTTCGGTAAAGGTGTTTTTCATAAATGTGGAGCTCAATTTAGGTCACATACACTTAGTTGATGTTTACCAAGTCATTTTTCAATTTCGGCACCTAACCCTGTCATTTCTCTTGGGCATGCATCATTACTGAGAATAAGAAATTATGAATTTTTTGTAGCGTTTATGGGAACCCTGTCGTTCCTGATGTAACTAAACCACTACCATTTTGAATTATTCCATATCTGTGGTCCTTCCCAATTATAATGGCAAGGAGCTCCTAGAACGTTATTTACCTTTCACTTTTCATGCGCTGGAAAACAGCAGATGTAAGTATGAGATCATTCTAGTGGATGATGCTTCACAGGATGATTCGGTCACATTTATTCAGGAAAACCATCCAACCATCACCATTATCCAAAATGCCCAGAACAAAGGGTTTTCCTTTTCCTGCAATCGAGGCATAATGGCAGCCAAACATGATCTGGTACTATTGCTAAACTCTGATATAAGGCTGGCTCCTGATTACCTGAAAAAGCTCCTTCCCTACTTCAGAGATAGCAATACCTTCGGAGTGATGGGGAAAATCCTGGACAAATCAGGACACCATGTAGAGGTAGCTGCTAAAATCCCAAGGTTTAACGGCTACAAATTAAAGTCCGACAAGCAGGCGTACCCAAAATCATCTCAAAGCAGTAAAATACCCACCACCTTTCTATCAGGAGCCAACTGTCTGGTTGACCGAAAAAAATTACTGGAGCTGGAAGGATTTGATGAAATCTATTCACCATTTTATACTGAGGATCTGGACCTGAGCATGCGTGCCTGGAAACTTGGCTGGGCTAGTTATTATGAGCATCAGGCCACCTGTGTGCATCTGGGGTCTCATACCACTAAGAACTTTTTCCAAAAGGAAAAAGTCAAGGAAATCTACTTCCGAAATAGAATGCTGTTTCATGCCATCCATATGGATCGCAAAGACCTGAAGCGCTGGAGGCTTTACCTGCTTTGGGGAGAAGTGATTCCCAAGGTTATGCTGGGGCAACTATGGATCCTGAGGTCTTATGCTGCCTATAAAGCACATAAGTATCAAATCAGAAGCTCTAGAAGAAAAATAAGAAACCTGATGCTGAGCAATAAAGGAAGGATAAGTATTGCAGAGGTTACTGAAACGATTCGGGGATTATTGAATAATAAGGAAATAACTGTTTTATAAAATATTATGCAAACCTATTGGCGCTTACTCTCCTATGCCAAACCTATAGAGAAGTACGCTATCCCTTACGTGCTTGTTACTGTTTTGGCTGTAATTTTCAATACGCTGAACCTGGCACTGCTTGCTCCCCTACTCAGCACACTTTTCAAAGAAAAAGCTACTGCTGTAGCAAAACCTGAATCCTGGGTTGACATCATGGACTACTTTAATTATTACGTCTATCAGATCCAGGAGCAATGGGGAGCTTTTGAAGCCTTAAAATGGGTTTGCTTATGCATCTTTCTATCTGTTCTGCTCAGCAATACCTTTCGGTATATTGCACAGAGAGTCATTGAAAACCTAAGGATTTATACGCTGCTGAATCTGAGAAAGTCGGTGTTTGATCAGGTAATGGATCTACACCTTGGATATTTCAACGAACAGAGAAAAGGAAATATCATAGCCAAAATCACATCCGATGTGCAGGTGGTACAGTACTCAGTGACCAGCACCTTACAGGTTCTCTTTAAAGAACCATTTCAGCTGTTAGCTTACCTGTTTATACTTTTTGCCATCTCAGTCAAACTCACCCTTTTTGCCATACTGGTAATCCCGGTTTCGGCTTTTGTGATATCGAAAATCGTCAAGCGCCTTAAAGCCCAAGCTACAGAGGCACAGGAAAGATTCGGATTGATGGTGAGTTACCTGGATGAGGCGCTTTCAGGAATCAAGATCATCAAGGCTTTCAATGCGACCGAGCGGATCAAAAAGAGATTTCATCAAGAGAACGTAGAATTCTCTGAAATTGGTAAGAAAATGTCCTACCGCCAGCAACTTGGAGCCCCTGTTTCAGAACTTCTCGGCGTGGTCATGGTCATCATTATAGTACTATATGGAGGTTCACTGGTGATTAGTAACCAATCTGAACTAAGTGCATCAGCCTTCATTACCTATATCGCAATTTTTTCACAGATCATGCGTCCCGCTAAAGCAATAACAGAATCCTTTAGCTCCATACATTCAGGTATAGCTGCCGGAGAAAGGGTACTACAGCTCATAGATGAAAAAGCTGAGATACAAGATCAGCCGGAAGCTTTTCAGTTGAATAAACTGGAAAAGGGGATCGCACTAAAGCATGTAAGCTTTTCCTATGGGCAGGAAAAAATCCTGAAGGAGATATCCATGGTGATCCCCAGAGGATTTACTGTTGCGTTAGTAGGGCCATCTGGGGGAGGCAAATCTACTTTAATGGATCTGATCCCAAGATTTATAGACCCACAGGATGGATGTGTTTCATTTGACGGTATGGACATTAAGGATGTAAGCAGTGATTCGCTACGTGACCTAATCGGAATAGTCAATCAAGAATCCATTTTATTTCATGATACCATTGCCAATAATATCGCATTTGGAAAGCCAACCGCGAGTATGGAAGAAATCCAACAGGCAGCTAAAATTGCCAATGCAGAGGATTTCATTCTCAAGACTCCCAAAGGTTACCATTCCAATATCGGAGACCGGGGCACCAAACTCTCCGGTGGGCAAAAACAGAGAATTTGTATTGCCAGAGCTGTTTTAAAAAATCCACCCATTCTACTTCTGGACGAGGCTACTTCGGCCCTGGACACCGAATCTGAATTTTTGGTACAAGACGCCCTGTTTAAACTCATGAAGAACAGGACCACCTTGGTGATTGCCCATAGACTGAGTACGATTCAAAATGCAGACCTGATAGTGGTTTTAGACCAAGGAAGGATCATAGAGAAAGGAACGCACTATGAACTACTGGTTCAAGAAGGGCTATACAGTAATCTTATAGACAAACAAAAATTTACTCAGGTATGAACAATTCCTCTCTACCCCTGATTTCAATTGCACTTTGCCCTTATAATGGCTGCAAATACCTGCGTCCACAATTGGACAGTTTGGTCAACCAAACCTATCCTAATCTGGAAATTTCTGTTTATGACGATTGCTCCACGGACGAAACGCCAAGTATAATCCAGGAATACGCTAAGGAATTTCCCCAGATCAAAGTGCACCAAAACTCTAGAAACCTAGGTTATCAGGAGAATTTTTCAGCAAATTTCAAGGCATGCAAAGGAGTCCTTATCGCTCCTAGTGACCAGGATGACATTTGGGCTTTGGATAAAATCGAAAAACTATACCAAATATTAAAAGACCATATACTGGTGTATCACGATTCCGAACTGATAGATGAAAAAGGAAAAAGCAAGGGGATAAAAATGAGCACCAAACTCAATTTCGTCAGCGGAATGAACCCAAAATCATTTTTGTTTTTTAACTGTGTCTCAGGGCACAGCATGCTGTTTCGTAAAGATTTGCTGGATCATATTTTCCCCTTCCCGAAAAAAGGGTTTTACGATCATTGGATAGCCTTCGTAGCGTCACATTATGGCAGCATAGACTATCATCAGGAGTGTCTGGTCAAGTACCGGCAGCATCAGCACAACCTTACAGATATTTTAGGCAGCAAGTCTAAGGAAACCAAATTACAGGTTACATGTTCCAGAATTCAACGTGAAAATGACTGGTTGGAAATCTGTGCAGCTTATGAGAAGCAGATTAGTGGCCCTGGCTTCGCCAATAATTTATATGCACAGGGGAAAAACAGAGACAGTAATTACTTCAACTTCAGGTTTGGATACACCATTTGGAAGTACCAAAATGATCTCTTGCATATTCCCAGGCAAAAACCCAAGAGACGTTTGGGGTTTGCCATCAGGCAGATTTGGGGGCTCAAGACTAAAACGCTTTTTAAATAACCTATGAAAGTTTCTATAGTCATACCGAGTTATAACTATGCTGGCTTTCTAGGGAATGCGCTGGATTCAGTAATGGCCCAAACCTGGAAGGATTGGGAAGTATGGATCATAGATGATGGTTCTACTGACCAAACCCAGGAGGTAGTGCAGCAGTACCTGCAACAAGATCATCGGGTCCATTATCACTATCAGCAAAATATGGGGCTTTCCCATGCCCGCAACAAGGGACTCTCTCTTTGTACTGGGGCTTTCGTACAATTTCTCGATGCTGATGATTTGCTGAGTGAGGAAAAGCTGAGGCTACAGGTCAAGCATTTAAAAGAAAATCCGGAAGTTTCAATTTCCTACTGTCAATCCTGGTATTTTCACTCAAATACACCCGAACAATTATTTGAGGATTTAGAGCTTAAGAACATATCCACACTTCCCATTATGGACTGCAAGGGTGTGGAATTGGTAAGAAGCTTGATCAAGCGGAATTTTACTACCGTTTCCAGTCCGCTGATCCGAAGAGATGTGTTGCATGCTAATCTTAAATTCCCTGAGTCAGTTTCAAATTCTGAAGACTGGTACTTCTGGCTACTTTGTGCCCTTCAAGGCGATCAGATCCAATATCTTTCAGCCACCCAGGCCTATACTAAAATCCGGGTACATGGAGGCAGTATGAGCCAACAAAAGCTAAATATGTACTATGGAGAACTACAGCTCCGACAATGGCTCAAAAGTCAATTAGCTCAAGCAGACATCCTACCCAAGGATAAGGAAAGGTTAATTCTTTTAAACCAAGCTTATGAAGAAAAGCTCTTTGAACACACTATGCTGACCGGCCCTCTTTGGAATTTCAAACATCTCAAGAAGATGTATCAACTCAGTAATTTCCCCAGAGTAATAAAATACCACAAACTAGCCCGAAGACATCAGAGATTTTCAACCAATCCTACTTTTAGAAAAACCAACACACCATGAACAACTACACCTTGCCAACACACCACCCCCTCCTATCGGTCATTATCCCATGTTATAATCATGAAAAATTTCTGGAGGAGGCGGTACACTCAGTCCTTAATTCCACCTATCAGGAAATCGAGATTATTATTATAGATGATGGGTCCACAGACAATTCTTTTGACTTAGCACAAAAGCTAGCAACTAAACACCCCGCACAGCTAAGAGTCTATGCCCAAGAAAATTCAGGCCCTTCCGTAGCGAGAAACAAAGCTATTTCCTTGGCCAAAGGCAAGTATATTTTGCCTTTAGATGCAGATGATAAAATAGGAAGAAATTATATCAGCCAAGGAATAAAGATACTGGAGGAAGTAGAAAACATTAAATTAGTCTATTGTGAAGCAGAAAAGTTTGGCCTTAAGTCAGGCCATTGGAAACTGCCCCCATTTTGCCGGGAATCTCTGGCCCAGGATAATATGATTTTTGTTTCAGCATTGTTTAGGAAAAGTGACTGGGCTGCAGCTGGAGGATTTGATGAGCGGATGAAATGGGGATGGGAAGATTGGGAATTCTGGATCAGTCTGCTTAAAAACGGTGGTGAAGTAAAAAAGCTTTCTTGTGTGGGGTTTTACTATAGAATTCATTCGATTTCCCGTCGTAAAGCGGTGACCAGGCAGGACAAAAAGAGAACTATCAACTTGCTCAACGAGAAACATGCTGTTTTTCTTCAGCAGCAACTGGGAGGACCAATCCGGAACCCTAGAAGCTGGTCTAAGGCCATCAACAAGGTCACGCCCTACTTTAGCCTCTTTTCTAGTTACCGCATCACAGATAACTTACAATCACTCATATTTGAGAAAAAGTAGACATGCAGCGCTAGATATTCCTAATATGAAGTGAAAAAATATAAATTCCTTGCCCCCCTCACAACCGACTTTGATTTGCTAGTGATTCGGATGGTTGCAGGGCTAAAAAAAAACATATTTAAATACTCAGATTTCTAACACTAGTGTTTGGGAGTGGAATTTTTCTCCAAAAAGTTGATCAGACCTTCTGAATCAGAAAGTGCTGCTGTATCCAATTCATTCCCAACCTGTAATCTATCGAACATTGTTTGGTTAAAGTCCCTGAAAATGACTTCTAAATCACCATATTCTTTCGAAAACATATCATAAATCGAGTAAGACATCATATTTGACATTCTACCTAAATCATTTTTCTCCTTGTTTAAATTATCACCCGTCAAATGATAGAGGTGCCCGTATTCGGAATTCATCAAAGGATAAACGCACTTTAATAAATGAAAATAACTAGTCAAGTCACTCTCCACAATTTCCTTCATCTCTGCAACCGACAAGTCATTACTATACCGAGAAATCTCGGGTTGGCTGAAATCTGTAAACACCAAATCCAACGGATAATGATTCTCCAATAATCTGACTTGCAAATCCTGGACAGCTACCTCTTTATCAAAGTCGCATTCATAATAAACAGGCAAGCCCCCTAATTTACCATTAAATGAATGGGTAGTTTGCCGCTTCAATTCATATATATTTCCTGCTACCAACACCTTAAAATTTGCCTTTAAAAAGACATTTACTATATCTAAGTAGAGCTTTTTAGCCTGGCTAAAACAAAATAAAACAGTTTTGTAGTTATTAGATTTATTCATTTTCATTTTACTCTAGAAATTAGAAACAAAGGTTAAAAATAGAGCGCGTCCTGAAACAATAACACATTATTCATAAATACCGGCACTAAAGAAGGTCATTTTTATCAATAAAACTGTTAATACATTATTTTTTACCTAATAATTCACCCATTAGTTCTATCTCATATTACTTAACCCAATTACTTGAACTAGCCATGGATGAACCAAAGTGCTCAGATCAATCTATTTTCAACCATGCCCCTTTCTAAAGCGGCTGAAAGGACCTAGAAGGAGTTCCTGAACATATATTTTTGTCTAAGAAATTGTCCTCAATACTTTCCTGAAACCTTATTTTCTAATTAGTTAGGTCATGACAACAGGTCGATTGGGTAATTAAGCTTGCTATCAAGCCTGTAATAAGCAGATAGGTCTATCGGCTTTGGCATAGACCTAAAGCTTCGGGTACTTTCGGGTGGATAAAAAAAGTGATCAGTATGGAAGGGTGTTTTAAACCACCTAGGTAAGAGAAGAACTCAACTTAACAAGGAGGTTTGTCCTAAATCTCAAATTTGGAAACAGTGGTAATTAAGGGTGTAAGCTGATTTTCAAAAGGACTGTCAGCAAAATTCGATTAATATTTTGATGACAATTCGTTTGAAACCCCAACATTTCCAAAGTTTGAGTTATTAGCTATGAAATCTAGGTCAAGTGAGGTTCAAATTCTATTAATAGGACCCTGTACCCTCACCTCCTTGAGACATTGCTTTTGCTAGGAAAATCCAAACAACATTTTTTCTATTCTAAGGACAAACCAAACAAGTTTGATTTTGTTTGCTCATGACCCCAAATAGTTAAGATTCAATTTTCTTACCGATTCGTCCTAATTGACAAAATCTTACGAAAAGATGGATCATATTGGATTTATCAACTTGAAAAATAAAAACTCAACAAATCATAAAAACCTATTTATCAGCTAATTAACTGAAACAGTAAAAGATAAAAATAAATAAGACCCATGCTTGTTTTATCAGCAAGATGGGATTCTCTAAAAAAACAATACTGCCCCAAATAGGTTAGATTTCACCCCAGTCCCAAACCCTCGAAGTCTTTCTAATCTGTAAGGGAATACATTTTGAACCCCACCCTAAAAAAGTAGAAGGGTCACACTGATGAATAGAAAACTTGGGGCCACACCACTCAACTAAGGAAGTCTTGACGATAACAATAGGCAAATATCAGTAGACAATTAAAGGTATTAGCCCCAAGTGTATAATCTTCTAATTACTCTTAGTATTCTGTAATTTTAAATTCCGTTCTTCTGTTTTGCTGATGTTGTTCATTTGAACAGGAAATATTGTCTTTACATCCATTTAACAGCATTTCTTCCCCGAAGCCAATAGGATCCAATCTATTTGAATCAATTCCCATTTCAATTAAATATTCAATTGCTGCTTTTGCTCTTTTTTCGGAAAGCTTAAGATTATATGAATTAGTACCTCTAGAATCGGTATGGGAATGAAGTTCAATTTTAATTGTTGGGTTATCCACCAATATTTTGGCTAGCCTGTTAAGTTCAGGTTTAGCATCTTCCCTGATCTCCCATTTGTCAAAATCGTAATAGATATTCTCAAGCGTATAAGTCTTACCCACTGCTATTTTATCCAGATAGATATTTCGGATAATAACCGAATCTTGCATTTGAGCAGCTGTTGGGATTAGAATTTCTTCAGTAGAACCCGCCAGGTAACTCGTCTTCTTTGCTTCTAGATGCACAATTTGGTCAAAATCCACTTTAAACCTGAATGAACCATTTTCTTCAGAAATATAGCTGTTCACTACTTGGTTTTGATGATCATAAAGAGTAACCACTGCATCTTCCAATTTTTCACCTGTTACTTTATCAAGAACCTCACCTTTGATGACTAAATCTTTCTTAACATAAAGATCGGCAAAGTAAATATCATCCAGACCTTTTCCTTCTACCCTATCAGACGAAAACACTGCCTGAGTATCATTTCCTGGAACTAGTGAAAGTCCAAAATCATCTCTGTTGGAATTGATAGGACTTCCTAAGTTCTCGGGCTCCTTATATTCTCCATTTTCTACCTGAGTTCTAAAAACATCCAAGCCACCCAAACCTGCATGACCATTACTGGAGAAGTATAGAATGCCATTCTTATCGAAGTAGGGAGTACGCTCATCACCTTTGGTATTGACCATATCACCCAAATTCACAGGTGCTGACCATGCGTTATCCTTCCATTCAGAATAATACAAATCTGCCTTCCCATAGCCCCCAGGGATATCTGATGAGAAATAAAGAATCTGCGTGAAGGGGTCAAAGAAAGGATCAGAAACAGCATACGAAAATGGGTCATTAAACGGTAATGGGCTGAAAGAATCCATAGTGAGGCTTCCTGTATCCAAGGCAAAAAACAATTCTGGAAACAAAGTATAGTCCCGCGCTGATCCTGAATCTGATTTATTGTGTTTTTGTACTTGCGTAAAAACCAAGAACACATTTTGGTCTGTTTCAAACAAAGGCCCCACATGCAGGTCACCGTCCAACTTTTCAGATTGGACAGGCTCGTCTTTTACCGTCTTATTTTCTTTGTCCCAGGCTGACTCATACATTTTCAAAAATCCATTTCCAGTCCAGCCATACACATCACTTTTGAGGGCATTATTGGGATCGACACGTGCTTTTTCCGGCATCAAACGATCTGAGGTAAAATGAAGTACAGAATCCTCTGAAATCATAGGTCCAAATTCAGAAAAGGAAGAATTGGCACCTGAAACCGGCCTGATTGCCGATTCAGATGATTTATTCAAAAAGGATTTACCTCCTTCCGCAGTCTGCCAAATCAATTCCAAATCAGGATTGGTTCGACTCGAATCCAACCTACTCAGGACATTGGTAGCTTCGGTATATTTAGAATTGGAAATCAACGCCTCTGCAAATGGCTTAAGGTCTGACTCCTGCAATGCGCTGTCTCGTTCCAACCTTGTGTACCATTCTTCTGCCTGTTCAAAATTCCTTACCATAGAATAAGCCTGAGCCAACCCGCGGGCTGTCTCAGGCTGGGGTGATTCATTCCAACTTTCAAGAAACTTATCTATTCCAACAGCGTAATTCAGATTTTCAGTTTGCTTTTTGCCTTCCATATATTTTTTATAGGACAGGGGCTTACAGGATACTAAGCAAACTAGCAAGAAAGAGATTAAGTAGAGTATTCTATACATGGTAGTTATTTCTTAAAAAAACCGAGGAGAAACCAAACGGACGCGTTTTGGCGGGAAAAGGAAAGCAATAGAGATATCATGAGTACTAAAAGCTCCTACCGAAAACCCTGATATGGTATGGTCATAGGCATATCCAATCCTAAGTCCTTCCTTAAGTTGCACTTGCACCATTCCTAAAACAGCAGCAGATTTTTTCAGTCCATCTTCAATTTCCCTACCTGGCATATCTATACCGAACCTATACCCTGCACCTAGCCAAAACATATCATTCAGGATAAATGCACCATTTATATCCATCCTGGCCGGTGCCTTGAAATCATCCATGTACATAATGGATGGGATAAAGGAAAAATTGTAATTAAGATCGAAATGGTAGCCCCCAGTCAAATAAATATGAGGGTCTGGTTTGACCATAATATCTCCCTTGTCAAAATCAACTACACCGGAAAGCATCTGGTCTGCGGCTACTCCTACATAGTATTTATCATCATAGAAAAACAAGCCAAGTTTCAGATCAGGGTAAGTCATTCTCTCCATACTGCCAGGAATTGACGGGTCATCAGAAACATCCGGATTCAGCATAGATCCATCCATCTGGGAATTGACAACCCCAGCCCCAACACCAAAGCTTAGAAATTGAGTATCACTAAGCCGTAAGTGGTAGGCCAGATTGCCGTAGGCGGCCACGGTTCTCTGTGCACCGAGTTTATCAGTCAGAAACTGCCCACCAACTCCGAGTTGAGATTCTTCGAGATAAGTGTCCCCAGCCACCGCAAAGGTTTCTGGACTTCCTGTCACTCCTGTCCACTGCTTCCTATAATAAGATTGCAGATAAAGCTGCTGTTTATACCCTGCATAAGCAGGATTGATAAATACAGGATTAAAAATGTATTGGCTGTACTGGGGCACCTGCTGCCCAAAGCTAGTGCTAAGGGACAGCAGTGCAGATCCAGCGAGCAAAATAATTACCTTAAATAGTTTCATTGCTTACTTAATTATAGTTACGTAACCTGTCATTATATGACCTACACCTTGGCTATCGGTCAATTGGAACTGATAGTAATAAGTACCACCATTCAAGTTGTCTCCATTCCAATCACTTTGGTAGTTTGTAGCTCGGTAAACTTCGACTCCCCATCGGTTTACAACCACCAGTTCATTTTGAGGGAAGAATTCCTCCAGGCCAGGGATGTTCCAAGTATCATTGATTCCGTCCCCATTTGGTGTAAAGACATTTGGAATTTCAAACACCAGTTGTTCATGAGTGACTGTATCTGCATTATCAGACGGTTCCAATTCCTCATCCTCAGAGGTGGCAGTAGCTGTATTGGAGACTACTCCTTCTGAAATCGCAGTAACCCGGATAGTCATGGTTTCTACAGCTAATGGGCCTACAGTAGGAATACTCCAAGTAAGGGTTCGCGTTTCCTGATTGTAAGAAACAGCCCCAGAACTCACATCAGCACCGAGATATTCCACCGATGTAGAGAATACATCCGTCACTACTACCCCATTACTTGTGTTTTCAGAATTATTGGTGAGTGTGATTTTGTACTCAAATACAGTATTCAGTTGAATCAGACTTGCAGAAACCTCTTTATCCAAAACCAGATCGACTTCATTGACAGGATCTTCAATGGTAACTGGGTCAGTCTGGTCTGAGTCATCAGGGAAATTGTCTCCTTCCACGGTCACCTTGTTAATTATCGAGCCTTCTTCGGCGACTACCATCACTTTTAGCTCAAGTGCAATAGACTCACCTGCTTCCAGACTTTCAATGTTCCAGGTTACTACATCCCCATTGACTGTGCCCTCTGGGCTAGTTTCCACAAGCATGGTTCCCTGAGGTAATGTATCTGTCACTACTAAGCCTTTCGCAAGGTTTTCACCCAGATTCTCAAGGGTTAAAGTATAGGTGAGAATCTCACCAGGGAATATTTCTGTTGCATCCTGAGTTTTGGTAATGTTGATCTCCGTTGTACTCTCAATTACCTCAACTCCATCACCTGGATCAGATTCAATTGGATCTTCAGTATCATTAGGATCATCAACTACAGCTGTGTTATAAATGATATCCCCTACTTCTACTTCGTCTGTCACTTCAGCTACCAGCGTTAAGTCAATATTTTGACCCACGGCCAGTGATGGAATTACCCAGAAGACTACCCCATTGTTGGACAATCCTCCTTGGTCTGCACTTACAAATGCAAGCCCCATAGGAAGGATATCAGTCACCTGGATATCCTCTTTTACCACCTCAGAAATATTTGCAACATTAATAGTATAAATTACCTGATCACCAATTGCAGCCTCAGTTACGTTCGGCACTTTCTCTATGGTGTAAGAGAAGGCCTGGACAACTTCGACCTCCTCTGGGTCTGACTCTTTAGGGGTGTCAGGATCATCAGGACTTTCTACTACTGCGACATTGGTTATGATAGTTCCAACAGCTATATCCATAGGGACACTTACAGTCAATGAAAGGGAAACAACCTCTCTTGGTGCCATCTCATCAATCATCCAAGTCACAGTACCATTTTCAAACTGACCACCTTCTGTAGCCGACACAAATGAGAGTTCAGTAGCCAACACATCTGTAACCTCTACATCATTCATGGCAAATGCACTGGTATTTACCAGCCCTATCGTGTAAGTGATTTCTCCACCAGGCAATACCGTAGGGCTACCTGCATTTTTAGTAATCTGAAGACCTTCTCCACGATCACATAACGTCAACACTACGTTTACAGAAACCCTATCCATGCTTTCGCATGAAGTCATTGGATCGGTCTGTGTTGCATAGTAGGTCATTCCATCAACCAATGGACTTGCCGGATCAAGTGGAAGACCACCTACCGCTGATTCATACCAGCGAATATTATTTCCGGATGCCAGAAGTGATCCGACTGTTGGATTCTCTGTATCACTGCAGAAGGTCTGCGTAGGATCGCTTACCTCCGGTGCTGGCGTAGTGCGTACAGTTACCGTAAGGTGAGCCGCTTCTTCAGATTTGCTTTCACAAACCTCGTCTCCAGTCACAGTGACATAATACCTTGTAGTCACAGCTGGACTCACATTCAAATCAACTACCTCTTCAGTAAGTTTTTCATCAGTATAGAATCTAAATACAGGGTTAGTCACTGTACTGCTAGTAGCAGTCAGCATAGTGCTCTCACCCTCACAGATAACAGCATTCATCACTTGTACGTCTGAGGAAAGTGCTTCTCTACCCACATTCACAACCAATTCAGCCGCATCGCCAGGAGCATTTTCACAAACTCCGTCTCCGCTTACAGTCACATAGTAAGTTGTGGTGGTAGCTGGGCTGACTTCAAGATCTGTAATCTCAGTAGTCAGATCCTGAGAAGTGTAGAACTTAAATACAGGGTTAATTACCGTGCTGCTACTCGCTGAAAGCATGAAGCTATCGCCTTCGCAGATGGTACCGCCCATGGCATCTATATCAGAAGCCATTGCTCTTGGACCTACTGTCACAACAAGCTCAGCTGCATCGCCAGGAGCATTTTCACAAACTCCGTCTCCACTTACAGTCACGTAGTACGTTGTAGTAGCTGCAGGACTAACTTCAAGGTCTGTAATCTCAGTTGTCAGATCCTGAGAAGTGTAGAACTTAAATACAGGGTTAGTTACCGTACTGCTACTCGCTGAAAGCGTGAAGCTCTCACCTTCGCAGATGGTACCGCCCATAGCATCTATGTCAGAAGCCATTGCTCTTGGACCTACTGTCACAACAAGCTCAGCTGCATCGCCAGGAGCATTTTCACAAACTCCGTCTCCGCTTACAGTCACGTAGTAAGTTGTGGTAGAACCTGGGCTTACAGTCAGGTTGGTGATCTTCATCGTCAGATCTTCATCCTCAAAGAATCGGAATACCGGATTAGTTACCGTGCTGCTTGTGGCAGAAAGCGTGAAGCTCTCACCTTCGCAGATGGTACCGCCCATGGCATCAATGTCAGAAGCCATTGCTCTTGGACCTACTGTCACAACAAGCTCAGCTGCATCGCCAGGAGCATTTTCACAAACTCCGTCTCCACTTACAGTCACGTAGTACGTTGTAGTAGCTGCAGGACTAACTTCAAGGTCTGTAATCTCAGTTGTCAGATCCTGAGAAGTGTAGAACTTAAATACAGGGTTAGTTACCGTACTGCTACTCGCTGAAAGCGTGAAGCTCTCACCTTCGCAGATGGTACCGCCCATAGCATCTATGTCAGAAGCCATTGCTCTTGGACCTACTGTCACAACAAGCTCAGCTGCATCGCCGGGAGCATTTTCACAAACTCCGTCTCCGCTTACAGTCACGTAGTAAGTTGTGGTAGAACCTGGGCTTACAGTCAGGTTGGTAATCTTCATCGTCAGATCTTCATCCTCAAAGAATCGGAATACCGGATTAGTTACCGTGCTGCTTGTGGCAGAAAGCGTGAAGCTCTCACCTTCGCAGATGGTACCGCCCATGGCATCAATATCAGAAGCCATTGCTCTTGGATTCACGGTCACAACAAGCTCAGCTGCATCGCCAGGAGCATTTTCACAAACTCCGTCTCCACTTACAGTCACGTAGTACGTTGTAGTAGCTGCAGGACTAACTTCAAGGTCTGTAATCTCAGTTGTCAGATCCTGAGAAGTGTAGAACTTAAATACAGGGTTAGTTACCGTACTGCTACTCGCTGAAAGCGTGAAGCTCTCTCCTTCGCAGATGGTACCGTCCATGGCATCAATGTCAGAAGCCATTGCTCTTGGATTCACGGTCACAACAAGCTCAGCTGCATCGCCAGGAGCATTTTCACAAACTCCGTCTCCGCTTACAGTCACATAGTAAGTTGTGGTGGTAGCAGGACTTACTTCAAGATCTGTAATCTCAGTAGTCAGATCCTGAGAAGTGTAGAACTTAAATACAGGGTTAGTTACCGTGCTGCTACTCGCTGAAAGCATGAAGCTATCGCCTTCGCAGATGGTACCGCCCATGGCATCAATGTCAGAAGCCATTGCTCTTGGACCTACTGTCACAACAAGCTCAGCTGCATCGCCAGGAGCATTTTCACAAACTCCGTCTCCACTTACAGTCACGTAGTACGTTGTAGTAGCTGCAGGACTAACTTCAAGATCTGTAATCTCAGTTGTCAGATCCTGAGAAGTGTAGAACTTAAATACAGGGTTAGTTACCGTGCTGCTACTCGCTGAAAGCGTGAAGCTCTCACCTTCGCAGATGGTACCGCCCATAGCATCAATATCAGAAGCCATTGCGCTAGGATTCACTGTCACAACAAGCTCAGCCGCATCGCCGGGAGCATTTTCACAAACTCCGTCTCCACTTACAGTCACGTAGTAAGTTGTGGTAGTAGCTGGGCTGACTTCAAGATCTGTGATCTCAGTTGTCAGATCCTGAGAAGTATAGAATTTGAATATAGGGTTAGTTACCGTGCTGCTACTCGCAGAAAGCGTGAAGCTATCGCCTTCGCAGATGGTACCGCCCATGGCATCAATATCAGAAGCCATTGCTCTTGGATTCACGGTCACAACAAGCTCAGCTGCATCGCCAGGAGCATTTTCACAAACTCCGTCTCCGCTTACAGTCACATAGTAAGTTGTGGTAGTAGCTGGGCTGACTTCAAGATCTGTAATCTCAGTAGTCAGATCCTGAGAAGTGTAGAATTTGAATATAGGGTTAGTTACCGTGCTGCTACTCGCAGAAAGCGTGAAGCTATCGCCTTCGCAGATGGTACCGCCCACGGCATCAATATCAGAAGCCATTGCTCTTGGATTCACGGTCACAACCAGTTCAGCTGCATCGCCTGGAGCGTTTTCACATACTCCGTCTCCGCTTACAGTCACGTAGTAAGTTGTGGTAGTAGCTGGGCTGACTTCAAGATCTGTAATCTCAGTAGTCAGATCCTGAGAAGTGTAGAACTTAAATACAGGGTTAGTTACTGTACTGCTACTCGCAGAAAGCGTGAAGCTCTCTCCTTCGCAGATGGTACCGCCCATGGCATCTATATCAGAAGCCATTGCTCTTGGATTCACGGTCACAACAAGCTCAGCTGCATCGCCAGGAGCATTTTCACAAACTCCGTCTCCGCTTACAGTCACATAGTAAGTTGTGGTGGTAGCAGGACTTACTTCAAGATCTGTGATCTCAGTTGTCAGATCCTGAGAATTGTAGAACTTAAATACAGGGTTAGTTACCGTACTGCTACTCGCTGAAAGCGTGAAGCTATCGCCTTCGCAGATGGTACCGCCCATGGCATCAATATCAGAAGCCATTGCTCTTGGATTCACGGTCACAACCAGTTCAGCTGCATCGCCTGGAGCGTTTTCACATACTCCGTCTCCGCTTACAGTCACGTAGTAAGTTGTGGTAGTAGCTGGGCTGACTTCAAGATCTGTAATCTCAGTAGTCAGATCCTGAGAAGTGTAGAACTTAAATACAGGGTTAGTTACTGTACTGCTACTCGCAGAAAGCGTGAAGCTCTCTCCTTCGCAGATGGTACCGTCCATGGCATCAATGTCAGAAGCCATTGCTCTTGGATTCACGGTCACAACAAGCTCAGCTGCATCGCCAGGAGCATTTTCACAAACTCCGTCTCCGCTTACAGTCACATAGTAAGTTGTGGTGGTAGCAGGACTTACTTCAAGATCTGTGATCTCAGTTGTCAGATCCTGAGAAGTGTAGAACTTAAATACAGGGTTAGTTACCGTGCTGCTACTCGCTGAAAGCATGAAGCTATCGCCTTCGCAGATGGTACCGCCCATGGCATCAATGTCAGAAGCCATCGCACCAGGATTCACGGTCACTTCAACAGGGATTCTCACCGGATCCTCACAGCCGTCTCTCAAGACTGCTATGTAATAAGTCACTACGCCTGGCACATTCAGCGCAGGGGTAGTATAGCTGTTGCCGCTTGCAAGTAGGGTTCCTCCTGTCTCGGCATCATACCATCTCAGGCTGGTGCCTGCTGATGGAGTAGCCTCCAAGGTGGCTGTTTCTCCCACACATACTTCCGCATCCTCTGCGATCGCAGTTGGAGTAGCAAACTGGATGCTTGCCTGATAAATATCCAGACTGGTCAATACTGTAGCTACACCTGTCAGGCTTATTCTTACCCGGTCAAAGGAAGCCGAAGCCAAGACGGATGCCTGTTGCATACTTCCACCGCCTAGGACGGTAAGGTTGACCAAAGACTCATTCAGACTGAACTGGTCAACCTGGGTACCGCCATTAAACAGGGTTATTTCTATTCTGGAAAGTAGGCCAACATCTGCAAGACCGCCTGGGATTCCCAAATCGATCTTCACAGAATCTCCTGCCGATCCCATAGTAGGGAAAGAAAGCGTCTGGGAAATAGAGCCTAATATTCCCAATGGAACGGTCAATCTTCCAAAGGTATTTTCATTTCCGTCTACGGCCTGCTCAGGTGTAGTGGCAAAGCACAACAGACACAGCAGACTAGAATCAATCGACTGCCCATTGGCTACGGTACAATCATCTATCGGTGTGGCAGGAATTACTACCACAGTGATCATCGTACGGTCCGTACTCTCACAACCTGTCACATCATCTCTGGATGCAGCAAAATATGTGTATGTGCCCTGTGAAAGTACAGGGGTCATATAGGTAGGGCCTGTACTCAGCTCAACTCCTGCATCACTGTACCACACTACTGTGGATCCGGCAGGAGCCGAGGCCACCAGCTGGGTGGAAAATCCTTCGGTGATGGTCACAGAACTGCTGCCCACCCCAGGTGCTGCAGGAAGTGGATTCACTGTAACAGTAAGTTCGGCAGCGTCGCCCGGAGCATTTTCACAGACTCCGTCACCGCTTACAGTCACATAGTAAGTAGTAGTTATAGTTGGATTTACTTCAAGATCTGTGATCTCAGTTGTCAGATCCTGAGAAGTGTAGAATTTGAATTCTGGATTCGTTACCGTGCTGCTTGTGGCAGAAAGCATCGCGCTTTCCCCTTCACAGATCTCAATATCAGTGGTACTGATATCAGCTGCTGTCGCCGGTGGAAGGACTGTCACCGCTATACGGGTTCTGTCCATACTTTCACAACCTGAACCACCCATCACTCCTACAAAATATTCTACATCAGCATCCACAGAAGCAAGGATAATCTGGTCGCCCAGGATCTGGATACCATCAGTTACTATATTTCCTCCTGTTGCTGCATCATAAACCGTATAGGTCAGTCCGCCTGCATCATTGGATATCTCAAAAGTCACATCCGCTGTAGTACCGCAGACTTCAAGCTCTTCGGCTACAAACTCAGGTGCGTCAAGACTGTTGGTGATCGTTACGCTTACAGATTTAGCAACCTCATTTTCACAAACACCATCTCCGCTTACGGTTACAAAATACTCGTTAGTAGATCCGGCTGGAAGACCAGAAATAGTCAGCGATCCATCGGAACCCAGATTAAATGGAATTCCAAATACATCACCATCAGGTATAGGATTGGTCTTGGCAGCATCAAAATACCAGGTAAAGATTGGGTTGGCAATGCTGGTAGTAGGTGCAAGAACCACGTCCTCTCCTTCACATTGGGTTACCGTATCGTTGATATTAATATCTGCATCTACCGCATTCGGATTCACAGTCACCACTACCTCTGCCGCATCGCCCGGAGCATTTTCACATACTCCATCTCCGCTTACAGTCACGTAGTAAGTTGTGGTAGTAGCTGGGCTTACAGTCAGGTTGGTGATCTCCATCGTCAGATCTTCATCCTCAAAGAATCGGAATACTGGATTAGTTACCGTGCTGCTTGTGGCAGAAAGCGTGAAGCTCTCACCTTCGCAAATTGTGCCACCCATGGTATCTATGTCAGAAGCCATTGCGCCAGGATTCACGGTCACATCAACAGGGATTCTCACCGGATCCTCACAGCCGTCTCTCAAGACCGCTATGTAATAAGTCACTACGCCTGGCACATTCAGCGCCGGGGTAGTATAGCTGTTTCCGCTTGCCAGCAGGGTTCCTCCTGTCTCAGCATCATACCATCTCAGGCTGGTGCCTGCTGATGGAGTAGCCTCCAAGGTGGCTGTTTCTCCTACACATACCTCCGCATCCTCTGTGATCGCAGTAGGAGCAGGATAATTAATTTCTGCCTGATAAATTCTCCAGCCACTTTCCAAAGCCCCAAGCAATGGTCTGTATTCAATTCTTACCCGGTCAAATGCCCCGCCGGCAACAAATCGAATTTGCCCTTTACTGTCTCCTCCAAGAAGGGATAAACTAATCAAGTTATTATCAACTACTCCTCCATCTCCATTGGCAGAAGATCCATTGTAGGACTCGAAAGAAAGTCCACTTAAAACGCCTAGGTCAAGCAATGATCCACCGGTTCCTAAAGTAACTACAATGGTATCTCCAGCTGTGCCAGTTTGGTTAAAAATCAATTCCTGATATACACCTCCAGTAACCGCAACCGGTGCCACAAATCTTGAGTATGAGTCGTTATTACCATCGACAGCATTACCAGGGTTTTCTACTGAACAAAGTAAACACAGGAAGTATGTCCCGTTATTCTGGGCATTTGCGATGGTACAATCTGCATCAGTGGTCACTGGCTCTACAGTTACTGTAACTGCTGTAGTATCAATAGACAAGCAGCCTGTATTGATATTTCTTGTACCGGCATAATAGGTATATACTCCTGCTGATAGAACACCGGTATTGTATGAACTACCTGTAGCCAATTCTGCTCCGCCTTCAGCATACCAGACAATTTCAACATCTGCTGGCATTGGGTCAATTGAAGCTGTAAGCACAGTACCAAATCCTTCCGAAATAGTTATATCCGAACTTGTCGAAGGGACATCAGGAAGTTCATTGACAGTGATAGAAGAAGTAGCTGCAGGAGTGCTGAAGCAATAGCCTTCTGCTACCACGGTCACATAATAGGTGGTGGAAGCAGTCGGGCTGACTTCAAAATCAGCTCCTGAGAAATAAGTCCCAGTTAAGCTGGCATCCAGGTACCATCTGAATTCAGGATCAGGAATACTGATTCCATTCAAACTTGCATGCATTATGGTAGTCTCTCCTTCACAGATTGCACTTTGATCCGCAGTCAGTGTAATATCACCAGCATCAATAGTCATACAATCCGTAGGCATGGAATGCTGAGCTGTTTCGGATGCACTTCCTCCTGCTGCATCGGTGAAGAATGCCTCTGCATTGTTCACAATTGGATCAGAGCCAGATACAGCATCCACTTCTACGGTGAATGTAAACTCCTGCATCGCACCAACTGCCAAAGTAGCAATATCAAAAGTCAGGGTACCTATACCTGCGGTACCTCCCCCGTTATCTACCAGCGTTGTATTGGCCGGAAGCTGATCCACTACTGAGATATCAGTAAGTGTTTTGTTACCGGTATTGGTTACAGTCAAGGTGTAAGAAATAATATCTCCTACAATTGCTTTACCATCACTTTCAGCATTGTTGCTTAATCCGATTTTGTCAAACTCAATGGAATGTACCGGCTCAACGTCCGTTACCGTTCCTGGGTCAGCTGCAGTATCCGGCTCGGTAGGATTGGTATTATCCACTGCCGGATAGGATTCAATCGGAGTAGTCAAATCTGCAGAACTTGCAATGGCAATATTCCTGATTTCATCTATTCCTGTAAGATCTGCTTCCACAGTTGCAGTAAATGAGCCCACTGTAGCGGTCGCTCCAACTGCCAAACCTGCAAGGTTGAAGCTCACATCATTTCCATTTAGCGTTCCTCCTGAAACATAAGTAATTCCTGCTGGCAGAGCATCTGTTATTGTCACATCAGTCAAGTCCTGATTACCTGTATTTCTTAGGTAAATGGTATAAACCAAGGTCTCACCGCCGCTCACCGAGGTCAGGGAACCATCTCCATCCACTGAGACGGCTTTCCAGATTTCTGCAGAGAAAATAGGATCTACAGGAATATCGGTCCCCGTATCACCACTCTCGTCAGGATCTGTAGGGTTTTCATTATCCAAAGGCGGGAAAGTCTCAGTTCCAGGATCTTCAGGAAGTGATTTAACCAAAGCCACATTGGATATAAATTCTACATCTGTCAGATCTCCCTCAATCAACACACTGAAACTTACCGTCTCGGTAGCTCCTGCGGCTATGTCAATGTTTTCAAAAGTGATGACACCTGAATTATTTACCCCACCGCTTCCATCTACATACGTAGTGTGAGCAGGAATGGCATCCGTGATCAGGTAGTCTGTCATCGGTACTGTTCCGGTATTTCTTACATGTATGGTGTATTGTACTGTTTCGCCACCCGATACGGAAGTCAACGTTGGGTCTCCATCAATGATGTAGCTCTTCCAGCTTTGGAAATCAGGTGTTTCACAATCCTGCAAAATGTAATACAATCTTATCGTTGGATTCACTGATACAGATACTAATGATCTGTAGCGAATGGCAACTTCGTCAACGTCCACTCCTAAAGAAACTCGGATTTCTTCATTTGCTCCGTTGTTAAAAAGATCTACCAGATTCACATTCCCCAGCACAGCATTATCCAAGGTCTCTTCGTAAACCTCTTCCCCATCTAAGTATCCTAGCACATCTATTCTTCCGAATACTCCTGCATCAACTGTCCCGGTTCCTACTCCCAGTTTGATTTTGAATGAACCTTCTGCAGGAATTGTCTGTCTGAACTGGATATTTTGCTGGATAGAAGCATCTACTGCCAAAGCCCCTAGGCTTATCTCAGAATAATCGTCGTTGTTGTTATTATCAAGTGCCCGCTCTGCGTTGGTCACGCCGTATCCACCGATAGACGCAGCATCAAGAGTAGCAATTCCAGAACCATCAAAAGATGTAGTAAATCCTGTGGCACAAGCTTCAGCACCTGTATCGTAGCAAAGGCCATAGATATTAATGCTGTTATCCTGACCTAGCAAAAGTGCATCAGTATGATCCGTAACGGTGATACTGTTGTAATCTGAATCAGGAGTGATCGCCAGGTAATACCTGCCCAGTTCATCCTGAACAATTTTAACCTGATCATTAAAGCCAGCAAAACTGTTGTCACTGCTTGCTGTGAAAATCGGGTTACCCCCAGCATCATTAGCAGCTATTGTGAAATAGTGATCCCCAAGAACGATGGTATTCAACAAATCACTCAATACTCCTCCAACGCTGCCGCCCAAAAGCGCATCAAGTAATGCCGGATCGGTGTCAATTCTCATATAAGATGTGGTACCCGCAGGGACAATTACCCCGTCTCCATATCCCAAGGTCACGTGCCCAGAAAATGCCCCAACTCCTGTTCCTAGTAAACCTGCACTGGAGTTTATGGTAGCGAAACTGTTGAAGTTTCCGTCAAAAAGATTGGCAAGGTTATCAGCAAAAGAGGCATCAATCAGTTCTTCCGCACAAACCGGGCTCAAATAAGGAGGATCTTCTACATCCGGATCTGGACATCCATCGGAAATTCTGCTAATTCCATACAATCTGATTGGAGCACTGGTGTTGATCGCAACGGCAGATTCTAAACCAAAACTCACCCGGTCATAAACCACTCCCGGTTCGATCATCAACTCTTGAATTCCCCCTGAATTAAGTAATCCCAGTAAATCCAAGTTATTGATTAAAGCATCCTGAAGTGATTCATTGTACACTTCCTCATTGCCATCATATAGGATCACTCGATAAGAACCTGCCAGATCCAAATTCAATATACCCGGCTCATCCAGTTGAACCCGGATTCTTAGAGCATCTGTTGCTTGCGACTTTGTTTTGAAATAGATATTCTGGTAAACTGAAGCCCCGATTCCTGCCACACCTAAATTGATGGTAGAATAGTTAGAAGAGTTTCCATCTATTGCATTTTGCGGATTAAAGACTCCGCCCTGAGTAATATCCAACAGATCAAGGGCAATTCCATCCCCATCAAAATCGGTAAATGTGGCCTGCTCGCACAGGTCAAATTCTGTTTCTCTACACATGCTGAACACATGCATGGTAGCGGTGTTTTCCACTCCTATGAGAGCTGTCAAAAAGTGATCAATTCTTACAGATTGATAAGCTTGATCTGCGGTGAAGGCAATGTAGAATCTACCGGACTCATCCTGTACCACTCGTACGTCCTGGGTGCCAAAACCTGTAGCACTGCTAGCGGTGTATATATCTGAGCCTCCTGCAGTTTTCGGAGTTACGGTAAAATAGTGATCACCAAGAGCTACCGTGCCCAATAAATTTGCCAAATCAGAACCTAAACTACCGCCTAAGAGCGCATTTAGCTCATCATCTTCAAATTCAATTCTAACATAGGAAGTTTCTCCTGCTGCAACCGGCGCAGCATATTTCAATTCGATATGGCTACTGTAAGCACCCAGCCCCAATGCTGTACCTGCGCTCGCGGATAATATTGCATAGGAGTCATTGTTTCCATCCACTGTGTTTAGAGGAAAATTGGCATTTTCCCAATCCACCACTTCTACCGCACAATCGGAAGTATTGAAAGGAGGCTCAGTTTGTGGTGGTTCTGGTAACTCAGGATCTGGACAGGCATCACTGAACCGCTCAATACTAAAGACACGTACCGGGTTTTGAATCACATTTGCGCTTACCAAGGATTCTATGCCCACGGCCACCCGGTCAAATGCCAGACCAGGACCAAAAGGTAGATTGATCGTCTGTCCGCTTTGCAATAAGCCCAATAAATCCAGTCCAGAAATCAATCCATCCCTTAGATCTTGGGAATATACTTCAGTGTCTCCGTCGAAAGCTTTGATTACAATACTACCCAGAACTTCTGCTGTCAAGGTGTTACCGCCTTCCAAAGCCAGTTTGACTCTGAAATGGTCTGCTGAAGCTGATAGAGTATGGAAGTCCACAAACTGATAAATGCTGGAACCAATTCCTGCCGCTCCCAAACTGATTTCAGAAGCTGTCGCAGGATCCCCATCAATAGCAAAACCAGCATCAGAAACACCGGCCGCACCGAGTCCAAGTAAATCCAAGCTAATACCCGCTGATTCAGCGAAAGTAGAAAAAGCCTGCTCACATTCTTCAAAACCTGTAGACGTGCAGACATGATACACATTCATGCTGGTAGCCGAAGCTCCGCCTATCAAACCTGGGTATTCAAGCGTAACTCTGACACTAGTGTAGGCAGCTGTTGGAGTTAAGGCGATATAATAGTGATTGTTTTTGTCCTGAACGATACGAACCGGCTGGTTAAAAAATCCATTGTCCGTAGAAGCAGAAAGAACTGAAGAAGCGCCGTTTAGTGCTTCTACCCGGAATAGTTTATCGCCCCCCAAAAGAGATCCCCCTACACCGTTTAATACATCCCCTAAAGAACCATCGAGTAAGCCCAGAAGAGCCTCCTCATCAAAATCAATACGTATATAAGAGGTGGTACCAGCACTTCTTTGATCAAAGCCAAGTTGGATCTGACCATCAAACGCTCCTGCTCCTAAAAGTGTACCTGAGCCTGCCTGCAGTGTGGTAAACGTATCATTATTTCCATCTACTGCATTGAAAGGGAAATTAGCATTCTCAAAATCAATCAATGTTGCTTCACAATCGCTAGAACTAAGCATGGGATCGGTAGCATCCGGTGCGGGCAGAGGATCTGGGTCTGGGCAGATTGTACCATAACGCGCCACTTCATAAATCCGTAGTGGAGAGCTGGCTACACCCAAATCAACTGTGGAATTCAAACCTACACTTACCCTATCAAATGAAACACCTGGGCCAAATGCAAGAGTGACTGGATCACCGGATTGGATTAAGCCTACGAGTTCAAGATTCCCAATAATACCAGAACTTAGTTTGCTTGCAAAAACCAAATCATCTCCATCATAGGCTCTCACCTCATAGTCACCCAACAGATTTAAATCAACAAGCCCTCCATCGATGGCCAAAGTGACTTTGAAGTAATCTTCTGGAGCCCAAAGACCATTGAAATAAAAGGTCTGAAAAACGGACGAAGCAGCAGAAACATTTACTAAACCTCCATAGCTCACAGAGGAATAAGTGCCTATATCTCCATCAATTGCATTTTCAGGATTGGTAACCAAATCACCGCCCAACAGACTAATATTAATGCCTGCGGTTTGTCCAATATCTGCAAATTCAGCTTCAGCACAGGTAGGATCCACCAATGTAAAGGCATTATAGACATTCAAATTAAAGGATCCAAGACCCAGAAGACTTCCAGGATATTCCAATAATATCCTAACTGAATTGTAAGCAATGGTACTCTCAGGAGTAACTGCTAAAAAATAATCACCTGCTGAATCTACAACCAAACGGGAATCTACTGATGTACTGAGCTCCCCTCCTACATCACTGGAAGAATCACCTGCCCCAGAATAAAATGAAACTGCAATATTTTCATTGACCAAACCTAAAAGATCAAGAAGATTAAGTCCTGAAGCATTAGGCAAATCAATCTTAACAAAAGTAGTAGTACCAGGTAGTCTATCCGTAGGAAATTTCACTTGTAACCAGGCATTTCCTCCAGCAATAATAGAAAGGCTAGAAGAAGTCAAGGTGGCGAAATCTGAATCAGAATTGTTCGATGCGTTAGCTACATCTGAAACACCGGCCCCGCCATTCCCTAATGTACCAGTTGTGATAACCCCTGAACTAGGTGTCCATGTGGCAAAATCCTTTGATTGACCAAAGGTTACAGTACTAAGGCCAATCAAAACAAGTAATAGAAAAACACAACTAAAACTTCTAAAACTTGAATAAAGTAAACTATTCATCATCATATCATTATGATCAAAATTGACAAAACAAAAATCTCAACACACCAAATCGAAATGGAGCAAATACCGAATACAATCCATTCCAAAAGTATGTTACACCCCAAATTCCTAGGTTAAAATCATGAATAGATCAAGACCTCACATACTATAAAAGCACATGAAACTCCTCCCTTATTGACTCAAAACACTAGGTAACAACAACCTCTAAAACAAAAATACCTTATAAATTCGTCATGATATATCTAAAAAAATCATCTGTAACTAACCAGAGTATTTTCGTCATTTAAATGGTGCATTCTGTCATTATAACAAACAATAACCACTACAAGATAAAATCAAATTAACAGAGGACATTTTAAAGTGAAAAACTGTGTAAAATCAAACACAAATTCTACAAAAACAACATCTTAAAACTTTAAAACATTACCTTTACAAAAAATGAACAGAAATGTAAATGAAAACAAGAATTCTACTAATTGAGGACAGCAGGACGCTAGCAGAAAACCTAAATGAAATATTTGAGGTGTTTGATTATGAACTGTTAGAAATTTTAACTAGTGCCGAAAAAGCGATGGAGGTAATTAGAAAAAAAAAACCAGACCTTCTTTTAATTGACATCAAGCTTAAAGGCATAAAAAACGGTATAGAATTAGCAGAAGAAATTAGGGATAAAATAAAAATACCAATCGTTTTCATCACATCCTACTCAGGTAAGGAGGTCATAAAAAAAATTCAACACCTGGCTCCCGAAGGAATAGTAACGAAACCATTTACTTACGATGCACTCATTACGAGTATAGAACTAGCCCTTGCAAACTCCAAAAGAAATTAGGATCAAAAGAAATAATCAAACAAAATGTCAATCGAAATTTTCCAAACTTTTATTCAAATATACTTTCATCTTATCATCAAGCTCATTCACTTCTGAATCGATTAAAGTAAAGATCTCACGATTGGACAATCTAGAGTCATAGATATGCTTTTCATTCTGAATTAAATTCATTAGCCCAAGAATATTTGCTATTGGTTTTCTGAAAATATGACTAATAATCCAAGAGGTACTTTTATCAAACCACTCGTCTGCAATTTCACATATCTTAGATTCAGTAATATCTGTCAAATAGATGTAGTCACTATATGGCATCAACTGAAAATCCATTTTTTTAAAGGTAATCTCGAAAACATAAAAAAATTTGGAATTATTTACCTCAAGGATAAACTTCCTTGATCGATTCTCTAGTGTATCTCCAGAACTTTTTTTTAAAAAATTGAATAATTCTAATAATTGGTCAGATTCTACATACATTCTTAAAAGGAGGAAAAATTGAAAGTAGCCGTAACTTCTACTTTGAAAAACAGGGAATTTACTCCAGATTCTATCGTTCAATATTACCTGGTTTTCGTTCGCATTAATTTCTATAAAGAATGAATTTGGTACAGCATTGATCCTTTTAAAATTATCAAACGAGTTAAGAATGGAATTTCTAATCTGGTAGTACTTTGTCACATTAATACCAATCACCATCCCTCCTTCAATTTTGGACTCATTATAAATAGGATAGCACATGTATTGAAATCGCTCAGATCCAATTTGCTCTTCAGTAATCAAAACTTCATCAGTTTTCCCACTACCCCTACTCAACTCTTCAACTGAACCAAATCCTGACACCTTTTCCAGGAACACAGCCCCCTCTTTTAAGTCAAAAATAGATCTACAATTTGGAAAATACTTAGAAAACAAGTTATTGGAAAAATGGATAAATCCACCCCCATCATATACAAACATAATGGAATTGACCTTATTGAACAATCCATAGACACTCTCATCAGAATAATTATAAAATATAAAATTATCTTTGAATACGATTAAAGAAACGATAGAAAAAACAGAAAGTAAAACAGTGGCTCCAGGAACTTCATAACCTAGGTAGATTGGAAAAACAACCTGAAATATAAAACCGTACACAGACGGAACCAAGAGAGCGATAAAAAATAATCTTATCTTATTAAAACTCACTTTCTCTGCGTACAACGAACGTGCTATAATTGAAAGAGCAATCATAACACAAAACCCAATCCAAACTCTTGAATAAATATCCAAAGAGCCACTTCTAAATCCCTGAACCAGGCCAAAATATTCAGAAGCCAGAAACAACCTAGGTTCAGGATATGAGAGATATGAAATTAGAAAAAACAAACTAACAGAAAAAAACAAAACCCTGATCAAATACACTCTATTGACAACTATCAACTTTAATTCATAAACCACTTCCAGTAGAAAATACCCAATAAATAAATAACAAGAGGACGCATAAAGATCAAACTTGTAAATAAAATCTAAAGATGCTGGAATTCGTAATAGCAGTTCCCCTATTTGCCATATTAAAAGTACCAAATTAAAAATTAGCAACTTTTGCTCAAATTTCACTTTTAGCCCCTTGAAAAGGAGTAAACCAATAACAGCCAGATTACAAAAAATACTGAAAACAGTTAAATAGCCAATGTAATTCACCTCAAAAATTAAAATTACCGGTTCAAATTATTCATACTATTCTTCTGATTATAGGTAACATTCATATCATTTAAAAGTTGAGAAACCTTAGCACTATCCATAGGTTTTGGTATATAATTGACCACACGGGAATAAGAAAAAGCTAATTCCATGTCCTTTGGGTTTTTAGAAGAGGAATGGATTACAACTTTGATCAGTTTCTCCGGATCGATCTTATCTAACAGATTCATAAACTTCCATCCATCGATTTCTGGCATATTTAAATCCAATAAAATCTTTAATGCTCCTATTCTTACATTTTGGCCATTTTTCAAATGTGATAAATATGACAAGCAATCAACAGGAACGTTAAATGTCATTACCCTTAAAACATCCTGACTTGGCCAAGCCTTCTCAATTAAGTGCTTGGATATAAGCAGGGATATCGGGTCATCATCGACTAAAATCAGGTCGGTCCTCATAGATAGAATTAAAAATTTGTCACAAAATCATGATGAGTCAAATATAATAATTGAAAATCTTAAACTACCTCCATTTTATACTGACAATCCAATCCACCTTAAGCATTAATTATAAAATGCATATTAATGACATTAAAGCACAAATTAATTTGTTCGAAGGCACACATATTATAATTACCATTGCCTTTTCCTAACAAAACCCTACACTTTCATAACAAAAACACACAATAGGAACACACTATACTCATTTCCAAGCCCTTAAAATCTTTCCTTACTGTTTGATTAGATGATGGATCTCATTCTTACCGTTGAAGTAAATGCGAAGCACATAGTTACCGACAGGTAATTCATCTAGGTCAATAATTCTAAAATCTGTAGTGCGGGCATTGAATTCGAAATCTACAATTTTGAGAACACTACCATCTCCTGAAAAAAGTGCCATTTGTGCAAAAGTAGCATCCTTACTTTGATTTCTAATGCTTATTTGATTTTCAAAGGTATTAGGAAATACGCCAAAGGTTTTTACTCCTAAAATGGGAAGTTCAAACCGAACTAATTGGGAGGTAAATTTAATCCGCCCCTCTACATCAACAATTTGAAGTCTATAATAGTTGTTACCCGGGAATGGATTTACATCATTGAATGCATTCCCAATTCCCTCTAGGTTGGAAAAACTTGCCAACTCTTCAAAATCTAGCTCTGTACCGGACCTTTCTACCTTGACGATATCCTGTTGGGTCAGGCCTGCAAATTTCCAATTCAGCTGTACACCTCGTTTCCCCCGGTCTATAGCTAAAAATTCCAGCAGCGAAACGTTTAAGATCCTGGCAATAGCACTTAAATCAACTTCCCTTGGCACTCCCATAGCACAACCCTCCTCTGGAACAAAATTCAGGTAAAACTTGTAAGGATCTAGTTCATCTCTGAATTTGAGCCCCGTCATAGTAATAATATCTCCATCAAGGTCATACGAAATACCACTAATATTATCACCATCCTGTATTTCCAACATCATGGTCTCATCCAGGTACCATTTGAATTCCCCTGGCTGTTCCATGTCGATGTGACTGGGGTCAAGGGTCACTGGGTTCTCGCCTTCTACATAGATGTATTTACCATTTTCATCCACCTCCACATAGCCTGAGGGAAGGACCTGGATATTGGCAGGGTCTGGAACTGGGTTTACTTTAACTTTAAAGTTAGAGGGTTCACTTTCAGTAGCACAGAGTATATCGGTTGACCGCACTAAAAATTCATATTCGCCAGGCTCAAGGTCCGAAGCTGTAGTATATGAGGAAGCAGTTCCAAGCATTTGTTCAGTGCCAGAATCCAAGATATACCAATTCAAGTCTCCTCCAGCTTCATTTATTGGAGTGACTGTAACTGTATTTCCTTGACAAATGACAAATGATCCCTCCTCTGGCACATTAACAACTTCAGGTCGGACTGGGGACACAGTAACACCGCTTATCTTAAGACTTCCCTCAAGCACTCCTAAACCTACCAAAGATGACATCCTTATCCCAATTTTATCTATGGGCAAATCAGATATCAACGGTAACTTAAAAAACTCATCCTCTCCCAATAAACCTAATAGATCCAAGTCCAGTAAGGAAGAAGCCGAGAAAGTCTCTATTTCCACACCTGAGGAATAAACGACCAGCTCTACATAATCCAGCAACCCTAAATCCAATAAGGATTTACCAGCACCCATACTCACTAAAACCTCATTCCCAGGTTGAACGGGGCTATTGAAGTAAATCATTTGCTCCATAGAACCTGCTAATCCTACCACCCCTAGAGATATTTCAGAATAGGTGTTTTCTAGATCCTCATCTATAGCTAGGTTTAAACCTTCTATTTGAGTATTAAGGGATAAAGCATCCAGGGTAAGTCCAGAACCGTCGAAGCTGGTAAACTCAGCCAAATAATCACATGGATTATGCTCAAAATAAAATGCATGGTAAACTTCCAATGAATACTCCTTTCCAAGACCAGCAATTGAATTAGACTGGTTGGTGATGTGAATTCGATCATAAGTAGAATCAGGTGTGATAGCAATAAAGTACGCTCCTGAACCATCCATGACTAACCTTACCCTTCCTGAGTCAAACCCATCTAGGCTGGATCTTAATTCAATGGAAGTAGCTTCATTTCGGGCTTCTATAATAATTTCTTGCTCTCCTAACAATACAGCCCCCAATACCGTGGAAAGCACATCCCCCAAGCTTCCTCCCAATAAGGATTGCAACAGGCTTTCTTCAGTCCCAATCCTGATATAGGTAGTGGTATTCGCCGGTAGCGGAGAATCAAATCGTAATTCAATTTTAGATTTATATGCACCTACCCCTACCAGTATTCCTGGACTGGCAATCAGTTCAGCAAACTCATCTGGATCTCCAGAGGCATTTTCCATATTTAGGATTGATGCTTCGCAGTCAGCTTGGAGAATTCCTCCACATGGCGTAAACTTATAAGGAACTATTCCTGATGCGGCATCTGCATAAACCTTACTTGCATAGGCTTGTTGGACAGCAAAAAAACCTAACACGAAAGCCACAAAAAAACATAAAAAATCAGCTTTATTTCTAACTTTTAATTCCATTCGATTCCCATCTATATAAATGGAAATTAGAGAAATAATTTACAGCTATCTATTCCAAAAATCGAACTTAAAAACTACAACAAAACGCATATATAAAACTCATTTTTCAAAGAGTAAAACACCTTTATATTACTATAAAAACATCATATATTGTCTAAACAAACACTACAATTACATAATTTCGTTTTCTAATGACAAAGAATAGGGATTCAATGACAATTAAAGGTATATTGAACGAAAACAGGCTATCAAACCGGTAATCGCACCTCTACTGTGGTACCAAATCCATACTCGGATTTAATTTGGATATTCCCTCCATGGATCTCAATGAAGTTCTTAACGGCTACCAGACCAAAACCAGTACCTTCAATCCCTTTGACATTTGATCCTCGAAAAAATGGTGTAAAAATATAAGAAAGTTCTTCTTTTTTTATCCCAATCCCATGATCGGTCACCATAAACCCAAACCATTTCCCCTCCTTGAATAATCGTAGTTCTGGCTTGCTCTCACCTCCATATTTGATTGCATTGGTCATGATGTTTACCAAACTGGTTTCTATCATAAACTTATCAATATGCACTTCCAAAGATTGATCCACTTCTGGAAGATATTCAATACTTGATCTCAAGCCATACTTGTTGATACAGGCCTCTATAAATTTTCTATAATTGACCTGTACTTCTTTCAAGGCAGTTCCCTGTATAGCAAACCTATTGAAGTCAAGTGAATGAGAAACCAATTGATGAAGGTTGTTAACTTCTGATTGGATTTTACTACAGTGATACTTGACTCTCTCCAATGAAGTTTGCTCCTCTATACTGTCAAGGTAATGTTTGCTAAGCTCCAGACTAGACATGATGGTAGCTAGAGGTGTCTTAAATTCATGGGAAACGGTATTCATGAAATCACTCACAAAGGAATTAAACTCCCTTTCTTTTTTCAGTGAAAGTTTTAGATTTTCCTCAGTTCTAGCCTGTACTGACACATCCCTAATCACAGCAATCAATTTGGGATTATGGCTATCCTGCATTAAACTGATCATAGATTCCAGCCAAATACTGTTTCCTGAATTTGATCTGATTTTCAATCGGGATTTAAATAGGTCTTTGGATACGCTATATTTGTCCACCAAAGTTTTTTTCAATAAAGTACGGATCTTCCTATTGATGGTAGAGGCATCAATACCCATTTCAATAAATTTCTCAGATGACTTAGAAAGGTATTCTATTTCAAACTCATCATTTGCAACTACAATTAAATCTGGGGAAAAATCAGCTACCTTAGAAAGAATCAATGCCTTTTCTAATGACTCTTTCTCATATTTTATTTTTTCTGTTTCATAGTTATAGGCTTCAATAATCACCGAGTAGGTGGACGCAAAAGGCTCAAGTTCCTGAATGTCAGACTCGCAAAACCCTCCCTTCTTATTGCCAAGTCCAATTAGCCCTACTACTTTATCACCTTTTAGAATGGGAATCCCTAAGAAATTATCAATTTGTGGATGTCCTGGAATCTTCTTCCCTTTGGTGTGAGGATTTTGCGGAGGGTTATTTTCAAGTATCACTTTGGACTCTGTGATGCATGCCCCAAACAAATTGTCAAAATGCCTAAATAAAAAATCGTTTTTGACATACTTATCATAGAGTTTAAAAGCTTCTGGGCCAGCTGTTGAAATATCGGTAGCAGCATGTATTTTCAAGACCTGCTTGTTACTCGAATCAAAGGCAACCTCACCTATAAATCCTATTTCGGCTTCAATTACCCCAAGAATATTGGTTAGTAATAATTGGTAAGGCTTTGCTTCGTATTCTTGAGCCAAAAACAGCTTTTGCACTTCCACTATATTGGAAAGTAAACTATTGGACCTTTCCAAATTCAGTTGATCTGTTTTGCTTTTATCTGCACTGAGTAACAAAATCAAAATACAGTCTTTATCATCTACCTTTGCCTTGAAAAATGTGATATCAAACCAATTGCCTTCAGGGTTTGACAGATAAAGTTTGGCCTGAAATGAAAGTCTATTACTCCCTGGTTTAAGTGCCCAATGTATTAGTTTTTGAAATAATTCAGGGTCTGCGAAAAAATCACCTAAATAAAAACCCGTTACTAATTCTGACACTGGTTGATTTAACAAATGAATCATGGGGACATTGGCAATCAGCACCTCGGTAAAATCTCCTGAAATCAACAAAGAGGGATTTGGCATCTTATCCACAATTTCGATCATAGAACTTTCAGGTAAATCAAATGAGTTATTGTCTGAGACCACAAACACAAAAATATGCAAGGTCATATTCTCACGATCCATCCAGATCAACTCATTCACTGTATAAATCTCACCAGCTACTTGTAGTGTTGTTTCCAGAAAGAAGTCATTTGAATCTTTAAGTTTCAATCTTTCATGAAAATCATTCCCAACTGAATACCTGGCCAGGATAGCTTCATACTCCACTAAGGAATCAAAACCAGCGAAAATTTGAGTATCTAACAACCTGGTTATTCTGTCGCTGATTTTTAACAGCTCCCCTGTTTCCAATGAAAAAACCAAGTCCTCATTATTGAATGCTGTTAATATTTGCTCAGTTTTTAACATTTTAAATTTTAATTGTACTCTTCTTAGAATTACGAAACTTTATTTGTAGTTTAACCACTGTTATGAATTAAACCTATTTTTTCATAAAACTAAAGCTTAAACAAAAGATGTCAAGTAAAACTAAAATTCTTTTAGTAGAGGATAACCAAAGCCTATCCGATAATGTCAAGGAAATGCTCACTATTCAAGGGTATGAGGTTTCAGAAGTATTGGACAATGCCGATAATGCGTACTCAAGGATTGAAAAAAATGTGCCTGATGCTATTTTACTTGACATTCAGTTGAAAGGCACAAAAACAGGTATAAATCTGGCAGAAGAATTACGGAACTCATTGATGGTTCCCATCATATTCATGACCTCCTCTTCAGGTAAGGATATCGTAGAAAAAGTATGTCATGTCAAGCCGGATGGTTTTATCACAAAACCCTTCTCAACTGAAAACCTAGTAACAAGTATTGAACTAGCTATTCAAAATTTTAAACACAGTAAAATTGAATCTACAATACCTCACAATGTGGGCGAAAAATATGCTTCCGAGCTTTTTATTCGCGAAAGTGGATGGCTGAAAAAAATAGTGATTAAAAATATCTTATGGATCAAAGCAGAGGGAGCATACACCAAAATTGTAGTCAAAGGAAAGCAGTTTACCTTAAGAAATACCACCAAGGAGGTGATGGAAAAATTGCCCGAAGAGCAATTTGTCCGAGTGCATAAATCGTACATCATCAATATTAAAAATATTGAGGCCTTTAGCTCCACCACTATCAAAATATCTGATTCAGAAATACCGATTGGCAGAAACTATTATGCAAAGTTAATAAGCAGTATTAACCGATTCTCAAATTAAACCCATAGTAACAGGTTTGAAACCTCAGTCATTTCAACTCTATGTAAGAAATGGGATTAATGTTCTTTTGCTAAGTAGGACAGTTCTATCCAAATGAAGACAGCCTTTTGCTACCCCGTGATTGCTTAGTTCCCTTTTCTTCCAATCGCATTTCGGTCGGTATTCTTAAACTATGATATGCATAGGATCTACATAGTGTTCTTGCTTAACAAATACTTATGAAGCTGCCCCGGCCTGAGAGCGGCACTACCTGCAAGAGGAAACGGAATAAACCAGCTTAAGGCAAGCGCGTTGGCTTTATGCCGTAGTCTCTTGCCTCGTGTGACAGGATCAGGCTAAATAGGTGATAAAGGGAGTGCAAAAAAGGCAGCTGGCAGAGTCCAAATCAAGCTCCGCCAACTGCAAAAAATCAATCCACTGCCACAGATGCTGTTTTCAGTTTAGCAGCACTATTTTTTGGCACCTCACCTTTTTTCCCGGGTTTGATTTTCAATGCGATCACAATCGTACTTACAGAAATCACCAGCCAAAACGCATCAATCAAAAAGATGTCGGAATAGCCATTTGCAAGAGTCACCCAAAGCCAATTTCCTGTAACAATTCCATTGGCTACCGGAATCAGCAAACCGATAATTCCACCAGAGAGTAGCGTATATTTATTCGTGACAGAATTATTTCTCAGAAAGGTAAAAAGCAAGGTAAACGCTAGCCAAGACCAGAAATAGGTCTGGAAAATGAATCCCATTCGATCTGCATCAGGATCCTGTAGCCCCAGCTTCACCATCAGAAAAGTAAGCGCAGTGACCGGATACATACTCAGACAACCTGCCAAATAAAACCAAACCAGCCATGCGTTAAATTTTCTCTTGGCAACAGAAACATGCTTTTTGTCCCGGGCTACCAGCCAGATCATCACTCCTGATAAAATCACAAAGCAGGTCAAAATCCCAAGCCCAAAGTAAATCAGCTTTACCGCAATTCCTCCATAGTCCCCGAAGTGAAGTCTCACAATCACCGCTCTGGCTCTATCCAGATAGGAAACCCCTTCCATCGGGCTTTTCTCCTGTACAATCTCTCCGGTGGAAACCTTGTAAACCACATTTCCCAAACTGGCAAACTTGCTTTCAAAAGAAGATTTCCCTTCGAAAAGCACATGCATATTTTCATCTCCAAAATTGAAGATCGTGGCACGGTTCATCACGAATTCAGGCCATTTTTTCTGTGCCTTATCACGGAATTCATTGATAGAAAAACCTGCGTCTAAAGGTTTACCCGCTGCTTCAAACTTTGGCGGATTAAATCCAAAATCATCGTAAGCTTTCTCCTGATCACCCTGGTAGACATATGAAATAATCGCAGGAGACATGATCGTCAACCCAACAATTATATAAACCCCAGTAAGCGCAAACATAAACTGATAAGGCAAGCCCAAAATCCCAAGTGCCGTATGCGCATCTGTCCAGAGATTCTTAATGCTATTGTTTGGCCGAAAAACATAGAAGTTGCTGATGATCTTTTTCCAGTGGACAAGTACTCCTGTGATCACTGCAAAGAGAAAAAAGAAGGCTACCAACCCAGCCAACAGGTAACCTGATCTTCCAAAGAAATTCAACTGCGCAAAGAAGTGTAGTCTATACAAAAACTCTCCAAGAGAGTAAGAACTCTGATAATCATAGGTTTTGAAATCCTGTGTATTCAGGTAAATGAAATTTCCACGCCTGCCTCTTCTCTCTCCTTCGGTTGCTTCGGTATCCACCGGTGGTGTGACTGTGGCAGAAAGCCGCTGCTCATCGTAGTGTTGATTAAAAGCAATCGTACTTCCCATTAGTGGCTTGTCCTTTCCCAGCGTATCCATTACTCGGTCAAAGTCCATTTCTCCGAGCTTCCAACCTTGCGCCAGTGGCTCATTCCGCTCCCAACTCACGATTTCATCCCGAAAGAAAGAGAAGGAACCTGCGAAGAAAATCACGTATAAGGCCACACTGATAATGATCCCGGAAATCGTGTGGGTGTGGAAAAGAGTATTGTAAATCCTGTTGCTCATGGCGTTGAATTATAGAGAAGGTGAAGGTTGATTGAGGTACACGATTGCAGAAAAGCAAAGTGTGAGCAGGAGGTAAATCCCCCAGATTTTCCAGCCGCTTTTGGCAATGAAGGCAATGATCATCAGGCTCACCCAAAGTAAAAACCCACCGTAAACCAAGGTGAAGAGCACAGAGACTTTTTCGAAGTAAAATGAAAATGCCAGAAAGAAAGAGACAGTAACCAAATACCCTCCGAGGAAACCCGCAGTGATTCGGCTAAATCGATGAAGAAAAGTCGGGGTTAAGTATTTTTTATTTGCAGGCATAATCAGAGAATTTCGATTAGGAAGAGCACCCCTATTCCTGCCATTACCCAGGATAGTTTCACTTTCCGAAGTGGGGAGATCAAGACTACCAAGCTCCCGATGAGCATTAGGATGCATAGGAAAGCGAAGAATCCGGATCCTAGGCCTAATTGAATGATAGAAAGTACTAAGGAGACACCTAAGAGAATTGCCCCATAGATTTTAGCCCGTACTTCATTGGCGCCAAACCAAGTGGCCAACCACTCTGGGCTGTGCAGTTCAGCTTTTTTGGAAGTTTGATAGAAAAACTCGAAGCCTATCCAGGTGAGTAAAATGATTAAGGAGATCATGAATTGGTTTTAAGTAATTATCAGTTTGGATTAAGAAGGGGCATCAAAGAAACCTTGCAAGGTTGGTTTCTTTGATGCGAAAAATGAGAGTTGAAAAAAGAAAGCTCATAGTTCAAACAGCAGCTATAAAAGTGACCCACTCAATTGTCATTTATTCAATTTCAATCGCCTGTGTCGCACATCTCCAGATAGCTTTCAAGCCGGAAGGATCATTTTCCGGTAGCTTTTCAGTATGTGTAGCCTCTGCGAAATAGGTTCCTTTGCCATCCAAGTCCACTTTGACTTTACCCTTTTTACTTGTTTTCAACTCCTGAGTTTCTGCATCAGGGCCTAGGATAGCCAGTTCTCCTTCAGGCAGTGCTTCCCCTTTGTAAAGGACTTGGAGATCAGAAGATTTGGCATTTCTCACCAAAGCCAGATCTGAAACTGGTTGAGTAGAAGCCTTCCCTTTTCCCACCCAAATCTGCGCGTAGGCATTGAACTGATAGGCAGTTTTGCTCTCACCTGGATCTGCGGTATGGGAGATTTGCATACGGTATTCTCCTTCTTCTTCCGGGGTAAAACTCCCTTGAAAATACGTTTCTGTTGCAGTCGGCTCAAGCTTGGTTTTCTTGCCCGATGGACTGATCAACCAAAGTTCGAATTCCTTCACATCGGAGTACCATTTTGCCACTGGTTCGATGGCATTTTCCTGATAATCGGCATAGTAAATTTTATAAGGATGCGTTTTCCCGATTTCACTGTTGGAAGCCGTGTGGATCCAAAGTGCATGTGCATGCGCTCCGAGGACAAGCATAAAGAGCATCATCGTCAGGCCACCTGATTTTAATTTTGATGTGTTCATTTTTTTGTGGTTTAGAACCGCTGAGTTCACCGAGCATTACACAGCAGTCACAATTGCTTTTTTTAATTTGAATTTGGTTTTCCCGCTTCACCGGTTGCCCTGCTTCTCCAGAAGCTGGACTGGTCTTCGGCCTTCCATCATCCTCCTACGCTACATCCTACGGATCAATTCCAGCAGCTTCAACTGGGCATTAGCTTCAATCACATTTGCTTTCAACCGATAGAATTCTTCTTCAAGCAGCGTGAACTGCACATCCGGATGATAGGTCTCGATCACTACCCGATCATGTCCATCAAAGAAGGAGTACTTCTCATAGTCAAACTCCATCCGCTCCATGTACCTGCAAAAGGCATTGAAATTGAGCTCGTCAAAACTGATCATTGCCTGCTTGTACATGAGCCCCATCCGGCCACAGTCGGTGCATTTGGTGAAAACAAATTCCTCGTTTTGATAGATAATTTCAGTTCTGCATGAGGACATACACGATAGGTTTGGATGAAATAAAATTGGTGCCTGGGATAAAAGCTAGGTCGGTTTAGTCTCCAAATGCAGCTGATTTCCCAGGACTTAATTTTTCAGATTTTACTCTGCTACATCCAGCTTGCTGATCGCTGTGATCACACCGCCCTCGACTTTCAGGCCTTCTTTGGCAGTAGCGGTATTGGCATTGAATTCAAACACCCAACTTCCTGTTTCTGTAGTGATACCGATGTAGGCAAGGCCATTTTTGGCAGAATAATTATTAATGGTCACGTTCACGATCTCGGATTCAGAAGGAGCACCAGTCACCCAGGTGAAGGTTTTGTTATAGACATCAGCCACACCAAAGCGATTTCCAGTCGTATAAGCACCCTTCTCTTTATTCATGGTCAGGATGAATTTGCCATTGCCAGCATAGGTTTTTGCCGTGATATAGTAATCATCAGCCAGCTCCTCCACATTAAAATAATAGAACTGGTCAAACTCCAATTCCCCAGCCTTGATCCTGGTGAACGCAGAAGGTAGCGTAGAAGTCATTGCTCCGTTGGAAGAAGCTATTGATGGGGAAAAAGCATAGGTATCTCCCATTTCATCCACTTCAAGACCAGAAAGAAAATACCTACCGATAAAGCTGGTACGATTATCTTTAATCACTTTATTCAGTTCCATGCTCGGATAATCAAACACCGCAATCCAAGCACTGTCAGGATAAACGGTACCAAACCTGTCGTTGCAGCATGCTTTAATACTGAAATAGGGTGCAAAAAGCTTATCTCCCACCTGGGTCACCCATGTAAAAAATGCTTGCTCTCCGTTATTTGCGATTTCCGCTTGATCCCACTTTCCGTCAGCAACAATCTGAAGTTGATCAGCATCCAACCTATACCATGAAGCTAAGGGATCAGCTGAGTTTCTTGAGATCTTGGCCATTACTATATCGTCATTCATAGGGCCAAAAGCCTGTACAGTTTCAGATTGGAAATCGGACAATTTCTCCAACGCACCCTCAGCGTTCAATTCGTAGGTCGTCACCGCACCGGGATTTCCCTGACCATAGAGCATACTAAAAAACTTGTTTTTGTGGGTTACATAGTAGCGATAGGTCCCGTCCTGCTCAACGCCATTGCCCACGGTACTTACCGTCCCTTCGGTCAGGCTTTCTGCGGTCAATAAATAATCTGCCACTCCGTCTGAGGCCAGCGGCGTAGATGCGATAATGAATCTGCTTTCCGCAACTGGAGCCACTGGTCCAGGTTCTGGGTCATCCGAATCACAGCTTGAAAATCCTAGTGTAAGGGCTGCAGCAAAAGCATAAAAATAGTTAAAGTTGGTTTTCATAAGATTTTAACTTGTGGTTTAAGTTTCCTGAGGTTTCAGGAAAAAGAATTGATGAAGAATTAATAAATGAAGTATCTGATTTTGCCTGAAAAACTCCTTCCTGGCTTTTGAAGGCTGAAGTTGTCATAGAGCTTGCTATCGAGGATATTTCTGCATTCAGCGATCAGCTGAAGCTTACCTTTTTGCCCTGAGGTATAGGTCAAATTGATATCATGTGAAAGCTGTTGCGGCACGTCAAACTTCTCGCTGCCCAGACTGGGCCAGTAGAGATAGAAAGCATGCACGTAAAGCAGGTTGTATCCGAAATTGAAGTCATTGCCCTTTCCAAAAGCATCCTGCCACATCACACTTACATCCCCATTTCCAAAGAGGTAAGGCATGTTTGGTACCCGATCCCGATAGACCACACTTGGTATAGTCTGTCCTTCTTCGAATTCGGTATTGTTACGGAGATTTTGGTAAGTGATATTTGCGCCAGCCGAAATAAGACTCTTGAACGTCCAGCGAATTTCTCCCTCCACGCCAATATTGGTGACGCTATAGAGATTGTCCATCACCTGCATCGTCTGGTTATTATTGAGACGGGGACGGATGAAGTCTTTTGCATCCCGATAAAAACCATTGGCAGAAATGTCTATCCTGTGATCTACGTTAAGCTGTTTCCAGATACTGAATCCTACATTGTAATTGTAGCTGGTCTCCGGCTTTAGGTCCAGGTTGCCCTGAAGATTTACCATATCGCCAAAGAGTTCTTCCGGTTCGGGAAGTCTATAGCTTTTCTCAAAAGAAGCCTTGGCCAGAATATTTCCGGTAATAAAATAGGAAGCCGTCAAGCCAAACCCTGGGTAGGTGAAATTCTCCCGCTCGTTGCGGTAAGCCACATCCCCATACTCCCCGGAAGGATTGTAAGACAGGGTAAAATAATTGGTTTGGTTATAGATTTTGGAGAACGCGGAGATAGAGGCTTTTTCTTCCCAATTCAACTGATAGCTTAATCCTGTGATGTTCTTTTGGCTCTTTCGAGGTTCCTCGTATCGGTCATTTTCAGGATTCAGCGCATCGCTTCCAATTCTGTTGAAACTATTGAATACATTGCTGAGCGCGATGGTATGAATCTTCCCAAAGTTGTAGTGCGCGTTGGCCGTCAGTACAGCATTGTTGTTATTGAATTTGTAAAGTGTGTAGGACCTTTCTCCGCCCGGTACATCATATTCCTTGTACTGCTGAAACCAGTTGTAACGCCGATTGACCGTATCGATATTCTGCTCTGAGCCAAAATTGTAATTGGCATTCACATTCACATCCAGTCCTTGGATGAATAGGTCATTTTTCTGGTATTTGAATGTGGGCATCAGGATAGTGCCCTTGCGGTGCCACTGCCCAAAAACCGTCACCAAGCGGGCTCCTGTCTGGATTTCCGAGTAATTTTTCCCGGTAGTCAGTCCTACCAAAAGCTTATCAGCATACGGCTTCCCTTGCACCCCAAGTTGGGCGATGAATGTCTCATTGTGATAGGTATCGTGAAACCTACGGACACGTTGATCAGGGTAATATTTCCCTGTCTCAATATCCGCCACATCCACATCCACCCAATACTTATTGTCCGAGTAATTTTGGAAAGCATTCAGCTGTATAGTGAAACCTGATTTAGCAACATATGCCGTATTGATGACCGAACGATGCGTGTTAAATGAACCGTAGGAATAGCTTACATCTACATAGTTTTTCTGGACATTTTTGGTGACAATATTCACAGCTCCACCCAGTGCATCTGCGCCAAGCCCTATCGGCACAACACCTTTATACACTTCGATCCGCTCAGCCAGATTAATTGGGATATTATTCAGCTGGAAAGAAGAGCCAAAATCATCCATGGGAATCCCATCAATAAAGAACTTCACCTGCTTGCCGGAGAAACCGTTGAGGGAAAAATTCATCCTCGATCCCACTCCTCCACTTTCCCGAACGCGCACGCCTGAAACCCTGTCCAAAGCATGGCCTAAATCCAAGTTAGTGTGGTGAAGTTTGCGGGCATCGACTACTTCCACATTGAAGGCTTTTTCCACTATTTCCCGAAGTTCAGACTTCCCTAGAACCGTAAATTCCTCTAGTTCATTGGTGTCATCGCTCAGCGTGATTCTGAGTGATTTGGTCTCAAAGCCTAAAGTGATTTTCTCGGTATAATCGAGGAACCCAAGAAAGGAGAATTCCAGCGAGTAGTTTTTACCTGAAGGAAGATTGACGGAAAACTTGCCATCGGCATCCGTGACGATCCCCTTGGAAATCGGAGAGATTTTGATCAGAACCCCTGGAATGAAATTGCCGCTGTGATCGGTTACAAGCCCATTTAGGTTGGTATTTTGCTGTGCAAATGCCGGGTAGGCGAAAAAACTGCACAGAAATACAATGGACAATATTTTGTTATATTGCATCGCTTTTTAATTGGAGAATTAGAAAGTTTAGTACCCGAAGCCACACGGTTGCCGCCGTGTGGCTTCTTCTTTTCTATCTACTGATTAACTCACTGTTTTTATTTAGATTGATTTTAAATTAAGACAAATCTAAGAGATGGCAGCCAGTCTGGCAAAGCTTTTCTTAAAAAATTGAAAGTCTTTTTGAAGAAATACCATTCAAGGGTGCATTAAGGCCTCTACCTACAAACTAGCCCTATAATTTTAGGGAAAATTGAAAAAGTAAGGGATATACAATCCACCTTTTATTCCCTCAAGAAATAACAGAAAATGGTTGGATCAAAGATCAACTTGCCATTGACTATTCCATTTTCGTCTATTTTTTGTGTTAAAAATTATGAGACAAAGGTCGGATGGAAGTAGGTTAAACTCCTTATGCAGATTTTCGAATGTCGTATACTTTTTGGTTGGTTTTAATTACACACAACGTTTTGGCTATGCGCAGTGCGGTATTGAAAAGCCGAAACTTTCAATCTTGTACTAACGGTAGCCAAAGCTGCGTCTTGAATTTTTAATGTATGCAACAAAAACGGCAAAGCGTAGCTATGGCGGGCTAAAACCACTGGCCTTTCGTTTATCGCTTCAACCCGCATTGCGTATAGGTTTTGTTTGTTTTTTTATTTTCAATCCCATATCTCTGGGCGATTAATTTTCATTGCCCTTAAATACGAAAGGAATTGCCCAGCATGAACAGATTCATGGTATCCGATCCTTAACAAATATTTCCCTAGCATTTTCTTTTTCCCATTACCAGGGTGAATGATTTCAGTTTCAATTAATTGAGAATCCGAAAATCGCCGAACGCTATCTAAAAAAGTTTTTCGGTAAGGCTCCGCAAATTCAATCTCATCAGCAACGCTAATGAAGGGTCGATTTTTCCAAGGCGATCGATAATTTGCCATATTTCCTCTATTGATGATGATATTCCATCCATAATCGGCTTCCAAAACATGCCTGACCATTTCTCTGGCAGTCATCGCATTCTCATCGGGCTTCCAATTATAGTGATGCTCAGGAAGTTCACTCCATAGTTTTATGCTTCTTCTCCTAATCTCTGTAAAATTCAATAGTATAAGTTCAGATTGAGTCATTTTATTGGTTCTCAGTATTGCAGATATATTTAATCTCAAACGATGAACAAATAGCTTTAGGAGATTAAATAGAATTATTTTTAATCACCTAAAGCCATTCAGTAAGGAAAAAAAATGACTATTGGCTCCTACACCAACTCTATACAAAATTGAAGCGAAAGGTATAAGACTTTCATTGTGCATTAATCTTAGCGTAAATATCTAAACTAATAAATTCTCCATTTTTAATTTCACTGTCAATCATTGTTCCTTCTAGCCGGAAGTCAAGCTTTGACATTGCCCTTTTACACTTTAGGTTGTTTGACTCGACAAATCCTTCAATTCTATGTAGTCCAAGTACATCAAAACCATAATTACAAATCAGTTGCAATACTTCCACCACAATGCCCTGTCCCCAAAATTCCTTCATCAGCCAAAATCCAATTTCAGCTTTTTTATGCTCTTGATTTAGGTCATTTAATCCTGCCGCACCAAAAAATACAGTATTGTCTAAAGAGCAAATGGCAAACCATATTCCTGTTCCATTTTTCTTCAGATCCTCGTAAAAAGACATTTGCTCTTTTGTTGCTTCCAAGGACTGAAAATTCACCCCATAATATTTAATTACCTCTGGGTCAGAAAGTCCTTTAAAAACAGCATCAATATCACTGGCAACAATAGGTCTAAGCATAAGCCTTTCAGTTTTTAATGCTGTGATTACGCTGTTTTCCATTAGAAATTCTTAAATCTTAGCTTTTTGCTTTAACCGATAAGCCCCTCAGCCATGGCAATAAATGGTTATTGGATCTATTTTCTTCCATTTTTCAGGTGGATGCTAAAATACAAACCATAGGAATATACTCAAAGACAGCTACCCTAAACCGGGTCAAATGAAGGGTATCGTGAAAAAGCAGGATACCAAGACAGTTACCCTTCTATTTTCGGATCTGCTGCCTACTGTTTAAATTTCTGAAAAGCTTTTCCCCATGTCCCAAGCCCTAGTAGAGCATATCCAGAAATTCATCCCGCTGACACCATACCTTAGCCTATCAATCCCGGAATACTTCCAGCGTTTGGAAGTTGGCAAAAAAGGAGTCCTTCAACCTGCAAACCAACTCTGTGACCACCTGTTTTTTGTGGAAAGGGGTTGTGTACACGCTTTCTTCGTGGACCAGCGTGGTGTTGAAAAATCCATTCAATTTGCCCTGGAGAATTGGTGGATCACCGACTACCAGGCTTTTTACAAAAAGAAAGTGACCGATGCCACGATTCAGGCAGTGGAAGAATCTGTAGCCTGGAGTATTTCAAGGGAAAACTATACTGCCTTGCTTAGAAATCATCCGGAATTGGAGTCCTACTTTCGCCAGATGTATGAGATCGGCTATGGAGCCATGCTTACCCGGCTAAAATACCTCTTCAATTATTCCAAGGAGGAAATCTTTTACAGCTTCAGTGAGCAATTCCCCTACTTTGTGCAGCGTGTTCCCCAGTATATACTCGCGACCTACCTAGGGCTGACGCCGGAATACCTCAGTAAACTTCGATCGAAAAAGCGATCTTAATCCAGTTCAAGTTTTTTCGGATTTCAAAAAAACACCTTTGGTCTATGTTTCAACAAAACCTATAAAACATGGAATCCAGATTGCAAATCGACGAAGTAGAACCGAAAGGTTATCAATCACTTTTCGGAATAGAGAAGTATCTCCAGCAAGCCGAACTCACCTCCACTCATAAGGAACTGATCAAGATCCGCGCCTCCCAGCTCAACAAATGTGCATTCTGTATTGACATGCATACAAAGGAGGCTTTGAAGCAGGGTGAAAAAATCCAAAGGGTGCTATTGCTCAATGCCTGGAGAGAAACAGACCTTTTTACTCCTGAAGAAAAAACACTTCTCCAGATCACTGAGGAAGTCACCCTGATCAGTGAAAATGGACTGAGTCGGGAGAGCTACCATCAAGGGTTGAGGACTTTCGGAGAAAACTACTTGGCCCAGGTGATCCTGGCTATAATTGCCATCAATGCATGGAATCGCCTTGCTGTCAGCACCAACAAGCCCATTCCATAAGAATCGCTCTGACCTAATCGGAAAAGACCAGATTCCCCCTTACGCAATCTGGTCTTTTCATTTCTGTGGTAGGTAAAGGCACTAGCAATTCTACTTTAATCATCACTTTTGCCCCGACTCCTGCATAGCTTGGCGTTCTATTTCGTAATTCAATTCAGCACCTAACAGAACTATAAAAGTGCTGATAAAGAGCCACAACATCAGGAAAATAACAGCCGAAATAGATCCATAGATTTCACCCAAGTTCCAGAAATTACGGATGTAAAATGAAAATGCCCAGGAAGCCAATAGCCACAAAGAGCTGGCTAAAACAGCACCCGGAATGCACCACATAAACCCAGGCCGACTTCTTTTTGGTCCAAAATAATAGATCAGACTAATACTCCCCACCAGAACAACACCCATGACTAGCCAGCGCAACCAACTGGTAAGGCTTACAATGTGATCGGGTAAACCTATTTTCTCAATGATAGCCGGAAATGCCACGATCAATGCGGCACTTAGAATAATCAGGATGATAGCACCAAAGGTAAATAACAGGGTGAGCCCATTGTTTTTGATGATTCCTCTTCTACTTTCGGTTCCATAAGCGATATTAATCCCTCTGAACAAGGATTTTGTACCCAGATTGCCAATCCAAATACCCAGGAGAATCCCGAAAAATGTACCCCAACCTAGCGGTTTACCCTCGGGTTTGATAAAGTTATCGACCCGATATTGGAGGATTTCATGGGTCTGCTCTGGCATCACAGAACTGATTTTGGATACCTGATCCTCTATTTGCTGGGGGTCCATGACAAACCCATAAATGGAAATAAGTGCCATAATCGCAGGAAAAATGGCTAAAAAGCCGAAAAACCCTACTCCTGCCGAAATAATAACTACATTATTATCATCAGTGCGTTCCTTTACTTTTAGAACAATCTTCTTCCATTCAGCAAATGATATTCTAGAAATGGCTTGAACCGTTTTGTGCATAATTCTAGCTACGGTGAAACCGTCACTCAAGATACAGAACGCATTTTTCTGCTTAAAAATAAGCTCTACTTGTTTTATAAATGAAATAAAAACTGTGACAAATGAGTACCATAACAATAGAAAACCAAACAAATCGCATAAAATTCTAGTATCAATTTAAGCTCTTCATCAAAAGAACCCTTCCTTGCACAACGTCCCTACATCCTGCTCCACCAACACCCTAATTGTTCCCTTCAGCATACCAAACCAGCATTTGGAGAACTGAACAATCCAATCACAAGTGGAAAACTTCCTATAGGCGGTCATTGCCCAAAAATAAGCATACCTACTCGTCCCTGACCACCTGAAAATTAGGTAGATATCTAAGTTGATTTAAAAACAAATTGTACCTTGATAAAAATTAACTCTACTCACATGATGACTTTTTCATTGCCTCGATTCCTGTTGTTTTCCTTGTTTTCTGTTTTTCTATCCCTCCCATTAACTGCCCAGAACACGAAAGAAACAAACCTGGTGATTTCAAACGTGGAAATTTTTGATGGAATTAATGAATCCACTTTTCCAGGCAGTGTTTGGATTCAGGGAAACAAGATCAAACAGGTTTCAACAAATAGCATCACGCTTCCTGCCGATGTGGACGCAACGGAAATTGATGGTCAGGGAATGTTTTTAATGCCTGGGTTAATAGATGCCCATTACCATACCATGTTTGCCACCTTGCCTCAGGTTGCTTTGTTGACTTCAGATATAGGCTTTGTCAATCTGGCTGCGGGCAGAAATGCAGAAGCCATGCTGCAAAGAGGCTTCACCAGTGTAAGAGATTTGGGAGGGCCGGTATTTGGTCTCAAAAAAGCCATCGATGCAGGTATTATTTCCGGGCCTAGAATTTTTCCTTCGGGAGCTTTTCTCTCCCAAACCGGAGGCCATGGAGATTTCAGACTTCCATATGAAGTTCCTGCTGACGGTTCCAAAGGACTCAGCTATTCCGAAAGGATCAATGCCGCGGCAATTGCCGATGGGGCCGATGAAGTCTTGAAAAGAACTCGGGAACAATTAATGCTTGGAGCCTCGCAGATTAAACTGATGGCAGGAGGAGGTGTTTCTTCGGTTTATGACCCCTTGGATGTGAGTCAATACACGGTAGCGGAATTCAGAGCAGCCGTAGATGCCGCAGAAAACTGGGGAACTTATGTAACTGTCCATGCCTATACGCCCAGAGCTATTCAAAACGCAATCCAAGGCGGTGTAAAATGTATTGATCATGGGCAGCTGATCGATGAGGAAACGGCACAATTAATGGCCGAAAAAGGAATCTGGTGGAGCCTTCAGCCCTTTATCGAAGAGGCAGGTGCGGTAAATACCACCCTCAGTCCGGAAAGCCGGGCTAAGCAATTGGAAATGTACCAAGGCACAGACAACGCTTTTGCATTGGCAAAAAAATACGGGATCAAAACTGCTTGGGGAACCGATGTGCTTTTTGATGCTTCCAAAGCCATGAAACAGGGAAATGAACTACTAAAAATGAAACGATGGTATTCTAATTTTGAGATACTCAGAATGGCAACCTCCGTAAACGGAGAACTTCTTGCCCTCTCAGGAAAGAGGAGCCCTTATGCAGGCAAGCTTGGGGTCATTGAAGAAGGAGCTTTGGCAGATATTCTATTGATCCAGGGCAATCTTCTTGAAGATTTAAGTCTTATAACCAAGCCATCTGAAAATTTGCTTTTAGTCATCAAAGACGGAAAAACTTACAAAAACATGCTTTCATCAGGTTTTTGATACCCTAGATTGATAGCAAATCTCCCGGAACTGAGCCAAAATCCGATGACTTTTTTTAACTTATTCGATGTGTGTATAAATCCCGTATTTACCACTAGTGATGCTTAGATTCTTTTTTCTGCCTATTCTTTTTTTCGCTTCAGCTGTTTGGGGACAAACTATCGACAGGAAGGCCAGCTGGGAGAAAATGCTTGAAACTGGCACCCATTCCACTGCATTGGCTGAGGTCAAAGAATTTACCCAGAGTTTAATTGACCAAAAGCTGTACGATAGCCTACCAGAATACCTGGAAATTTATGGACGCATACTTCAGGCAAATTTCGCAGAAAAAGAATCCGATCAGAAACTCCAAGAAACCTACCAAAACTGGGAAAATCTATCCGAAGAAGCCACATTCAGACGTAGGCTGGCCAAAAGTCTGGCCCACTGGTATGAATACACCGGAAATACTACTGCTGCTTATCAGCAAACTTTAGTAGCCCTGGACTGGGCAAAAAAGGAAAAGCCAAAATCCCAGGAAGCATTCAGTAACATTTATCTGAATTTGGGCGGACTGGCGATTAAAAACATGGATCTACCGGCAGCCAAAAAGCATCTGGATGAAGTCCTGAGCCTGGACCTTTCCCAGACTGATCCCGAGAATGTCTATTTCGCCAATAGTTATTTAGGAAACATCTCCTACTATAATTCCAATCTGGATTCGGCAGCATTCTATTATCAAAAATCTATCGAAGCTATAGACCAGCTTGAACCTACCCCCAGAAATCAATTCTATCGCAAGAGTATAATTCTAAATAATCTAGCCGGTGTGCAGATGGCTCAGAGTGATTTTGATGCAGCAGAGCAGTCTATGAACCTGACGATTTCTTATCAGGAAAAATACCTTGCTGCTGATTTAGAAGAGCTGGAGAAACAAAAAGTATTGCAAGCCTATTTCAGGTCTATGGACAATCTGGCCGGATTATATAGGCAGTTGGGTTCCTATCATCGGGCCAAGCAACTTTTGGAATTTTCCTTTCAAAGAAAGTCTGAAGAGTTTGGGAATCAGGATTTGGAAACAGCCAAATCCCGGATACTGCTGGGACAGGTTTACTTTGATATGATTCAAATCGAGCAGTCAAGGGAATTTCTTTTGGAAGGACTCAAGCAAATGCAGGAACTGGAGGAGGAGAGCAGTTATTGGCAGGCAGACGCCATCAATACTTTGGCTAGAATGGAGGATTATTTACAAAATGAAGAACAGGCAGATTCGCTATACAGAAAAGCTAAAACCATTTTTGACCAAGAAGTCCAAGGAGATTACGATGTGATTTACCTGGATTTTTTAAAAAACTTCAGCAAGTTTCTGGCAGAAAACAAGAAGATGGATGAGGCTATCCAATTATCTACGCTAGCCCGAAATTACCTCGCGGATGTAGGTTCTGAAAATCTCTATCTCGACTATAATCAAACCATCAATCAAGCTTCCATATATGAGTTGGGGCAGAATTATCAAAAGGCCTTACAATACACTTCGGATGCCTTAAGCCAAATCGATCTTTTGATGGCACGCAGTAAAAGCCCGAAGGACTCTATACAGGCAATGTTTCTAAAGTCCCAGCCTATTTTGATCAGGAATCGAAGCAGGTATTATTTGGAAAAGGTAGATGAATCCTTGCTAAAATCCATTGAGAAAGAACTCAGGGAAGGATTAAAAATCATTGACTCCCAGTCAGATTTTTTATTTGAACCTTCGGATGTGAGCATTCAGCTCGACGTAAATCGGGAGTATTTTGAGTTTCTTGAGCTTATAGAACTGGAACTCTATCAATTAAGTGGTGAAGAAATCTATTTAGATCGCTTGCTTGCTTATCATGAGCATGCGAGATATCGCAAGATCAGATCCAGACTTCAGAAAAATCAACAAGTACATTTTGGTGGTTTGCCAGCAGAGATCTTAAATCGGGAAGAAGAACTTAAAGAGCAGCTCCGGCAATCTTTGCAGGCCGAGGTGACAGACTTATCAGCCTATGCAAAGGCAAATAGCGAGTGGACAGCCTTTTTGGATACGCTTAAGGTCAATTACCCCAACTATTATCAACTCCACTTTGAGACTAGTGAGAGTGTGCTAGCCAGAGTTTTTTCCAAACTAGACCCTGAGATTAGCTACCTCCGATACCTGAATATTGGACAAGAATGGTGGCTCATGACCATTCGAGATAACGAAAAAAAGTTGATTGCATTGAGCTCCGATGCTTTAACTGAGGCGCTTGAAAAACTGGCAGAACAATCCTCCCAAAACAAGATTCAGCCCGCTTTGCTGCATGAACTATATAACCTAATTTGGGAACCGAGTGAGCCTTTCATTAGCACCCAGCGAATAGCTATCATACCGGAAGGCTTGTTATTCAATCTGAGTTTTGAAACCCTCACCAAAGCCCCCATCCAGGACTGGACCGAACTGACGGACCATTTTCTGCTTTCAGATCATAGCTTTTCCTACCAGTACAGTTTACTTTTTCTAGAAGATCAAGCAGCAAGTGTCTATGAAGATCAGTTGATCGCTTTTGCGCCCGGATTTTTTGATGGGATGAAACAGAGCTATAGCGCGTCATTTCTGGATCAGCAATTCCTAGATCTGGATTATTTGAAACTCCTACCCCAACCTTTCACCCGGCGACTAGTAGAGGATATTTCTTCTAAGTTTGAGGCAAAAACCTACCTGGAAAATGGCTCTACGCTGAAGAATTTTAGGGTTGAAGCGGGACAAACCCGTATTATCCATATTGGTACACATGCTATCTCCAGCAATGTGAATCCAGGCGATTCCAGACTGGTTTTTGCCAAGTCAACTGAAAACCCCATTGAACCCAATGAGCTTTTTGCCAGTGAAATCTATGGACTGGACCTCAGCGCTGAACTTGCGGTTTTACTGGCCTGTGAATCCGGCAAACCCAGCTACTCTCCTGGAGAAGGAATGATCTCCCTGGCCCATGCTTTTAATTATTCCGGCACCAAATCCCTTTTGATGGGGCTTTGGAAAATCGATGAGCAAACCAGCGTAAACATTGCCGCTGAGTTCTATGACTTCTTGGAAGATGGCTTACCCAAAGATGAAGCACTAAGAAAGGCCAAACTAAACTACCTAGCCAAAGCCAAAGGAAGAGCGCTAGACCCTTCATTTTGGTCCGGATTGATTCTCCTGGGGAATCCAGAGCCAGTTGCGCTGGAAACTAAGCAATCTCCTTGGCCACTTTATGCAGCCTTACTTCTTGCCCTTGTCTTCCTTGCTTGGTTCTTTAAAAAGAAATTTTATAGCAATTGATGACTTTTGAATAAGCATCCGATGTGAAGGAAAGAACCATAAACTTCCATTGAGATGAAAAATAAATTTCTTCCAATTTCCAGATTATTTCTAATTCCTCTAATAGCACTACAGTTTGCCTGCTCAGAAGGAACAGATCCTAACCCTACCCCACAAAACCCAGCACAGCAGGTGGACATAGCGGCAGTGGACAGCCAAATCGAAAACTTCCTTAGTCAATACAACCTACCCGGAGCAAGTCTGGCCATAGCCAAAAACGGAAAACTGGTCTATCAAAAAGCCTACGGGGTAGCCGATGAGTCTCAGGCAAAAGCCATGGAAACGACAACACAGATGCGGGTGGCAAGTGTCTCCAAAACATTTACCGGGATGGCAATCATGTTACTCGTCCAAGACGGAGAAATTAGTCTAGATGACAAGGTGTTTGGAGAAGGTGGAATTCTTGGCACTACCTATGGCAGCAAAGCTTACTCTTCCAGAGTGCAGCAAGTAAGCGTAAAAAACCTGCTTCAGATGACTACAGGAGGATGGGTGGTCAATGGAGATAGAGATGCTATTGACTATGAGCAGCAAAGGACTAATGAAGGCTTCTTTAACTGGATGATGGATAATGCAACTTTGACCTTTAATCCAGGGAGTCAATACTGGTATATCAACACCAATTATTTCGTGGCCGCCCGAATCGTTGAAAAAGTATCAGGCAAGAGCTATGCACAGTTTATCAAAGAACGGATCACCGACCCGCTGGAGATGAGAGCAACTGTTCTCGGTAAAAATGGAACACAAGGCAGACAGCCGAATGAAGCCATCTATTATGGTCAAGGTGGTACCAAAGGTTACGAATACAATTTCAATCTGGAGCGAAGGGATGGTGATGCGGGTATCGTAACTACTGCCCCAGACCTGCTTCGTTTTGTGATGGCGATTGACGGTAGCTCTTCCAATCCCGATTTATTGCAGGCAGCTACTTATAATCAGTTTATTCAGGGATCTTCTGTAAATCCAGGTTTCGCCAACGGAATCGCTATTTCTAACCAGTTCAAGTTCTTCTACGGAGCATTGCCCGGAACCCGTTCTGCCTATATGTTTCACTCTAACGGCATGGCGGCAGCATTGATATTTAATGGAAACGCAGATTATACACAATCCAATTATAACACCTTTGCCAATGCCCATGATGCACTCATGGTAAACTTGATCACCAACAATATGGACTCATATCAGGATATTGACCAATTCTAGTTGGATTTGTAATCAGTGACACTTGGGATAAACTAGATTTACTAGTATCTTTTTGGCAACTAGCCAAGTATGCCAGAAGATTCGATCAGTCAGTTATCACAAGAGCAACTCATCCAGGGTATCAAGGAGAACCAAAGGGATGTGATGTCGGGCTTATACCTGGAAGTTTTTCCAAAAGTGAGGAGCTATATACTTCAAAACAGTGGAGATGAAGATCAGGCAAAAGACATCTTTCAGGAGGCTTTTCTGGTGGCCTGGCAAAAAGTAAAAAACGGAGATTTCCAGCCTCAAAACGCCACAGCGATGCAGGGATTTCTATTTCAGGTTTCTAAAAACAAATGGCTGGACTGGCTCCGGTCCAGCCGATATAAAATGGAAAGCTCTATGGGAGCCATCTCCATTGAAGTGGCAGATTCGGAAGATGAAATTCTTCTAGATGAAAGGCTGGGCTATCTTGAAAAGGCTTTTCAACATCTGGGAGAAAGCTGCAGGGAATTACTGAAGCGTTTTTATTATGAAAAAGTATCGCTGGAAGATTTGGCTGTGAAATTTGGCTGGACCCCACAAACCGCAAAAAACAACAAATATCGATGCATGGAAAAGCTTCGAAAATTGATTAAACGCTAATGTCCAAGGACTTAAATATCACCCCAATAGAGTACGAACTTATCGAAGCAAAACTTGATGGGACGCTTGCTGATATGCAGATGAAAGCCTTGCGTGAGTTGGAGGCTGAGGATGCAGATTGGAGCCTGAAGGTGGAAGAAGTAAAAGCCTTGCGTCAAGATTTAGAATCGTATTTAGTGAAAACTGAGTTGGACAAAATCCACGAAAAGGCTTTCCCAGCAGAAAAATCTAAAACCAGACAGCTACCTCAATGGATATGGGGAGTGGCTGCAGCTATTGCATTGATTTTGGTGGGATGGATTAGTTTTCAATTTCTTTTCACCGAAACTCACGAAAAGCTGTTTACCACTTATTATGAAACCGACCCCGGCTTGATTACCGCCATGTCGGGAACTGATTCTTATGAATTTGACCGGGGCATGGTGGATTTCAAAGAAGGGAAATATGAAGAGGCTTTGGCACTCTGGCAGCCATTATTGGAGGAAAAACCTACCGGAGACACTTTGCTCTATTTCGTAGCCATGGCCAACCTGGAATTGGAAAACTATATTGAAAGCCAGGAGTATTTAGAAAAGATTTTAACCGGAAATCCATCTGAATTTAAGCAAGATGCGGAATGGTACTTGGGTTTACTTTATCTAAGAAACGGCCAAACCGAAAAAGCAAAAGGATACTTCAGCAATTCCAACAAACCAGAGGCAAAAGAAATTTTAGAAAAGTTAGAATAATTTTTCACCAAAGCTTGATGACTTTCTGAGTGCGAGTACGATGAGTAACTAAACCACTTATTGTACTCAATATGAAAAAGCTACTATTTTTATTCTTAGTGATGATGACTCTTTCTTGTCAGGATGACACTGAACCTCTCACTCCAACCAATCCACCCACAGGGCAAAATCCAGAAAAGAATTTTACACTTCAGGATGTTCAAATCCAATTGCCCGAGGGCAGTAGTTTAGACTTAACCGGTTCAGAGTTGCTGTCTTTTGGCGAAAGCTTCCCTGTTGAAAACGATGGAAAAACCAAAGCTATTAAGATTCCAAGCGTAGGTCAGATTGCTTATTTATTTAACTCTGAAGGCCAATTGCTTCTAGCAGGATACCTGAGTGAGGATCAAAAAGCCTTAAGTCCAGCCACCACAGCAAATTACCTGATTTATCTGGCCTCTGGATATTGGCTGAGTGAAGCAGACCTTGCCAGTCCATTTTTTAAAAACATAGGAAACTACGAAGAAGTAAAAGCCTGGCAGGATGAATTTGAGGAAATGTGGAAGACTGATCCCAAACTATTATCAGGAAATTCCTATCAAGCACCACTTCAGGAATTGATGAAGAAACTTTCCCCTAAACCCAATGAGCTTGACATCAGAAGCAAGATCGCCGAGCAAGCTAGGGTTTCCGATATTGCCATCGATGAATCGGACATCAAAAGCGGAATTCAGGTTTTCGAAAAAGAACTTGGAAAAATTGCCATCAGCAACTATTACCGTAGAAGAGCTCATGCATTTTTTTATAAAATGAAGACCAAAAAAACCGACGGATCGGTTGTCGAACATTTGAGCAACATAGGCAAAGGCACTGGTTCAGAATTGGATTTTCCTGTCAATGCCACTACCGGATATACCACTGCCACAGGAGCTATGGGAGCTGCAATAGAAGGTAGCGTTGAAGCTGGAGATGTGGTGACTACTGATCCCAAGTCTCTTTCCCTTGCCGATAATGAAGATGAGAAAACCTACAAAGTACGTGTAGTCGGAGCAGGAGGTGTCAATAATTCCATTCAGCTCACTGATCAGGAGCAGATCAAGCAGATTAGACTTTCTATGGAAACCTTCGTTTTGGATTTTTTCCTACCAATAGGCATGCAGATGGTAGGTTGGAAAGGAGAACTTAACTCCGCTGGATTCAATGTGGGAGACGGACCTCTGGTTTCATTTATTGACGAAATGGAAGTCATCATCAATGCAAGTCCAGGCACCTATGACAAAATCAAAGAAGGAGACTACAAAGGCGCACTTGACCATTTTCTGAAATATCTGGCTTTTGAAGGGGCAGGTAATAAAAACTTCGAAGAAGTATTAGGTGGAGTTATCCATGTGACAAAATACATTGCTTCCAAACAGAACATAGATATTGAGGGAGTTTCAGAAAATCTGGACACCAAAGCCATCGGAAAGTTTGCCAATATTCTAAAAATTGTAAACACGGCCATGGCCGGACAAGATCTTGCCAGAGTTTCTTTCGGCATAAGCATGTCAAAGAATATTGAGGAATGGACCATTCATGCCCGTTCTGCCAAAGTCAGTCTGCTTCCTGCCGAGGCTACAGTTTCCAGCCGGGGCAATAAAGAAATCAAAGCAGAGATCAAAAATCTTGAAGAAGAAGGTGGAGATAACTTCCCCTATTTCAAATGGATCACTTCTGGGAAATTCGGCTACATCCAAGACCGAAAAGGCAACAAAGGCAAAAGTTTTGACAGTTCAGATAAAGAGATTATTTATTATTCAGAAACCAGCGCAGCAGATTTACCGGAGGAAAATAACTTCGAATATGTTTACGTAGAAGCCTATTATAAAAATGAACTTATCGGTAGGGACACTACCGTCTTGAATCTCAAAAAGAGCAGTTATATGCTCAAGCCCGGTGGATTGGTTCTTTCAGGAAAAGAAGATCAGATCAGCTCGGCAAAACTATATATAGAGCCAGTTAACCTGAGGGATGCGGATTTTTCAGGAAAAAAAGTGGTTTGGTCAACAGAAGGAAAACATGGTCGACTGGTGAATTTTGCAGAAAATTCGACAGTCATCACCACTTACGATACCAATTCCATACGCTACCTCTGTACGGATGAGGATACAGAAAAAGGTAAAGAAACTGTTAAGGCTAGGATCTATGAAAAATCAGCCGTTGACGGGGAATATTTCCTATATGAAGAATTGACTTTGGAAATCGAGATAGACAACTCCGAAAATATCAAAATCATCACGGTAGACTTACAGGTGAAATCATTCTCCAACCAAACCGGCAACTACCTAAATTGCGGATCTGGGGTACATTTTCTAATCCAGCCCGATCCAGATGCCATTTCTTACACCGCACGGATTATTGACTTTTCACCCGGTGCTAATGTGATGATCGGACGCAGCGCTTCTTGGAGTGCAAACAAAGCACCAGATGAAAATGGACAATATGAATTCAGTTATGTTTTTGTCAAATCAGGAAGCAAACCAGTAAATAAAGGCTGGCCTGACTGTGGGGGATTCGCTGCCGAAGCAGGAAAATACAGTGGTAAAGCACAAGTGGTCATCCGTCTGAAGGATCCTGGATAAAAACTCTAGAATTCTACCCTTCATCCTATGATAGTCCTCGGTTCATGTTGAATCGAGGATTTTTTTTGAAAAAGGCATAAAATCTTGATGACTTTTTTGATCTCAATCGATGTGTAATAAAACCACGCATCGTATGACTTCGAGCTTGACTAAGCAAACTTTTCAACAAGCTAGATTCCATATGACTTTTAAAAGACAAAGTATAAACACATGAAAAAGCTATTCTTTTTATTCTTGGGGATTTGTTTCAGTTTTTCCTCTTATTCTCAGACCTCTTATTACTATCCGCCTGGATATTTTGGACTGTTTAATAATCAATCAACCAGCGCCAGAGCTCAGGGAATGGGGTTCACGACACTTACAAAGTCGGGAATCGAAAACTCATTTTACAATCCAGCCTCAATAGGAAGTTCCACCGCTCCTATTCAGGCCTACGCCAATTACGCAAATGGACATTCCTATCGACCAAAGTCCCGATATTACTTTGCCGGAGGAGCTTTTAAAGTGAAAGACAAATTCACTGTCGGCCTCTCCTATTTTAGCTATCAAAATCCCGATCCTGTATGGACCACCATCATTGGTTGGCAGACTTTTGATACAGATTACTTTTCCCAGCGGGCAATTTCCGTTTTGGCGGCTTATGAAATCATGGAAGGATTGCAGGCTGGTATCAGTGCCAATATGATGCAGGAAAATGCCATCAATGGGGAGAAAACCAACGCGGATTTTGTCCCAAGTCTCGGCCTCCAATACGAAAAGCAATTACAGCTCTTTAAAACCGAAAAAATTCAAAACCAACGAATCTTTGGGGCGATGTCTCTTTTTAACTTTTTGTTTCAGGATGAAACGACCCAGAGCTACCAGGACGCAGAGGACGTGGGATATTTGCCAATTATATTAAGACTTGGCGCTGGTTATGCCTTTCAAATTCCATTGAAATCCAGCCTGACTGAGGGAAAAGCCTATTTTGAAAACACTGCTCACGCAGTAGATCTGCGTCTGGACATACAGTTTCAGGACTACCTACCGGGAGGACCGGAGAATAATACGGATGATGAATATAACACCGCCTTTGGTATTGGAGCGGAGGCTTGGTTCTATGAGCGAATAGCCCTGCGAATGGGCTATTTCACCGAAAAAGGACCAACTGGAACCCAAGACGATGGCGACATTTGGGTAACCGGAAATCGGGCCGGATTCTCTTGGGGATATGGAACCTTGATCCCGACTCATCAGCTCACCGAAGGCAAATTACCTTTTGACCTAGAGGTCAATCTGATCACTGGAAAACTGGTTTCCTCCCTAAATGAAGAAATCTACACGCATCCTTCTCTTTTCACCGAAAACACCTTCCAGTTCTCTTTTGGAATGAATCTGCTTTGGAAATAACACTTCCATTTATACAAACGCTACTTTATTATGAAATCAAGCATGACCCGAAGCGACACACAGAGGGATGATTATAATTCATGCAAAGATTCCATCCCGAGGTATCGGGACAGGTATTGACCTTAAAAAAAATTATAAACACATGAAAAATAGAATTCTATTAAGTCTTACTATCTCCTTTTTTGTTTGTCTTTCCTGCACCAAGGAAGAGGACTCACTTCCACAGGCTCCGCAGCAGACGGATCCCCTGGAAGGGTATAACACCTATCCGGTCGCCTTGATATTTCCCGAAGGCACTCAGCCAGACCTGTCTGCTGCCAGCCTTTGGTCTTGGGATAAATCCAGCGAGGTGGATGGACAAAATCAAGGCAAGGTCATGAAATTCCCCTCAGAGTCGGCTTTTTCTTATTTGTTTGACGGACAAAACAGACTTTTACTCGTAGGGCTTGTAGATGAGGAACATCAACAGCTGGATTTGAATTCTACAGCCAAAACCCTCCTGTATTGGGGTCTCAGTGGTCCATTTTTTGAACCCGAGCTAGCCTCTAAGTTTTTTGAGGAAGTAGAGTCCTTTCCGATTTGGCAGGAATGGAAAACAATGGTAGAACAGGCTTATCAAGATGATCCGTACTTTTTGGCAGATCCAAAAATGGGGGAACTGTTGGGAAAGCTGATTGGGGATAATGAGCCCAATTTCCCCGATGCAAGAGTATGGGAAGAGACCAAGGCTTCTGATCTTTTGGTAAATGGTAATATTAAAAGCGGATTACAGGTCTATCAGACCGGCTTGAGTCAGTTTGAAGTGGCCAATACCTTCCGAAGACGGGTCACGGGATTTCTATACAAAACCAAAAAAGTGAATGAAGCCGGGCAAGAGGAAGAGATCAATGAATTTCCGGCCTCGAACAATTCAAAAGTTCCAGATCAGATCATCGAAATTCCTGTGGTCACCGGTATCACCAGCTTCTCCGGTACCGTTTATGACTACCTACTGGGAAATACCGAAAAATCCTTTCGTGTAAACACGGATCCAATAGAAATCCCGCTGAATCTAGATGAAAAAGAAGCCACTTGGCAGCTTCGGACTATAGGAATGGGGAAGGGTGGACAAAATCTCAATCAGACTGAAATCGAAGAACGGACTAAACTGATTATGCTCACATTCACTTTGGACTTTGTGGTTCCACTAATTGCGGATGGCCTCACAGCCAAAGCCACAGCTTCTAAAAATACAGGAGCCCCCAAAACCCAACAGGATTTTTGGGAAGCCATGACAGTGGCAGTGGCGGGATATGTAGATCAAATGCCCAGTGTAAGTGCAAAAATCCAAAATGGAGAGCTTTCTGAAGCAGTTCGTGATTTTTTCACGGTGGGCTACAATCAGTTTGGCTCTATCTTTCTGGAGGATTTGGCCCGCGTAGCAGCAGAGGTCATTTGGGAAAATGCACCTGCCAACCTACCTAAACCGAGTTTGGAGGATTTCAGTAAAAGCGCAGTCAGAAAAGCAAAAATCCTCACTACAATTGATCTGATGCTCAAAGGTTCAGACTATGCCAGAAAAGTTCATGACATCCAAAATTCCAGAAGTTTGGAGGTATTTGAAATCACTGCAAAAGAAATTGAAATCAACCTGGAACCTAGAGATTCCAATGTTTCTCCAGGAAACACCAAGGAGCTTTCTGCTTTTATCAAATCATCTGTTGCCGATGGGCAGGTCATCGAATATGAATGGTCAACTACAGGAAAATATGGATACCTATTTGATGATATTCATGAAGGGAACAGTTTTTCCAGCTCCAAAAGAAACGTCCAGTACTTTGCCTCAGTAAAAGCCGGCAGCGTACCTGAAGATGCTGTGGATACAGTCCGGGTGAGTACTTACATTAAGCAGGGACAAAACAGAACCAAGATCGGGCAGGATCAGGCCATCATTCAGATCCAGGATAAAATCCAGTTTATTGTAGGTTGGGAAATCTTTGTACCTGTCAACAAAAGGGAGACGCCCATTTCGCCGACTGGAGTAGAATACACCATATCAAATGGTGGCTTTGAGGCCAAATTCACCACTGAAGTAGAGCCGGCAGGGTTTCAATTTCAGGTAATACGTCAGGATGGTACCCGTGGGAATATAGTCAGCAAAAGCGCTGATGAAGTTGGTAGAGATGGTGCCGCGTATGTGTATAAAGTTGGGGTTGGAAGTATTCGCATCGTAAATACCTATAGAGAAGAGGTAAAGGATGAATGGCTGAAAAAATTCACTGAGGAGCTGGAAGCAAGGAGAAATGTTTACCATTCACTGGAAGTCACAGTCATCCCCAAAGAATAGTACTATGAATGCCTTTATTGCCACCAAATCTACCGATAAACCATTCGATTTGAAGGAGTGAAATATTCCTGGCTATGAAACAAAACAGGCAGTCCAAAATGAAGTATCTTTCTCCGTTTTGAACTGCCTGTACAGCTACCTCTAGAAGTTAAGCAGGCCTACTGCATTACCATTTAATTCCAGCATAGGAACCGTTTATGATTACTTGGGATCGCTTTGCTCTGCCCTATCTAAAAGTAAAGAATAAGGATTCCCATTAGCATACGTTTCGGTATATTTTCGCCTTACCCTACTCCACCACACTGGCTATTTTTGCGATTACTTCGGTTTTGGGATCTAGGTTTCTATCAAAAAGCAGCGGGTAATTCGTTCTACCCCGGACCGGGAAATTATTCAACCAGCTGTTTCTATCACCCAATCCCCAGAATGTAACTCTGGTGATTTTGTCTTTGTGCTTTTCATAAATTTTGAAAATGGCAGCGTAGCGCTCCGCTAGTTTGGCCTCTGCTTCTGGGGTGATACCATCCTTGTATGGATTATACTCATCCGAATTTGCAAAATTCATATTCAAATCCGCTCCCTCTGCTCTTCTGGGTCTAGGCAGTACATCCACATCCAATTCCGTGATCATCACTTTAAATCCTGCCTCATGAATATCAATGATTCCCTGCTCTATCTCTTCCAAAGTAGGCGTCTCAAGCTGATAATGGCCTTGCATACCTATGGCATCTACTTTTATTCCTTCAGCCACCATCTCCTTAGCAAAATCTAAGATGCCTTTTCGCTTAGAAGCTCTCCACACATTATAGTCATTGTAATACAACTCTGCCTCTGGATCTACTTCCTGCGCCTTGCGGAAAGCTGCTTTCATGAAGTCCTTGCCTGCAATCTTGAACCAAGCTGACTGACGAAATGAACCGTCCTCATTAAATGCCTCATTCACTACATCCCAACCCTGAATTTTGCCTTTATACCTACCAGCCACTGCCTCAATATGCTCCTCCATGGTGGCGAGCAGTGCTTCTTTGGATTTAGGCGCATTGTCTTCACCTTGAAAAACCCAGCGAGGAGTCTGCTGATGCCAAACCAGGCAGTGACCTATGGTGAAAGCGTCCATCTTTTCTCCCAATGCCACATATTGATCTCCAAAGTCAAAATTATATTGCTCAGGTTCAGGATGTACCCGCTCCCATTTCAGGCCATTTTCAGGACTAAGGCTGTTAAAATTTTCCTGTATGACTGCATTTACCTTGGCATCTGTGCTGTTTACCTGCCAGGCATTCAGCGCTACGCCTATGTGGTAGCTATCTGCGAAAATAGCTTTTAAGCTCTCCTGCTTTGGGCTTTGCGCAGCAAATAGAAAGCTCAGCAAAACAAAAGGAATGGATTTTTTGAGTATCATGGTTAAATAGGTTCTGTTAGTGATTGATATTTACAGTAGCCATCGGGCTACTTGGTTTGAAACAAAATAGGCGCAAGCTCATGAAGGCTTCTTCTCCAGGTCTGAAACTCATGGGCGGTGCCCTCCGACACATAAGACACTGCATGGTAGCCAGCATCCTGAAGTGCAGTCACCGCACTTCTTACCCGATCTGGGTTTTCTTTACTCCCAGCACTGATAAAAATCAACGCAGGCTTTTCCGAATCTTTCAGTTCATCTGCTGTATAGATACCTCCACTCAGTAATGCATATCTGGAAAACACCTCCGGTTTGTTCAGGGTAATAGAATGGGTCTCCATCCCTCCCATAGAGAGCCCGCCCATGGCCCGGTGCTCCCGGTCTGCCAGAGTTCTAAAATTAGCATCTACATAGGGAATCAGCTCATCAACCAAAACCGTCTGAAAAGGCTCAATTTTAAAATCTCTCAGGCCTCCAAATTTGACTTCGTTGGTCATGCCGTAAGTCATCACGATCAGAAAAGGCTCCACTTTTCCTGCTGCTATTAAGTTGTCCATGATCAAATTTGCATGTCCCTGATTGCTCCATGCGGTCTCATCCTCTCCCCAGCCATGCTGAAGGTAGAGAACCGGGTAGCGCTTGGAAGTCTCCTGACTATACCCGGGAGGAGTATATACAAAAGCTCTCCTGGAGGTACCGGTGCTCGGTGAAGGAAATAGAATTTGCTGCACATTGCCATGAGGCACAGCCTTCAATGCGTAGAAATCCTGATCATGGGCAGGAATCTCTATCCCACTTTCCCAGCGGGTAGAACCATAGTAATTCTTTGCCCCGGGATCGTTAAACACTCCTCCATCAATAGTCAGGTGATAATAATGAAATCCTTCGTCCATCGGCCCTGCCGTGGTGCCAGTCCATACACCATCCGCATTTTTGGTCAAGTCTGTTCCACCTCTTCCGCCCAGTCCCAGGCTCACATTCACACTTTGAGCCTGCGGTGCCTCTACTCGGAACCTGGCATAGCCCTGCGAATTCACTTGTGGGTATTCTTTACCCGGTTGGTTTTTAGTGGAAGGTTTGAAATCCTCCTTGATTTCAGAAGAGCTGGATTGCGAAAAGCAGAGTGAACTGCTACATACCCAGAGGAAAATAAGAATAAGAGAATGTTTGTTCATAGGTTAAATAGGTTTAAGGTCATTGATTAAGGGTTACTGTGAAAGTTTAAAAAAACGAATAGCCAGAGGATACCTCCAAAATTTTCCTACGCTGGCTTTCAGACTGGCTATTAATATGAAAACCAGGTTTAAAAACATAAGAATAGAAATAGGCAAAAAACCTGAAAACAAGCTAGGTAAAGCGCTAATATCAATAGAAAAATTGTATGAAATATTCATCAAATTGCTTAGCGGAAAAACCATAATTAGGCAAATACCCATATAAATCATCAGGCTCAAAATCCAATTGATTACATTTTTTCCATGCATATCTATGGTCCTATTTTGCTCTCTGTTAAGTGACCAAAGCACTACCGGTACAATCAGTCCCAAAATCACATGAACAAATCCTAAAAGCATAGCTATATGGATCAAAAAGCAATAGGTGTTCTCATTCAAACCGAGTAAGTTATTGCCTACCCCAAAGCTCCCACTGCCTAATATTTTTTTCTTCGCTTTTTCAAATTCATCTTGGGAGATTACACCTTTTTTCAACAGCTCATCTAACTGCACTAGGTCTTCCAGATCATGCTTCATTTCATCTTTGGTTAAAAGTAAAAATAGATAGTTCCTTAAAAATCAATAATTTAAACAAAAGAACCTACCGTTAAAATTGATCCATGGTAAATAATGGATAAAGGATAAATAGATCGGGTTACAAAAATCCTTCTCGCAAAATAAAAAACCTACGCACCGGAGCTTTCCAGCCTTTGGTGCATAGGTTAAAATGGTTTTTTTACATGCCTTCAAGTCCTTCCGCAAAACCAGCATAAGCAGGTTTACGGTTGAGGTTGATATCCCAAAGTCCCTGCTTCTCACCCGGAAGCCAATTGGCATTTTCAGGACTGTCAGTAACTCCCCAAATGGTAATACCATAGCGTTGGGCAGCAGGAATATGTTCGGTGTACATATCCGCGACGAATTTGTACATTTCCCGCTGTAGCTGCAGCGCCTCAGGGGTAGGATTGCTCGAATTCACTCTGATATCCAGTTCGGAAACCTTAATCAACTTGCCTGTTGCGGCCAGCATTTGAAACATAGAGACGATCTTGTCCTTATCCGAATCTAAGCTGATATGCATCTGGGTACCAATACCATCCACAGTCACGCCTTTACTTTCTATGTAATTGACATAATCAATGAGTCCTTGGCATTTTTCCAGGCTATATTCCAGGTTATAATCATTGACAAATAAGATATCATCCGGATTACCATATTGTTCTGCCAATTCAAATGCGCGAACCGCATAGTCTTTTCCTAAATAATCCTGCCAGTAGAAATGATCTGATGGAATATCTGGATTGCCAATTCCGGTTTTGATCTCTGAAGGGTTGGCATCATCCATAGGCTCATTCACCACATCCCATGCTTTGATGTAATCCTTAGAAGTAGAAAGCATACCTTCCATCCAGCGCTCAAACTCGCCTGAGACTATAGAATATTTCTCATCTTCTGTTTTGGGCACCAAGGTAGTGGAACCGCCCGTAGCTTCTGCTGGACTGAGGACTACATTGTCTAGATAAACTGTCCCTGCAAATTCCCCATAGGAAATCACAAATCTCTGCCTGTCATCGGCAGTCACCAGGGTACTTAACTCTACTTGTTTCCATTCTGTGGTCACGCTGACCTGCCCAAATCCATTGGAAGAATAGTTGGGACTTTGTAGTTCTGGTCTAATGATGCCCTCTGCATCCCCTTTCACCCAGAATGACAACTTGTACTCCTGACCGTTCTCCACAGGTTCTGCCAAGTCGTATGCAGTCTGCACTTCCCAAAAGCCACCAGTTATAGATGGATTGGTCACGTAGAAAGCTTTGCCAGTACCACCAAAACCCATCCCATCTTCAGTCACACCACGGGAAGAGCCATTGCCCCAGCCTCCCCAGCCGGTACCATTTTCGAAATCCCCATCGGCGATCAGGTTACTAATAATAGGATCTCCATCCACATCATAGACGTACAGGTTATTGATATCAATGCTGTAAGAGGTGGAAGGCATGTATCCAAAATTGAAGTTCATCTTGAAGGAATCTCCTTCAAAATCACTTACTCGGAACCTGATTTCCTGCCAAGAAATACTGGTTCCAAAAGCTGTGCTATCTACTCCTGTATTCATCCAGTCAATAGCTGGAGCGTTATCGCTCAATCCTTCGAAAGTAATCCCTCCCTGTCCGGGAACATCCGACTTGACATAGACTATCACTTCATATTCTTTGCCTGGAATCACTGGAATAGAAGGAGTAGTCAATTGTACACTTTCTGGCTCAGTACCCGAGCCGGAAGTGAGCACAAAAGCATCTGTCCCCTCACCCATTCCTTCGCCTGCTCCTATCATCACATCACCGGTGGTCATCCATCCCGCTAAGGATCCACCCATAGGAGCGGATAAGTCCAAATCATTATTAAAAGGCGGAGAGGTCACGATTAGCGGCTCAAGTAGGCTATTGAGGTAAGTCGCATTTTGATTGGCATGCCAGATCAAAGTATGTCCAAAAATGCTAGTTCCGGCAGCCTGCGCTGCTTCTATGGTAGCGGTTACATTCGAGAAGTCCATGCTTCCGTTGGACTGTACTATGGCTCCATGCTTCATGCCATATCCGGCTGTAACTTCATTGAAGTTGCTATTGATCAGACGGTACATTACTCCCCTGCTGTTGTATTGGTTCATGTCTATTGCCCCTCCCAACTTAAAGTTCGGATAGGCAATGGTATCAACGTAGCTAGGGAGGACCCCGTAGGCATTCAATGCTTCCTGAGCGGCTATTTCTTCGGGTTTTTCTACTTGAAAATCATCTGTCTCCGTGTATTCCACACAGGAACTGAATCCTATAGAAATAGCTAAAACGCTTAAATATTTGACATATACTTGTTTCATCATTTTGTGGCGTTTTTTTAGTTGTTAGAATTCACTGGGGTGAAGGTCTCGAAGCCTACTCCGCGATCTCTGACCACTAGAGTATCCATGGTTTCGATTTGCATCTCCTGAAGGTTGATTTGATAATCCAGGTAAAGTACATCTCTGTCCTGATTGCCCCAGCTGTTCTTTTCTCCTTTGGAGACAAACTTACCGGTGCCTGTAGCAGTATATCCATTTCCTAAAGGAGAAACAGTACAGTTCCCGTCCTCATCAAAGGTCAACAGCAAATCTGCTGTGATATTTTCCCCGTCTACACCGGGAAAAGAAAGCGGAAACTCCACCTCATTCAGTGATCGGGTATGCAAGGAATTCACCTCATCATCCACCACAAATTCCATGTGTCTGGTCACTGTCTGATCCAGACTGGTATTGCCTTCAGTCCCCTTGATAACATCCTGCCCTCTTCTGAGGTAGTTGCCATGGTAAGGATTGACATATTTCAGTGCATATAGCACAAAGTCCTTGGGCTGCACTGCCCAGTTGTTTGGATTGTTCCGTTGTGGATTTTCTACTTGTGGCACTCCTGAGAGAATGGAATCAGCATTGCTGATCTGAGTGATTCTCAAGGGCAAAACATAAGCGTTTTTGATGGCCTTTGGATCATTGAAGAACCCACTGTTAAGCTGGATCTCCACTCCTCCTGTCACTTCACCTTTCGGGATGGTGATAGTCTGAGCTGTCAGTTGATAATATTCTGATGGAAGTGGCTCCACCATATTGCCATCAGAGTCAAACATCAATCCTTCAGTGAGACTTTCATCCACTACCACGTCCAGATGCACATCTTGAGGTGAGGAATACACCCCTCCAGTGGTAGCTACAATTTTGAATTTACCTTCATTGTCCATGGAGGTATCGAATATATCATCCCCTAGCGTAAGTGTTCTCACGGGGTACTGGTAGGCAAAGTAGACTGTCTGATAATCAAAATCAGGAAACTCCCAATCTTCATTTTTACATGAAGCCAGAAATAGACAGAGTGCCAAAATTATATAAGAAGTATTTTTCATAGTGCTGTGCGATTAGGTATAATACTGTTCACCTGAGTAAGCATTTCTGTCAGGGTTACCATCCGGTATTTTGCTTGAGTTCAGAGAATTTCAGGGTTTCACTATAAGGTACAGGTCCATAAATCATGTAATCACTGTACACTCTGTTTTCAACATCGGTCACCTCATGCTCACCTTCTTCAATGTAAATCCCCTCGGCAGTTTCGGTGAGATCAGCATCCCATCTTCTCAGATCCCAGAATCTAAACCCTTCAAAACTCAACTCCAGCCTGCGCTCATTTCTGATAAGTTGGCGCATGGCAGCTTGATCGCTTTTCACAGATTCTAGATATGGATCCCCATTTTCTAGGCCTATACCGGCCCGCTGACGGATGGCTTTGATCACATCGTAAGCAGAGTATCCCGCAGCTCCGGTTCCGGTGGGGCCATAGGCCTCATTGGCTGCTTCAGCATAGATCAGGAAAATCTCAGTGTACCTGATTCTTGGCTTCACATGCACCTGCTGATTAGTAGAATTGGGGTTTAGGTTTACATCTTGACGGAGTAATTTCCGCAGGTAGTATCCGGTTCTGGTGGATGTCTCTACCCTGTTGAGTGCATCGTTGGTACCTCCATCAGCAGCAGTGGTGATCACGCTATTATTTGGACCTGCGGTGCTTCCATTTACTACCACAAAATGATTCAAGCGAGGATCCCGTCCTGCATAAGGATTTTGGGGATCGTATCCACTTTCTGGTGAGTTCACCGGATAGCCGTTGGCCATAGGAAAAGCATCCACAAAATTCTGAGTAGGATTGATCAATCCATTTCCGAAAAGCGTAGGAGGATAATTATCTGTTTCCAGATTATTACTAGGACCAATGGAAGTCCTCCACAGTATCTCGGCTGGGTTTACTCCTCCACCCAGAGAGTTCAGTTCATCTGTATTGGTAAACCAGGTAACTCCATTTGGAGCCAGTCCACTGACTCCTCCTATGGTGTTAAGAATGGAGGCTGCATGGTCTGCTGCCGCTTGCCACTTCTGAACATCCCCATTGGGATTAAATGCCGGACTGGCCGCGAGAAGCGCAGCTTGAGCCATTACTGCACGGACAATTCTGCCAGATACCAACTGTATCGCATCATCACCAAACACCCGGTTGTATTGGCCAGTCTCGGCACCCTGATCTGCATATTTACTTGGGATCAAATAAGGATCAGTAATATTTCCCAAATCCATTGGAAGTAAATCCAAAGCCCGCTCTGCATCGGCATAGAGCTGAGCCATACATTCCTCAAAGGTATTTCTAGGCAAATTGAATTCTGATTCCACATTTTGTGATTCAGCCAAAATAGGGACTCCCAGTAACTGCCCATCTGCCATACCTCCATGAGCCTGTAGCAGGTAGTACATAAACAATGCCCTGAGCCCATAAGACTCACCTTTCAATCGGTCCACAAACATTTCGTTTACGATAGGATCCGCCGCAAAGTCCACGCTGTCCACATCCTCTAGCATCACATTCAGATACTGAATGGCAGACTGGGCGCCGGTCCATTGTGCTACTGGGTTGTTATTAGATGCCCATTGTCCAGTGGCCATGTTCAAAAAGCCATTGGAAGGCTCATTGCTCACCGCATCGTCAGTTGCCATTTCGCTGAATGACCACCCATTAGTAGGAATTCTAAGGTAAGCATTGATCAAAAGTCCCTGCGCCAAGCGAGGTCTTTCCAGCATATCTTCCCTTCCTTGTATATTTTCAATGGCAGGATCTATCAAATCCTGACAGCTGGTCGTCATCCAAACGATGCCAACCAGAAGAAACCATAGTTTATTTTTCATACTCGTCATTTTGGGTCGAATTAAAATTGTGCTCTGATACCGAAATTATAGAAACGGGTCTGAGGGGTAGAACCTATGTTCATCTCCAAAATCTCCCTGTTTGGGGACACTGTCAGCAGGTTGCTACCACTGATATAGGTGCCTAGCTGCTTGATAAAGCCGTTACCTAATATGGATTTCGGAAAGGAGTAAGACAATTGAACCTTAGCTAGGTCAAATCTATTGGTGCTGTACAGCCAAAAGTCTGAATTGCGGAAATTATTGGCGCCGTTCAGTGTAGTCAGCCTAGGGAATGTGGCAGTACCCTGAGTTTCCTCCGTCCATCTGCCCCGAACCTCGGCCGAATACTTATCGTCAGCATTCACCCAGAAGTAATCGTTGTTTTTCATCGCATAGGCTCCGCTGCGCATGGTTCCCAAAGCGAAGAAGGTAAAGTTTTTGAACTTCGCAGAGAGATTCAAGCCCATAGTCAACGGTGCTCCAGACCATCCTGCTCTACCCAGATAAACCTCATCCTGAGCGTTTACCACTCCATCTCCATTCTGATCTTTGTACTTGATGTCTCCAGGTTTCACTTCGCCAAATGCCTGAGTAGGAGAGTTTTCGATCTCATCCATTCCACTGAAGAATCCAAGACTTTCCAGTCCCCAGATAGCATCTAGCGGCATGCCTTCTCTATTTTGGTAAGAGTTTTCGAAGTTTTCTGATCTTTTGGAAGCCTTGGTATCATAGTAAAGTCCGGACACCCCTAAGGTCCACTGCACCTCACCCAGACGCTTGTTCAGGTTCAACTGAAAATCCACCCCATTTCTGGTGTCGTTGTTATAGTTCACGTAAGGAATCCAAGAGGAAATAGGCCAGCCTGTCACAAAGTAGCTCGGGTACAAAATGCTGTTTTGTACAAATAGTCCTGTCATTTTACTAGTGAAAGCAGATCCATTCACAGTGATCAGGTTATTAAAAAGAGATGCGTTTAACTCTACGCTGATTTCCTCTCTTTTCGGATAAGTAAGATTCATGTTCTCCCCTCTTCTTACATCGGTACCGGTATTATTCAAGCCGTCTTTCCACTCATACCAGGAACCCTCATCGGTATAAATCGCTTCATAGAGATAAAATTCTTCTATATCCAAATCGGTATTGAGTATCCCCGCAGAGAATGAAATTCTTAGATCATCCACTACAGAGGATGAGGACATAAACGCCTCTTCGCTCAGCCTCCAGCCCAAGGTCATAGTAGGTGAGAATGCCTGTCTGTTACTTGGAGGCAGCTTAGCTGAATGAACTAATGCTCCGCTGAATTCAGCATAATATTTCTGCTTGTAGTTATATCCCAAGTATAAACCAAGATTCGCATTGCTGGTCTTGTGATAGATGGAAGATTCGGCGATCTGGTAACCATTTGCGATGAGCATTGCATTCACCTGGTGCTTGTCCTTAAACCTTCTGTCATAATTCAATTGAGCAGAAAACGAGACCGTCTGTCTGAACCAGTTGTCGTTGATATTTTGTGTACGTGAACTGGCATCCTGACCATATTTGGTCAGACTTTCGATCATGTCCATACCATTGTAATTGGTCCAGGAAGGCTCATACACCGCGTATTCATTGTTGAATGACAAGGTATAGGAGGTATTATAATTCAGGCCAAAAAGCGAACTGAAGGATAAGCCATCCAGGACATTTCGAAGGTCTGCATCTACACCCGCATTGAACTGAAACTGACGACTGGTAAACTTATTGGATCCACCTGCATAAATACCTGCAATAGGATTGGTCTGATCTAGCTGTGTACCACCTAAAAGGTATTCCCCATTAATTACGTGATCACTGGTTTGTACCAAATCCCATGAAGCCTGGTCATTTTCCTCAATGAAGTTTATTGGAATCAAAGGAGAAAAACGGTAAGGCCTAAGGGTGGTGGAACCTCCCCAATAGTCTGTATTTACCCCCTTGCTGTTATAGAAAATAGCTGATGCATCTACTTTGGCGGAGATGAAATCATTCAGGTTCAGGTCAATATTACCTCTCACATTGAAGCGTTCATTGGCATTTTCAGCTGCCTGACCAAAGTCCATTACCGTACCTTCTGTCATGAAACCCACATTGGTATAGTACCTTGCTGTCTCATTTCCACCGGAGATTTCCAGGTTACCGTCATATTTCGAATAGGCTTCCTGAAGGTATTCCGGAGAGTAGTAATCCACATTAGGATAGCGGTAGATATTTTCTCCTGCAGAATGATTATAAATATCATTTTCGGAAAAAAGAGGAGAAAGTCCATCGTTTGCTCTGGCTTCATTGTAAAGCGTCATATACTCACCGGAGCCAAGATACTCTGGATATCGCTTTGGGGTATGCACCCCAGCATTGGTACGCAACGTGATGTTTTGGTCGTTTGCAACACCACGCTTAGTCGTGATCAAAATCACTCCTTTGGCAGCTCTACTGCCATATAAGGCTACTGCTGATACACCCTTCAGAAAGGTAATCTGGGCAATTTCCGTAGGGTGCACGCTATCCACATCACGTGGAATACCATCCACTAAGACTAATCTACTGCTATTGCCCCAAAGATTGCCATTATAGCCACCTACGAAGGCCTCCATATTTTCCAATGGGTAGGTGATATAGTTGTCTTCCAGGATCTCAGGCATATTCACATAGGAAATCCCTCCGAGTAGATCTCTTTTATCCTTATTCTGGAAAGCTACTTTCACATCTTGCCCACCTAGATTGGCATACAGTGTAATATTTTCCAAATCCGGTGTAGCCATGATCAGCTTGGTTTCATACCCTGGTGCAGTCACCGATAGGTAGGTATTCAAGGTTACATTCAGCCTCACTACTCCTAGACTGTCTGCCACCGCAGAATACTCGTCCTCCTCACTGGTGATGATAGCGCCAGGTATGGTATTTCCAGTGCTGGTCTGAACCACCGGGTTTAAGTTTATTTTTGGGGTGCTTTGTGCCATGAGCTGGGAGTGAAATACAACCACCGTCACACACCACACCATCATTATCTTTATATATTTCATTATGATTTTTCGTTAAGGTGATGAAAAGTTCTACCTCACTTCATTACCAGCCTGGATTTTGCTCCAGCTCAGGGTAAAGTGTCACATCAGATACTTTCAGTGGAAGCCAATAATGTCTTTCTGTAAATGGCCGCTCCAAAATCACTTCTTCCCGTATGTTTGCCACACGGTTTTCGGTAGGATCATCCACATTGAAATCCCCCACTCTGTCCAGTTCTACTGAAGTTTTCACCGTATATTCATCCTCAATTAGAAGCATCCATCTACGAAGGTCGGTAAAGCGATGTCTCTCAAAAGAAAGCTCCACGGCGCGTTCCCTTCTGAGTTCTGGAAGGAATTCCTCTACAGAGCCCAAAAACCTGGGATGAACATCAGCCATGCCTGCCCGGTCTCTGATTACATTGACAGCTTCCACTGCATTTTTACCAAAAGTGACACTCGGTGTATTCAAAGAATTATACCCTACTGCTGTAGCCTCTGCATACATCAAATAAATATCAGCCAACCTCATGTATGGTACATTGATGTGGAGAGAAGTTCCCCAGTCATAAGCGTTATCATACTTGTTTGCACGTAGTGGCACAAACTTTCTGCTCATGTAGCCCGTTCTGCTACCGTTGCTTAGGTTTCTGTAGCTGCCGTTGGTAAATAGGTTTGCATACCTGTGCTCTTCCTGGGTAGGATCCGGAATAGACCCTTGGATCACCTGTACACCATCAAAAGTGATATCACTGTAGAATCTAGGGTCACGTCCCTTCCATGGGTAATTCGGGTCATAACCCGACTCAGGGTCCGCTTTGGTAATGTCATCTGGTAGGGGAAGACCATTGGCCATGCCATAGTTATCATGCACATAATTAGCAGTTGGCATAAACATGGTGGCATCACCCTGGCTAATCAAAAGCGGCATAAACTGCTTGGAAATCTGATAGTTACTACCATTTGCTCCAGTAGTCGGCGCTCTAAACATAGCCTCCGTTCCTCCAGGCATGGCCCAGTTTTGACCGGTGGTATAGAAGAGATTAGATTTTTGGGCAAAAGGCATCAAGGAATAAATGGTCTGTCCGCTTTCTACCAATTCAAGCAATTCACCAAATACATCGGCAGCTTTCTTAGCGTAAGCCGCATCATAGCTTTTACTTCCGGTATCCGTGTAGTTCATCAGTGGGCTAGCCGCCCAAAGCAGGTTTTTACCCAGATAGCCCAAAGCCATGGCCTTGTTTACTCTCATGGAATTCTTACCTATGGTGTTTTTACCCACAGTGGTATTGTCCCAATTTAAAGGCAATAAGTCTGCGGCTCTGCGAAGATCAGCTGCGACCAAATCTGCAGATTCTCGATAGGAAAGTCTAGGCAGTCTTAACTTCTCATCACTGGGAAGCACATAATCTATGTATGGAAGTCCGCCGAAATACTGGATAAGTTGAAAGTGAAACCAGCCTCTGAAAAACAGGAGCTGACCTTCGATAAATCGTCTTTCTTCGTCGGTAGCGTCTGTCAGTCTGTGAAGATTCTCCAGGCCTAAATTTGCCTTACGGATGCCTCTCCAAGCCAAAGGCCAAAGTGCTTTTTGGTGGTGTCCGCCGGTGGTAGAGGCATTGCCTTTATCAAACCAGCCTACTCCTCCACCTTGCTCTGCCTGCCAGGCCCAAAAGTTTCCTCTATCAAAATTGTAGGACACAGTAAATGTACCGGCAGTGGACTCTATTTCATCATCCCCAAAATTCCAGGCACTGACCCAATACGCCAGCGTGAAGTTTGGAATACAATGGTAAAGCTCTTCGGTAAACCCCTGGAAATTCACGAAATTTTGAAAAGCGGTTTCTTCGGATATAATGGAATCCGGAGTTCGCTCCAGGTAATCTTCACAGGACGAGACCGTAAGTATAAGCACGGTCAGCAATCCACCCTTAATGATTTGTTTTATATAGTTGTTCATTTGAAATACTAGTTTAGAATGAAACATTAAGGCCAAGGTTGATTCTTCTTACTGTAGGGTAAGCTCCCGCCCATCCCGCTGAGGAGAAATTGGACTCGCGGTCATCCGGCATATCCGTCCAGAGAAGCAAGTTGTTACCATTCAAATAGATTCTGAAGGTCTCTACCCCTAGATTTCTCACCCAGTTTCCATTGAAGAGGTAAGCTATCTCTGCATTTTTCAATCTGAGGTAAGAGCCATCGTATAGGTAGCGCTGCCCGTTAGTATATCCTGGCATCAAAGCGCCCCATCTAGGCATAGGTGAATCAGGGTTGGTATTGTCTTCTGACCAATAAGTTCCCTCTTCATACACTCGGTTTAGCCTGTTGTTTAAGCTGCTCAATGGTACATCGCGGGTCACATTATTTACTCCATAAAACTGTACATATAGACTAAGTCCTTTCCACTCTACACCTAGATTCGTACTGAAGGTGTTTTCAGGTACGCTGGAAAAACCGTATGGAGCACCATCAAAGGAATCTATAATCCCATCTCCGTTGAAATCCAGAATCTGAAGTCCCCCTGGTAATTTGAATTGGTCATTGGAGTTATGCGGAGTACTTCCGTACACTTCATCCCAAGAACTGTAATAGCCATTGCTGATATGGGTTCGGTATTGCCCCAATTGATAACCTTGGTCTTTTTGGTAGGCCAATTGCAACTCAGGGTCGTCTCGTTCTATAACCTCATTTTCTGCATGAGTCATGGTGAAGTCACCCCAAACCCGAATTTCATTTTCAAAAGTATGGCTAGCGCCAATGGTGAATTCAAAACCATTGGTGATTACCCTACCCAAGTTAGCGGCAGGAGCTGTGGTTCCGTAATAGCTAGGAATGGACCGGTCACCTGACATCAGGATATCCTTACGGTCATCCTTGAAGTATTCAAAGTTACCGTTGATCATGCCGTTAAACATGTCAAACTCCACCCCAATATTGGTTTTATATACCGTCTCCCAAGTAACCTGAGGGTTACCCACAGCGGTCTGGCTGTACCAGGTATAAGGGCTGTATTCCCCGCCTTCTCCCACTATGCCGAGCTGAGAGGAATTACCATAGTTCCACTGATCCATGAATAAGAATCTGCCGCCGATATTATCATCTCCTACCTCTCCGTAACTAGCTCTTATCTTTAAGAAGTCTAAGAATGACAATGACTTCATAAATCCTTCCTCAGAGATTACCCATCCTATACCTCCAGAGGAGAAGAATGCAAACCTATACTCAGGAGCAAATTTCTCAGACCCATTGTAGGCACCACTGTAGTCGATGAGGTATTTATTCTTGTAATCGTAATTGGCACGGAAAACCCAGTCTTCACGATAGGCAGGAATCATATTTCCGGTGGCATCTTGCTGCCGACTCATCAGCCCCATCAGGTTATAGTGATGATCCTCTGCCACGCTTCCCGCATAGTTCAATTGAAACTGGTAATACAACCTTCGCTGAGCACCTTGCACATTACCATTTGCGGTACCCCAGGTCACTGCTTCTCGGAAGTCAAAGCGGCTATTGGCATCCACAATATCATCGTAAAGATGCAGACCTGTCTCCGGATCGATCCACTTTTGGAATGGAGTATTATACAAATCGTTAACACCTCGGTTATTCTCGGTAAATGAATTATCAATTGCCAGGGTTCCTCGGAAGTCCAAGCCCTTCAAGATCATGCTCAAATCCTGATTTAAGACAAAGTTGGTAGAAAGCTGGGTGGTGGTCAAGTACTGAATACCACTGACAGCAAGTATCCTGACAGAGTTCTGAGCCGCCACATCATCCGGAGTGTACACTCCCCATGCGCCATCGGCATATACAGGCATAAATGCATCTGGTGGGTTTGCATAGGCTGCACTCCAGAAGCTATTGGAATCACCTCCACCCCACGGCGTCTTTCTTACCCCATAAGATCCACCTAGGTTAACCTGGAGCTTAGTACTGGATGTCAATTCAAAATCCAGGTTACTACGGAAGTTCAGTCTGTTATAATTATAGCCTGGCTCGTAGCCACGGTTATTATCAAAATTTCTAAATAAATCTCCTTCATTCTGAAAATCTATACTCGCAAAATACTGGGTGAATTTAGTGCCTCCACGAATACCCACATTGGCATTATATGCCATGGCATAGTCCTTAAACAAGGTTTCCTGCCAGTCTACATTGGGATATCGCTCTGCTTCCTGCCAGTCCAATGGATTTCTATATTTATCCTGCACAGCATACGGAACATAATCAGCCCAGCCAGCCGGATTAGCAGTAAGCTCATTTTCTATAGCTCTATTTCGTACACCTATGGCGTCGTAAGCATCAAACTTGCCCGGTAGCTTGGATACTACTTTCATGGTAGAATTCACATTGGCTGTGATTTGAGCCTTGCCTTCTCTACCTCTTTTAGTAGTAACTATGATTACGCCATTTGCACCTCTGGAACCAAACACGGCTGTTGCCGAGGCATCTTTCAACACAGAAATAGACTCCACCGAAGCGATGTCCATGGTATTGAAAAACTCTGGCCGCTCTACGCCATCTACCAGAATAAGTGGGGAATTACCATTCCAGCTATTCTGACCTCTGATGACAATCTGAGGGCTTTCACCTCCTGGGACACCAGTACTGGCAGTAGTGATTACCCCCGGCAAGTTACCTGTCAAAGCAGATCCTACGTTGGAAATACCACCAGTACGCTTCAGGACTTCACCACTCGTCTGAGCTACTGCTCCTACAATGGTTTCCTTCTTTTGCTCGGCATATCCCACTACGATCACCTCTTCGAGAGATTGTAGATTCTCTTCCAGAATCACATTAATCACGGTCTGATTAGTGACAGTGATTTCCTTTTCCACAAATCCAATGAAGCTGAATACCAAGGTCTCCCCTTCATTTACATTAATGGTGTAATTTCCATCCAGGTCAGTAGTGGTACCTCGGGTGGTGTTTTTTATCCGAACGGTCACCCCTGGCAAAGCCAGTCCGGTAGGGTCCAGAACTTGCCCGGTGATTTCTACCACTACGGGTGGAAGGGCTTCTTCCTTGGACTTCTCGACTTTTGGACCTCTGGTGATATGGATGTTATCATCCAGCTGCACAAATTTCAAGTTGGTTTGCTTCGAAATTTCATGCAGCACATCAGTAAGAGGTGCTTTGGTCATAGAGACATTTACCCTGAGTTTGTCCACGGGGACTTTTGACTTGTTATAGGTAAAGAGCAATCCGCTCTGCCTTTCAAGTTCAGGTATAACTTTATTGAGTGCACTTTCTTGGAAATTCACCGTCACGGTGATGTCATCCAGTGATTTTAGCTGTGCTTTTCCCGGGCTTGCGAACAACACGCAGGTGCAAAACAGCTGAAATAAGAAAGCACACACAAAATATTTGGAAAGCATAATGATTTTCCTAAGTATTGATTTTTCCATACTTTTGTTAAAGATTTTAAGTGTGTACTACTTGAAATTTAGCCTTTGATTAATTTGACGATTGAGGCAAAGGCTATAGGCAGAATTGTTCATTCATTTCTGCCTATTTTGCGTTTCAGCTGCTGTTTTGGTAATATTTTTTCATGGTTATTGGGTTTTAAGGGTTTGAAATTGTAACTGTGTTTTTATTAATGGTATAGGTGAATTCCGAGGAGATACTGATCCCGTCCAGCACATAGTTCACCGGTTTGTTATGGTATACTCCTGAGTAGGACCAGTTGGAATCCACCTTCAGGTCAGTTTGGATGTCAACGCCAAACCAGTTTTCCAGCTTAGCGATCACTTCGTCAAATGAATCGTCTTTAAAAATCAGGTATTGATCCCTCCAGCCTAGCACTTCCAGCGGGTTAAAGCCTGTTTTGGAGACCTTCCCGTTCTTCTCTTTGATCAGCATTTCATTTGGCATTAGGGTGATCACATCTCCTGATGCATCTGCCACTTCTACTTTGCCTTCTACCAGTGCCAACTCAAAATCACCGGTATTTTTGAGGTTAAATGAAGTACCTAAAACCTTGATCTGGTTTTGCTCATCTTCAATGATAAATGGTCTGCTTGCATCCTTTTTCACATCAAAATATGCCTCACCCTGCATCCGGATGGTTCTATGGTTTTCATCAAAAGTCTCAGGGTATTCGATTTTACTGGATGCATTGAGGTGAACCAGGGTACCGTCTGGGAGCTGGAATCTATATTTCTGACCGGCAGGATTATCTACCGTCAACCAGGAAATGGTTTTGGCGATCTCTGTCTCAGGCTGATTCCTCTTATTGAGCAGGTCTATGCCATAAACCGTGGAAAAAACCAGTAGTAGAATTGCCGCAGTTTTATGCCAGCCACTCCACTGAAATTGTTTACCGTCTGATTTCCTTTGATGGCTTTTCTCTACTATATCTTCATACAAGTCCATGTAGGCTTGGTCGGAAAGCACATACCTCTCCTTATAATCCACCATGGTTATGATTTCCTTGGCCTGCTGAACTAGTGGTCTTTTGTCTGGATTGTTCTCTATCCATTTCAGCCAGAAATGGTTTGTTTCTTCTCCAGGATTTTTGACCCATTGGATGAAAAACTCATCATTCAAAAAGTCCTCTAATTCAAAATCTCTATATTTTAATTTTTCATCCATGGTAGTGGGCAAAAGTGGGCTGGTTTAGGCTTTCTTAACTTCAAATATTTCTTTGAGCTTTTCCATGGCCCTATAGACCAATGTTCTGGCAGTTTTCACTTCTTTGAAGTTCATTATATCAGCGATCTCCTTGTAGGAAAGCTCCTCTTGGTAAAGCAGGATTATTGCCTGTCGCTGCTTTGGAGAAAGCTTGTTGAGTGCTTTGGAGATTTCCTCTTTCTTTTCATCAGCAAACTCCTCGGCTATCAACTTGGTCTCATGTGAGGATTCTATGAAAAAGGCATCCTCTTCAGCATCGATGGCTATCCATTCTGCGTTCTGTTTCTTTTCTTTCTTGAGTAATTTGAACAGTTCGCGTTGAAATACGGTAAAGAGATATCCCTTAATCCGCTGCACATCCCCAAGCTTAGCTTGGTTTTTACGCAAATCCACGAACATTTTCTGAAGACAGTCACGGGTCAACTCATCCTGACGGCATATCTGCATCCCATAATTATACAGATCAGCGACATGCTTTCGGTAGATGTAATTAAAAGCAGCTTCATCTCCCGCTTTAAAAGAATTCCAGACCTCCCGGTCTGATTTTTCGGTATAGACCACCATAACTTGGCTATGCTGCATATATAGCATAGAAGATGATTCTGTGGTTTCAATAGGTTTTTTTTGGGCTTTTTTCATTTTGAACAGGAAGGTATCTCCACTCTTCATTTATAAAGAGTGTTTTTGGAGGCCAAACAACCTCAAAATTTTAAATTATTTTAATCTGTATCTAAATAAAACTTCCAGAAAGCTCAGTAACGAATTTTAATCAGACAAAAAGAAACTTTTGCAGAATATAATTCTGTACTATCTACCACTTGTCTTTCTGGTATTTTTGGAAGTAAATCCCGCTAGCTGAGAAGAGATGAAATTTGCAGGGCAAACTCAGTTTTTATCCAGAAATTCATTGACATCCAGCCAGTGAATGAAGGCATCAAACCAGCGATTACTGGTACGACCGGGATTACCCAGACCAAAGCCATGGCCACCGTTTTGGTACAGGTGAAATTCTACAGGAATACCTGCCTTGTACCAGGAATCGATCACACCAAATTGCCCTCTAAAAAGAAAATCGTCCGTGGCAATGACGTTGAACATGGGCGGTGCATCTTTTGGTACTTCAACCGGTCCCATGCCTCCGTAGATCGGGCCGATAAAAGCCAGTTTCATGGTCTTGGAATTCAGTGTACTGTGCATGGTCAAGCCTGCTCCGGCAGAAAAACCGATCATTCCTAACCTATCCATGTCAACACCCCACTCTTCTGCTCTATCCTTGATCATCGCATAGGCAGCTTCGGCATCTTCCAATTGATCAGATAGATCAAAGGGAGCTGGACGGGCTGGAGCATTCGATGAACCAGACGCAGGCGCTGGTGGTGGCGATAAAGTCTGATTCATAGATTCTTTAAAACCATCCAAGGATTCTGGAGTAGGTCGCAAACGGTATTTCAAAACAAAGGCAGCTATCCCCTGATCGGCAAGTGCCTGAGCTACCTCCCAGCCTTCATTTCCCAGAGAAAGCCATCTGAAACCACCACCCGGTGCCACGAGTACCGCTGCTCCTGTCGCCTTGCCTGGTTCAGGTAAAAATGGGGTAAGTGTAGCAGTAGTAATATTTCGTGCCATGGGATCACCCCACTGCTTAAACCATGTTTCGGAAGCAGGTTGGTTTTCAACACCACCCGTTCCCAGCAAAATTGCATTGGGTTCATCTGGTCTTTCCAGTGGATAAATGGTACCGTCCTGAGCCATTGCGAAGGAGGCGATTAAGAGGCAAGATGCCAGAATTGAGGTTTTTAATAGGTTCATGGTATTATGGGTTTTGTTAATTGATTATTTGATTATCCGCTACTTTGCCTTTAGGTTAATTGAAACCTTTGAACTGCGGATAATTGTCGACAGTCCACTGCACGTAAATTTGGACTTCAAACCTTATATTAGTTACTTAATATCAAGAAGTCGGACATAGGTATACTTCAATTTTTCTAATCATTTTTATTCCAAATGCAAGGAGGAGAAAGGAGTTACTTTATTTAGCCGCTGTAATATCCAGCGGACTGTATTGGTCGAACTTAGATTCATCTACAGGCTTGAAAAGCAGCTGGCAGAACATGTAAAGCCCATTTTTCCAAACTTTGAAATCATGCCCGCCAGTCTCCAAGTAATAGATATGTGGCACATCATTTTCAGCCAAATACTCATGGGTACGGGAAGAAAACCTCAGCAATCCATCGGCATCACCGCAGGAAATCCAAAGTAGTTTCAGCATGTCCTTGGCCTTCTCAGGATCTGGAACCAAGACTTGTGGCTCCTTGGTATTCGGAGCAGAGGAAAATCCACCCACCCAGGCAAACTTGTCCAAATTGCCCAAGCCAAAGTTCAGGGACTGCCCTCCTCCCATGGAAAGTCCGGCAATCGCACGGTTTTCTCTATCGGTCAATACAGGAAACTCCTTTTCAATAAATGGAATCAAATCATTCAGCAGGTCCTGCTCAAAAGTCGCAAAGGCCTGAACCTTCTCTGGCGCCATGATATTTCCTCCGGCGCTATCGTCTTTCATTGCCCTGCCGTTTGGCATAACGACGATCATTGGCTCCAGCTTTCCATCCGCATAGAGGTTATCCAAAATCACCTCAGGATGACCTCCGTTTAGCCACTCCTTTTCATCACCACCAATGCCGTGAAGCAGGTAAAGCACGGGGTATTTTTCATTTTCAGAAAAGCCCGGAGGCGTGTAAACTGTGGCCTTTCTGTCATTCCCAACCGTTTTTGAGTTGTAGGTAATGGTCTGGATTTCCCCGTGGGAAATTCCATCTCTAGCTTGGTCAAAGCCAGCCGGGGCTTCTTTTTCTAGTTCCTGGGCATGGAGTTGCCCTGCAAAGAGAAACAAGAGGAATAATAGGTTTTTTGAGCGTTTCATAGGTTATAGGTTGTTTTGGGTTGAAATAAAGAGATTGGGTACAAGATATTAGATTTGTTAGTTCATTAGCAGCTGGGCCATTTGTTCACCGTAGCGAGTACCGAGCAAGCGATATCCCGCAGCCGAAAAATGCAGTCCATCATCAATCGCCTCGCAATCGGCTGAAGAAATTACATAGGAATTAGGAATTACATCGGGAAGCGTAGCAATGATTGGATTCATGCTGGCACACTTTCCTCCCTGCTCAGCACTCACCAGTTCCCCCGCCAAAAGCGGTACAGAATCTGGTGCTAAACCCAGGTCACTAAGCAGATTATCGTAAACACCTTCTACTTTCTTAGGCCAGGATTTGTCTCCGGTATTGGACTCTCCCTGATGCAATAAAATGCCTTTGATCACCCCATCTTTCTGGGCAATCTTTGCTAGCTCTAGCAATCTTCCATAGGGATTGCCATCGTATTGGGCGATCATTCCTTTCATCCATCCTGGTGCCGTTTCCACATAGGTTTCATAACTATCTTTCTCGAAAAGCTCGATTTTACAACCGCCCACAGAAACATTGATGATTCCGATTTTGATGCTGTCGGGGAGGCTTTCAGCCAAAGTTTTCCCAAAGTAATCTCCTGGAGTAATACCTGTATTGCATCGAGTAAGCGGAGGGACAGCAGTATACCACTTGCCCATTGTCCTATCCAAATCAGGACAATCCACTGCCTGCAAGACTTTAAACCGCTCATTTGCCACAGTGTCCTGAGGTTCAGGCTTCGAATGACCTTCCATATTGGATTGGCCGAAGCTGAGGAAAATGTAAAAGTTAGGGTCCTGAGAAAATCCTTTCACAGAAGTCAGCAAGAGCAAAAAGACAAGGGAAAAGAAGATACTAGGCTTTTTCATTTTGGGGATAGGTTAGGTTTGAGAGCTTGCTAGGTATTCAGGTTTTATAGGTTTTTAGACACAAATTCATAAGTGCCTCCAGCTTCCGTTTTCAAGTCATAGACGCTGGTTTCACCAAGATCTGGTAAGTCGATTTGAGCAGCTGGAGAAACAATAGGATCGGCAGTGACTGGCACTTGGTAGAATGGATTCGGATTTTCTCCACTTGCTTGCTTAAGCCCTTTACCTTTTTCTAGACCCAAGGTATTTGGAACTCTCAATCTCAGATTTCCTCCAATGGTAGATTTAATCACCGCTTTTTCAATCTTTCCTTCTTTCCATTTCAGCTCCACTACCTCAAAGCCTCCTTTGGCTCTGATCCCAGTGATACTTCCATCTTGCCAAACATCTGGTAGAGCTGGCAATAGATGAATTTCTCCATTGGCACTTTGAACCAACATCTCGGTAATCCCGGAAGTACAACCGAAGTTGCCGTCAATCTGGAAGGGAGGATGCGCATCAAACAGGTTGTTGTAAGAGCCACCTCCTTCTCCACGCTTAGCGCCTACCGGAGAAAGTTGATTTTGGATCAGTTTGTAAGCATGATTTCCATCCAGCATTCTAGCCCACCAGTTGACTTTCCAGCCCATGCTCCAACCAGTGGATACATCTCCACGCTGGATCAAGGTGTTTTTGGAAGCAGAATACAATTCCGGAGTACGCAGTGGGGAAATCTGATTTGAAGGATATAAACCATATAAATGAGATATATGACGATGATGATCATTAGGATCGTCAATGTCATCCAACCATTCCTGAAGTTGCCCATGCTTACCTATTTGCATTGGAGGCAATTGGTCTCTCATCAATTGAAGGGTATCGGCAAAAGCTTGATCTATTTTAAGTAGTTCCGAAGCTTGGATCACGGTGCTAAAGGCATCAAAAACCAATTGATTGTCCATCGTGGTGCCAGCATCCAAAGAAGAACCATTATGTGCAGCAGGGGCGTTTTCAGGAGAAGTTCCAGGATTGACTACCAACCAAGGTTTGTCTGGATGCTCCACCAAGAAATCCACATAGAACATCGCTGCGCCTTTTAGAATTGGATAGATGGACTTCAGATATTCCATGTCTCCGCTGTATTGGAAGTGATCCCAAAGATGCTGGCTAGTCCAGGCTCCTCCTCCACTCCAAATCCCCCAGAATATCGCATCCACAGGACCTGTGATTCTCCAGATGTCCGTATTATGATGTGCCATCCAACCCCTCGCGCCATACATATCACGAGCTGTTTCTTCCCCTGCCTCGGACATTTCTGTCACCATTTTTAGGAAAGGCTCATGAAGCTCAGCCAGATTGGTTTTCTCTGCCGGCCAGTAATTCATCTGCGCATTGATGTTGATGGTGTATTTACTGTCCCATGGTGGTGACATCTCTTTGTTCCAAATCCCCTGCAAGTTTGCCGGCTGTCCGCCTGGCTGTGAAGAGGAAATGAGCAAATACCTTCCATATTGATAATAGAGCGTGACCAACTGAGGATCATCCCCTGTTTTAAAACTCTTTAAGCGCTCATCAGTAGGGAGTTTAGAAGCCTCTGTCTCACCCAAATCCAGGCTTACACGATTGAAGTACTTCTGATAGTCTACCCGATTTGTCTTCAATAAGTCATCAAAAGATTTGGTAGCAGCTTTTGCCATAAATGCGGCTGCGCGGGCATTTTCATCTCCTGAGAGATCCAGGTAATTATTGAAATTGGTAGCAATGGCAATATAAATTGTCGCTTCGTCGGCATTTTTTACCGTGATAGAAGAATCGGAAGCAGTAAGCGTCCCTCCCTGATTTTTGACTTTAGTCAGGCTTTTAAATTTCACCTGCCCTTTTACTCCCTCATGATCTGTTGTAGTGCCGGCAATAGTCAATTCCTTTGCTGAATTAAGCCCAACCGTAGAATTAGGCTGAGGAGTAGCCATGGATGCTGTGAAAGAAATCATCCCAGGCTTGCTGGCAGTAAGATGTACAGCAATGACATTATCAGCGAAAGATGCAATGGCTTCCCGAGTGTAAGTCACCCCATCTACTACATAGCTCACTTTGGAAATTGCTTCTGCTATATCCAACTCCCTGCGATAATCTGTAAAAGTAGCATGTCCTTCAAAAGCGATCTTCAGGTCTCCAACAGGCTGAAACTTCTGCCCATGTGACTTTTTGCTTTGGATGGTTTTAGAGGCTAGCTGTTCTGCTTCCTTTTGTTTTCCTTCGAAAATCAATCTTCTGACTTCCGGCAAAGCTGCCAATGCATCCGGGTTATCATTTCTATTGGGACCACCGGACCAAACGGTATGCTCGTTAAGCTGAATCAGCTCATTTTCTACATTTCCATAGATCATTGCTCCCAATCTGCCATTTCCTATCGGAAGGGCATCAGTCCATACATCGGCAGCCGGCTGCTTGTACCAAAGTGTCAAAGGCGAACTTTCCTGAGCTTTTACCTGCAAGGAAAAAGCCACAAAAAGCAGGACAAGTAAGCTTCTTAAATAATTTTGATAATCAGGCATTTTGGGTTTGTTTTTAAAAGTTTTGGTTTAGCATTTTCTTAAAGTGCTAAGGAGTAATTACATCGATTTCCGCATAGCCCGCGGAGTTGTCATTCTTCGTATTTTTCAAAGCCTTTAGCTTGATGTACCGAGCTTTCTGCAGAGCAAATCCCTTGCTTTGCCAAAGCGGATTGTTGTTGATATTGGAGAATTCACCTTGGCTCACTTTCTTCCAAGTTTTATTATCCAATGACACATAGAACTCATAGTCCGTGATAATTCCGCTGGACCATAGTCTTTGATCTGGCAGGTAACGGAAACCAGTTAGTTCTTCTTCCTTGCCCAAGTCAATCACCAGATCCACAGGAAGCTTTTTATCCTCTGGCTGATGCCAATAGGAATTAGGGTCTCCATCTATGACCTGTGCTACTTTGCTATCCGAATCGCTTATCACTTTCCAGTCCTTTCTGGAAATATCAAAGCTTTCGGCTGTCACCGGACTGCTTTTCTGAGTATCTGGGTCGAAGGCCATGGCAGCCACTTCCACTTTTCCATCACCGGTTGGGATTTGCCCTGAATAAATCTCGGAATCTGTAGTCGGCTCAGACCCGTCCAGCGTGTAATAAATCACAGATTCATCATCAGCTGGAATGATGCGTATATCCCCGGACTGCTCACGGATAATGCCCGGCGAAGTCAAGATTTGGGGGGCGTCAAATACTCCTATATTTGAGATGACAGGGTTACTTTTGGAATCAGTGATGGTAAATCGAAGTTGGGTGGCCTCCACAGTAGGAAACTGCAGTATTCTCTTGTAACCAATCGTAGTCTGGCTGTCCAATTCCTTCCATTCCCCATCCACCATCGCTTCGATGGTAAATGCTTTCACACGCTGCCCCAGTTGAATGTATTCCTGGGCCATAAAACGGTTAAACGTAGTCGGCTCATCAAAAGTAATGGTCAAGGAAGCCGTGTTAACTCCATCGTCAGTAGCCCAATAGGTATCTTTGTCTCCGTCTATAGCTTTGGAAGCATCATAGGTACTGCTTCCTCCGCGGACATTGGAAGCTTCGGCACTTGCATTTAGGGCAAGGTCCTCGTCAAAAGCTTCTTTCACAGCTTGCGCAAAATCAAGCACATTTTTCTCGTCTGTTTCATGAATCAAACCATTGGGCATGATTGCAAAATTGAGTAGCAAGGTGCCGTTTCTTCCGATGGAATTATTATACGTATCCATCAACTGCGGCAGGGTTTTGACTTTGGTATCCTCCCGCTTATGATAAAACCACTCTGGACGGATAGAAGTATTCACTTCCCCAGGAACCCAGGCATTGCCGTTTTCCACACCGTGACGCAGCATGTCTTCTGGTACATCGCCTAGAGAATCCAGTAAACTCCAGTTGGATTCACCCACATAACCAGATTCAGTTCCAACCCATCGAAGATCTGCACGCTTACCGCCATCATTCCAGATGACAATATTTGGCTGTAGCTCCCGTACCAGTTTGTAGGTATTTCCCCAGTCATAATAAGTTGATCGGTCAATAGTCCGGGTTTCATTGGCACCGCCATAATAGCCAGAACCTCCATGCGCACCGTCAAACCAGATTTCGAAGATTTCCCCGTAATTGGTCAGCAATTCGGTCAGTTGATTTCTGAAATAGGTGATGTATTCCGGCTTGCCATAATCTGCAAAATTCCTGTCCCAAGGGGAAAGATAAATCCCCAACTTCAATCCATATTCTTCGCAGGCTTCAGCTAGTTCACGCACAATATCTCCTTTTCCATCTTTGTAAGGAGAGGCTGTCATGTCATAATCCGTGTATTCTGATGGCCACAGGCAAAATCCGCTGTGATGCTTGGCTGTTAAAATCAGTCCGGTCATTCCTGCTTCTTTGGCAATTCTCGCCCATTGGCGCACATCCAGTTCTTTAGGGTCAAAAATGCTTGGATCCTCATCCCCAAAACCCCAAGACATATCGGTGTAAGTATTCACGGAAAAATGGATAAACCCATAATACTCCATCTCCTGCCATCTCATCTGGTTTTCATTCGGCACAGGACCAAAAGGTTCAGGTGGAGTTACCTCTTTGCATGCTGAAAAGAACATTGCTAGCATTAAAAAAAGACTGAAAATTGAGTCTTTGAAATTCATTCTATTTGTTTTTAACTTCTTATTTAATTCTAATGTATATCTGCTATTCTACTCGTATAAAGACAAAGGCAATACAGACCTTGATTAACACTAATATTTTGGGCTGCTTCGGTCTTCCGTCTCCCGTCTTCCCTACACCTCCACCAGCGCCTTAATCACTCCTGTAGCCGGATCCAGCCAAGACTGAAAATCACCCTTCACCTGATCAAACTTTACTCTATGCGTGATGTACTTTTCCACTGACAATTCCCCAGATGCCATCACTTCCAGCACCTGGTCAAAGTCTTCCCTGGTTGCGTTTCTACTGCTCATCAGCGTCGCTTCACGCTTATGAAACTCAGGGTGTGAGAAAGCAATTTCTCCCTTTTGCAAGCCTACCAAGACGTAATTTCCGCCATGAGCTATGTATTGAAAACCCTGGTTAATGGCTGCCAAACTGCCTGTAGCATCAATTACTGAATCACAAAAATCCCCGTTTGTAATTCGTTGAATTTCTTCATGGGCAGTTTTTCCAGCTTTCACCACATGCGGAATATTCCAAACATCTCTGCAAAACTCCAGTCGATTCTCATTGATATCCATGGCGATCACCGTAGCTCCGGCGATTCTGGCGAATTCCATCACACCTAATCCAATCGGACCTGCTCCGATCACCAGTACAAACTGCCCCGACTTTACTCCTGCTCTACGCACCCCATGTGCTCCTATGGCGAATGGCTCCGCTAAGGCAAGTTGCTCCAAGCTTAAGCCTTCTTTTTTCACCAAAGAAGAAATCGGCAAAGTGACAAATTCCTGCATTCCTCCATCCTCGTGAACACCAAAGACGCTGATTTTCTGGCAGCAATTGGGTTTCCCATTTCTACAGGCTACACAAGTGCCGCAGTTGAAGTAGGGAATCACGGTCACCAAGTCGCCCTTGGAAATCACTTCACTTTCTTCAATCTCTACCACTTCTCCCGCCAATTCGTGCCCCAGTGTCCTTGGGTAAGAGAAAAAAGGCTGGGTGCCTTCGAAGGCATGAAGATCTGTGCCGCAAATGCCAATCCGCTTGATTTTGACAATTGCCCGACCTTCCGAAAGCTGAGGTTTTTCCCCTTGTAGATATGCAAATACACCTGGAGAGGTGCAGCTTAATAGTTTCATTTAGTTTGGTTCAATTTAAATTCTGATAAATACTCGGCGATCAAGCCGTGTTCCTTACAAGCATCCCAAAATGAATCCCGTATGGTAGTTTCGCAAAACTCCTGATTCGCACGGATTCTATGCATAGAGGTGGAGTTCAGAGCCAGGGCATGGACTCCAGGGAGCTGTAAGGCAAATTGTATACAGGCATGAGCAGGATCTATGGCATGCACTTCGCAGAGCGCAAAGAACCTTCCTCGCCACAGGAATCTTTTGGTGAAAGTAGGGTCAACTGAGTTTATTTTCTGATAATCAAAGTAATCGCCTCCCACTAAGAATCCGGAATGGAAAACCGCTGAATTGATGACACCTACGCCTTCTTTTTCCAGTGTTTTCATAAATTCAAATAACTCCACAGGATGATCGTAAATCGTCATGCTATTCGCAATCATCACCCAGTCCAGTGGAAAATGCTGATAAATCTTTTGGATCACCTTCCAGTCTTTAGAGCCCACTCCTATGGCTTTTACTTTGCCGGCCTGTTTCAGTTCGTCCAGAGCCGCATATCCCTCCAGGATATCTTCAAATCGTTTTTCGTAATCTTCCGGTGTAGCCGCCAATTCCAAATACTCGTCTGGATCATGAATGGAAACCAACTGGCTTTCGTAGCCTTTCAACAGGTTGTTTCCTTCTTCGAAACAGTTCAGAATTCCTTGGTAACTGATATCCTGAACTGCGTCATGAGCCAAATCTTTCCACACCCCAGGTTCAAAAGTAGGTTCGGAACCCCTTAACGGAGTACGTTTCCAGCCCAGCTTATTGCTGATGAGCACCCTGTCTTTGGGTACTTGTAAATCATAAAGCGCTTGTCCCAAGGTCTCCAAAGCCAAACCAGCCCCATATTTACCAGCCGAGTCAAAGACTATCCCTTCGGGAAAGCATTCCAGGGCCGCCAACACCAACTCCAGTTTTTGACCATAAGGCGTGGCCTCATAGAGATTACCTAGAGAACTCGTCCCAATAATCATCGCTGGTACTGCTATGCCGGTTTTACCTAAATCCATATTTGAAAATGCTTCAAGCTGAAGTTGATTTGAGAAGATGAATGGTATAAACCCATTTTCCCAAAACAATAATCCAATATCATAAATATGAAGAAAAGTATATTGGTCAAACGTTTGACCTGCCGGTGGAAGCTTCTAACTAAAAGCTACCCGGTTTTCATGCATTTATTCTAAATTGGCCTTACCAAGACGCCCAAAAATGAAAAAGAAGAGAATCAGCATCACCGATATTGCCAATGAACTGAGCGTGACTCCATCTACGGTTTCGCGAGCCTTAAATGGTGGTGGCAAGGTTTCGGAGAAAAAAAGGCAGGAGATTCTTTCCTTGGCTAAAAAGCTGGGCTACAGACCCAACCCTATTGCCAAAAGCCTGCTGGAAAATAAGACCCACACCATTGGACTGATCATTCCGGAGTTTACGCATCACTTTTACAGCCGCATGCTCGCAGGCATAGAAAGCGTCACTTCCAAAGCCGGTTACCAATTGCTGATCTGTACTTCCAACGAAAAGCAAAAACAGGAGATCAAATCCACCCAAACACTCCTGGACGCCAGGGTGGACGGGATTCTAGCGACCATCTCCAAGATGAATGATAAATTTCAGCACCTGCAAGAAGTGATGGACAGTGGCACGCCGCTGGTACTGGTAGATAGATTTTCGGAGGAAATAGAAACCCCGTATGTCATCTCGGATGATTTCAACGGTGCCTTCTCAGCGGTGGATTACCTGTGCCAAAGTGGATGCAAGAACATACTCCATATCAAAGGCCCCGCAAATCTCTCCACGACCTTCAATAGATTTATGGGCTATAAGGAAGCACTACGCAAACATGAGATCGAAGTGAAAGAGGAACTGATACTGGAAAGTTCTGATGCCAATCTGGTGGAAAAAATCCGGTTTTGCCTGAAAAATCAACAGGTAGATGGAGCTTTTGCTTACAGTGATTACCTGGCTTTTGAAATTTACAGGGCGGCCAGCGATCTAAAAATACCGATTCCAGGGTCATTGTCTGTAATTGGCTATGCTGATGAACCCTTAGCTACCTACATCAACCCTACCCTGAGCACCGTAAATCAGCAGCCCTTTGAAATGGGTGCCACAGGGGCAAATTACCTGCTCAATAAGATCAATAATCCGGACATTGGGCTAGAAATTAGGAGTTTGGAAACCAAACTGGTGATCCGGGATTCTTGTACCAAAAGAGCGGCAAAAGAATGTCAATTCTCTTAGCTCGGTAAGGAAAAGCACGCTATCCACTTTATTTATTTCCACTGCAGCGTTTACTGCAATATTTCACTACCTCCCAGTTCTTTTCCCATTTTTTGCGCCAGCTGAAAGGTCTTTGGCAGACCGGACAAATCTTAAAAGGCAAATCAGCTTTTTTCATTCAAAATCAGGAATTTGGTCTTCCCGGACATAGGGAAAGCTAGCCAGTTTGTTCAATCCATAATAGGTATTGAGACCGGAAATCCCAACTCCGGAATAAGTTTGCAGCTCTAATTGCCCCAGTTCATTGATGATGTGGTCCGCCATATGGATCACTTCCACCGAACCGATTACAAAGATGCATCCATTAGGCAGGGGAATACTTTCCTGATGTTTCATACCTATCTTCACCGGGCTTTCTTGCACGAAGGGGGCAAAAAACCCAGCTAAATATTCCGGTTCCAGCTTCATCCGCTCGAATTCAGACTCTCCTTTTTTCAGTTTAGCAGAGGTGAAATGTGCCTTTTCAATAAAGGAATCTGAAATATGATTGATGGTATAATAGCCTGTTTCCAGAATATTGGGATAAGTATCTCTAGGAATTTCAGTTTGCGGTCTCATGATAAACCCAAGCTGGGCGGGACTGGATCCCAGGTGTACCACAGAGGAGAAAATAGCCACATTTTCATGATTTTCCCGGGATTTGGTAGCGATCAGATTCGCCGGTTTGATTCCCGAAATAGAGTTAATCAGGTTCAAGCGAAACTTCCGGTCGAGTTGCTCTATTTCTTTCTTGCTTAGCCGCATGCTATTAGGCTGAGGGTTGAAAATTGATTTCTTTTTTGACCTTTTTCCAAAAAGCAAAAAAGGAAGGGAAATATCCCTCCACACCCGAAATCCAATCCCGGGGCTCTTCCTTTCCCTGATAATGAAGATTGAGGGGATGTTCTTTGTAAACCAGATTTTCCGGCTTGACCTGCTGCAGTAGGTCTGAGAACTCTCCCACAAAGAGTCGGATTCCTTGAATGTTTTGGGAGAGTGCCAGCGCAAAATCCAAGCACTTTTCACTTACTGGATAGTGGTGGAAAACCGAGGGTTCCAAAAGAAAAACACGCTGGAAATCATCCTCCGGATGCCAATTTGGGTCTAGGTTGTAATAGTTATAAATCAGGGTCTTTTTGTTTTTTTCCAAAGCAGCATTTTGGGGATTTGGGAGCTTGGTCTCCACAGCAAAGTCAGTAATTTGTAAAAGCTGCGGTGGAATTTCCATGGACTCAAAGTCACCATAGTCCACATCCAGGAAAGTCTGCCTCTGATCGGTGTTGAAATACCTGTTGATGTTTTCCTGATTGGCGTAATATTTTTTGCTGGTGAAAGTGCCTGCCACCCATTGCCAGCTGAGGTGATTGCTGGCCAAATCCCCATCCAGCAGGTGACTGTAAAGCCACTTGGCAGGTGTAGTCCAATGACACTGGGCTATATTGCAACAAATAGCCGCGATGTACATGCGCATGTGGTTATGCATGTAGCCGGTGCGGTATAGCTCTTGGATGGCCTGATCCACTGCATGAATTCCCGTTTGGGCTTGTACCACGGAAATTGGAATCTGGTCACGCTCCACTGGCTTTTGCCTGTTTTTCAAATCTTCAAAGATCCCCTCTCCTTTTGCCTTCCAGACCTGCTGCCAGTAATCCCTCCATGTCAGTTCCTGTATCAGTTTTTCACAAGCATTCCAAGGAAGATTCAAGGATTTGATATGCTGAAAAACCTGCCGGGTAGAAATCACTCCACGAGAAATGTAAGGAGAAAGCCGGGTCACTGCCCCATCCTGAAAGTTTCTGCTAGCTGCATATCGGGCAGGATCTATGGCCTGAATTTTTCTTTTGATAGACAGCATATCTGTTGGAAAAGTGTGCACTAGCTAATCTTATTATTGGAAATGCTTTTTTGTCTGCTGGATTTGAATCGGGAAATGGCTGCATTCCTTTTTCTCAGATGTTTTTGGCTGATACCACTGTTGACACGCTTTCTCCACCTTTTGAATGAACTTTCCTTCAGTTCTAGGCGCATCAATTTGATCACTTCAGATTCCGAAACACCAAATTGATTTTTAATGGCTTCAAAGGGAGTTTTATCCTCCCAAGCCATTTCCACAATTCGGTCTAGTTCTCTAGCTGTCATATAAAATCCATTTTAAAACAGGAATTGAATGGGGCAAATTCCTTTGAATTCATTTCTAATTAGCTAAAGCAAAACCGGCCAAAAATTGTTTGAAACACAGGTCACTTTAAAGAGAAAAAATAGGTTTGTACTGATGGGTTTTGCGGTGTTCCGAGCTATTGGTGGGCAACGGCCTGTATTAAATGTAGTTACCATCCCAGAGGGTGGTTATGCATTTTATACCTTGTTGCCGTTTTTATTTTATTATTTCATTTAGTTTTTTAATTACAATTTCTCTACGGTCATCTACTGTAAATGGATTGATATGACATTCTATGATTTCGTTTCGTGAAGTATGGTTTAGTATTTCACTACTCATCTCTTTTAAAAAATCTTGAACATCATTGTCAGCATTATGGAAATCTTCAACAAGCCCCTTATTATTATCTAAAATGTAGATGATATCTTCAAAGTCATGGCTTGTTCTTGGGTCAGTACCTCTGCTATTATAGGCTTCCCATTTTGTTGCAAGGAAAAGGCTAACAGGTAATATTTTGATTTCGAGCTCACCAATGTTTACAGGTTAGGCTTTCTCAAAACCAGGTTTCAACCAGCTATTAGTTGGACCCAGAGGAGTTTCTTCATATGGAATGAAATCAATTAGTATCTCTTCGTTTTCGGGCTTTGCGTTCGGGCGGGTTTCGGAGCACAAAACTGTCAACCAGCACTGAACTTGAATAGAAGCACAAAGCTCCAAGTTTGCACGTCACCCCGCCTGACGCAAAACCCGTGTTATGCGGTCGGCTTTTATTCATTGTCCATTTTAAATATTCTTGAATAGTCGCCAAATTCGGTGTCTTTCAGTTTTTCTTCAATTACTTTTTTGGCAATGTCAAAGTCAACCACAATACAACCAACTTCCATTGTTCCACTTCCGATGCTTCCACCGTCAGTATGTCCAAGTCCTGTCCAACCTAAAACTTCGTCCATTTTTTCTTCAAGTCGGTGTCGCTTGTCCAAGTCTTGCTCAGTTCCAAAGCCGTCAATCTTGTATTCTATTTCTAAAAATGCGTAGTTGTCTTCGTTAAATTCTGCATAACCTTCTTTTAGTTTCTCGTCAATTTCTTTTTGAACTGTTTTACGAAAATTTGAAAAAAGTCCGCTTTTAACTTCTTTGTCTTGTCCAGTTTGTCCAACAATTCCCCAATGAACTATTGCGGTTTTTTCGTCTTTGTCCCAAGTCTCCCAATAGTGAAGTTGGTTGTCAATTAGTTTATAAAGTTTAAGCATACTATTTGAATTTTCTGTTGTCTGTTTTTTGTCTGTCGAACAAGCGAAAAACGTCAAGGTTAAAATTGCCAATATGTAAATTTTCATTTTCACGGTGTCGTCTTTTAAGCTGCCGCATAACATGAGTATATCTGTACATTACGTTTTCTGTGGGCGCGGGATAGATTTTCTTTAAGGCTAGCTTTCCCCTTAGCTCATCCATTTGTCCATAGCTACTAATTTGAACCGCAATATCTATATCTTTTGTAGGACGTGGTTGTTCCGCTCCCTCATCAGTTACGTATAAGCTGACTACAGCCCCACCAACATAGATTACATCGTTGTTCAGTTCCTCAAGCGCCATGGCAACTTTTTCAACTACTTTTAGATTGATTGTTTGGTTTTTAAGCATTTTCAATTCTTTCTTTTAGGTACTCAAATGCCATATTTTGCTCTCTTACTTTACCAATCCTAATTGCATCTGTAAGTGACATTAGTTCGTAGTATTTCGAATCATTTAAGCATGCCTCTGGAGTTTTTGGATGCAATGGTTCTATGGCTTGCCCTCTAAGGTTTCCTTTGCCATATGACCAAACAAAGTGTTCATTACTGAAAAATTCTTCATTTAATGGGGGAGCAGAGATTGCCGTCCCAATACCTCTTGTAATTGAACCAGGTCGTTGAGGAAAGACATATCGAATTCCAGACTTTAAGAAGTCGATTAGAGCTAATTTCCTTAAAGTTCTTTTGTCACTGCTAATAAGTCCTGCTATAACTGACCTATTGATACTCTCGCTTATTTCACTTGGACTTATTCGTAACTCATGGGCTAAGTCTTTCATATACCAATTGTCAGTTCCTTTACTAACAATCTTTAGAAGTATAGCAATGTCATGCGGTCGCATACCACTATGTTTTTTCATGTGTTTATAATTTTTTTTAAGGTCAATACCTGTCCCGATACCTCGGGATGGAATCTTCGCATGAATAATAATCATCCCTCTGTTTGTCGCTTCGGGTCATGCTTGATTTCATATTTAGAGCTGTTTAGATTATAAAAGTACAGAATAATTTTCAATTCGCGAATCGCGAATCAAGGATCAAACCTGCACGGAATGGCATACAACGTACAATGGTTAACCACGGATATGGTCAGTGAGCCCTTGTCTGTGGTTAACCTGGTGTTGAATAAAGTTGTTCTTTGTCCGAAATGCTCCCAATCTCCTTCACCATTCCCTATACCGGTATAGGGAATGGTGAAGGGCATTCGGCCAAAGAATTCTGACTGGTTTTGGTCTTTTTGTTTTTCCCCTCCCCTAAACCTACTCATCTTTTTTTTTAAACTCCTGCCCCCTTCATAGCTTCTAAACACAGTTTATCCGACAACAAACGACTACAAACGGATACAAGCGACTAACTCCCGATTCCTACTCCCCCTATCCCACAACTTTGGCTTATCGATTTCCTCTGGCGAAAACGAAAAACAAATTTTCTAACCAAAAACAACAAAATCATGAACACGCTAAGAAACAAAGTACAGCTGATCGGACGTCTAGGATCCAAAGTAGAAATCAAAAATCTGGACGGGGGCAAAACCCTAGGCAAGGTATCCATGGCCACTAATGAGTATTACAAAAACCAAAAAGGTGAGCGCGTAGAAGAAACCACCTGGCACAATCTGGTAGCCTGGGGCAAGCAGGCCGAACTCCTGGATAAATACACCGACAAGGGTTCGGAAATCGCCATAGAAGGCAAGATCAGCAACCGCTCCTACGAGGACAAGGAAGGAAACAAGCGCTACATCTCAGAAGTGGTGGTACAGAACATCCTGCTCATGGGCGAACGCAAGGCCGCAGTACCCGCAGGAGCTAGCGAAGAGGATGACCTTCCGTTTTAGGCGGTGATTCTCCGCAAACTTTTGAAACAAGCCGAGCGTTTTATTAGCCCTCGGCTTGATTTTTTATGCCCTTTGTAATATTCAAGAACACTTTGGGAGGAATTAACTACCAAATCTCTCAAAAAACTCCTGGGTATCTTCTATGTCTTCCAGTCCCAAAATCCAGCAAACTTCCGACAAATCAGAAAAATCTAAACCTCCGCTCCCCACTGCTTCATTATTGTAGCGACCGTCCTTTCCGTTGTACTCAAGTCCAATCTTTACAGCCAATCGCCAGACTTCAAGCAATCGTGGATTGGAAACTTCATCTTTCCAGTCTTGATATTCTGGAGTGCGGAAACCGGGCGTGCCATTTCCCTCTGCATTTCCATCCGGGATTTTATGGTAATCAACCGTATTTTTCACAAATGACAAAGCAGCGGCTGAGGTCACTTCTTCATTCCAGTTGCTATGCTGAACCACATGAATACGAGTAGCTACCTCTATCGCAGGAAGCTCACGCTGTATGTTTTTGACCAGTTTCGCAGTAAAATCTGATTGCCCGGCTTCTGCTATCCAGATATCAGCTTGATTTTTTAGGACTTTTTTGACCTCTTGCATTACCTGCCGTAGTGCCCTCTCCTGATCTGCATGCGCATCCGACCACTTACTGTTTTTGAATGCTAATTCTAAAAGCTCATTTGGCGGTACGTAAAGCCCCTCCTGAACTCCATAGGTACCTGCCACCACATGATATTTCAGGTTTGCAAAAGCAGGTTGGTGCAGCAAAGTAGCAAACGCAGCGGCAGTATGAATATCATCCACATCTGTCTTGCAGTCCAGATTTACCAAAAGCAAATCCTTCTCCTTATCGAAAGCCTTCCTTGAGGATTGCTCTGCCTGGGCAGAGGAGCTATCCAGAACTAAAAAGCAAATCAAAACTGTGAACAAAATACCTGCTCGTTTCATGTCTTTGTGTTTATTTGAATAATAGGTGTAATCGTAAATGCTTTTTATTAATGATGAGCCAAAGAGGCTGTCTCAAAAGGCTTCTCGCTGTCTGCCCGTTCAAACCAATGAAAAAGCCCCATGGCTAACATTGCTGTTAATTTTTGTGGAGCACTCATTAAAACCCAATTTTCCCCTATAACTACTTCCATTCCTCCGGATCAAAAATAGTCGCTGCAATATACCGGTAGGGCTTCTCCTCAGCAGAATTGGCATGATTCCAATAATAAATCATGACCAGTTTACCATCTGCCCGCTGCACCATACGCGGATAGCCCACATCCCTATTGGCTCCATCCCCACTTCTCAATATAATCTCATTTCCCCAAGTCCTGCCCTGATCTTCGCTAAAACGCACATGCACTCTGGAGCCAAAAACTGATCTATGGATATAGCCTAAAGCCAACCTCCCGTCATCCAATTGAACTAAAGCAGGAGGCGATCCGCCTTGCCCCGTATCCGGAGCGGGATCTACCAATCGCTGCCAGGAATTGCCTTTATTCTTTGACAGATAGCTACTGATCAAATTCTGACCATTTTCAAGCCGGGTTCTGATGGTAGTCAAATAGGTATTCTCATCCAGCCGAATGGAAGATGGCATAATATCGAAACCACCGTGCTCAGGCGTAACCCAAGAGACCAATTCCCAATTCAGACCTCCATCAGTAGTCCGCACAAAGGCCACTCTACCTTCCTTGGAATTGGATTTTGCGGTGGTTACAAAAGCAGTGAGTGTAGTGGAACTCTCTACATGGTAATCTGTTCGATTGGCTATTCCTGCAGTTCCCATATTAGGAAAAACAAATGGCCCATCCCAGGTAGCTCCCTTATTGTTTGAGTAATAAAAGTGACTGGGACCATCGTCATTATTGTGCCTGAGAAAGGTCAACAGAAAATCCGCTGAGGTAAAGTCCGGCATGGGTTCTTTTAACACTTCAGGTTTAGCAGCTTTGGAGTCCGAAATATTATTATCGTGTCCCCAGGCAGTTTGGCCTAAAGAGTATGCATCCTGCAAGCTCCAGGTCTCCCCTCCATCCCTGCTTCTGGCATAATAGTTTTCGGCCGTTTTCGGATCATAAGTATGCAGTCCTTTTTCATCTTTATTGAAGGATGCCTGTACAAAACCCACCAAAATCTCGTCACCCCAAACCCAAATTCCATGATTGGCAGGCCAGCCCCCATATTTGCCATTTTCTTGGAAGACTACCTGATGCTCAATGTATTTATTCTGCTGAGCTACTGCAGTATAGCACTGTAGCAGAACCCCTAGAAAGGCAAATGCAATACTCCTAAATTGATTCCTTTTCACTATTTCTATTTCTATTAAATGCCAACAACCTAAAATATTATGCTTCCTAAAGCCACTGGGTAAGTATACCTATTCCAATCTTCAACTGCAACCTGCTCTATACCGAAAGGTAGGCCGGGAAAACAATCATCTTGAAAGCAATTCAGCAGGTTTATTTACATTTGATCATCTAAATTGAACGCTAAATCCATTTCAATACGGTAAATGCCCATATTTTTACGTTCTTTCGGTCTAGTTTATCCCCGATTGAAGTTATTACCTTAAACTAAACCCATATACAACTTTACACATGAAATCGAGCTGCCTAGAGTAAGGGCATGGCTAGAAAGTCATACACTGCCAAGGTTTTCAGCATTGCGAGATTCCATGTGACCATCGAAAAAAACACAAATACATGAAAGAAATAGTTGAAGCAATTAATGCCGTAATCTGGAGCAACGCCCTGATTTTCCTATGTTTAGCTGCGGGCATTTACTTCTCATTTGCCACCAAGTTCCTGCAGGTTTCCTACCTCAAAGAAATGGTACAGCTGTTATTCAGCGGTGAATCTTCTAAAAAAGGCGTTTCATCCTTTCAGGCTTTTGCGATAGCAATCTCCGGAAGAGTGGGCACGGGAAATATAGCCGGTGTGGCCACTGCCATTGCTATGGGTGGCCCCGGAGCGATTTTTTGGATGTGGGTGATCGCATTTCTAGGGGCTTCTTCTGCATTTGTAGAATCTACACTGGGACAGATATACAAGGAGGTCAATGACGGAGAATACCGAGGAGGACCGGCTTATTACATAGAAAAAGGAATAGGTAAAAAATGGTACGCCATGCTGTTTGCCTTTGCCACCATCATGGCCACAGCCTTGTTTATGCCGGGAGTGCAAAGCAACAGTATAGCCCTTAGTGTGGAGAATGCTTTTGATATTCCAGTGTTTTGGACAGGAGCATTGGTAACTTCTTTCATGGCTTTGATTATACTGGGGGGTGTCAAGCGAATCAGTAAGGTAGCCGAAGTGGTCATTCCTTTTATGGCTGCAGCCTATATTCTGATGGCTGTAGTGATTATCTCCATCAATATCACTGAAGTGCCGGCAGTGTTTGCACTGATCATCAAATCGGCTTTTAATATGGAAGCGGCATTCTCCGGAGTATTCGGTATGGCCATCGCTTGGGGTGTCAAAAGGGGGATTTATTCTAACGAGGCCGGTCAGGGAACCGCCCCACATGCTGCGGCAGCTGCCGAAGTCAGTCACCCGGTCAAGCAAGGCCTAGTGCAGTCCTTTTCGGTTTACGTAGATACCTTATTTGTCTGTACAGCCACTGCATTGATGATTCTATTTACTGGTCAGTACAATGTAGAAAATCCGGCAGGTGGTTTTCTAGTAGAAAACCTTCCCGGAGTACCTTATGGCCCGGAATTCACCCAGTTTGCAGTAGCTTCGCAATTCCCGTCTTTAGGCGCAGGTTTTATTGCAATATCCCTGCTTTTTTTCGCCTTCACTACCATCATGGCTTACTATTACATAGCAGAAACCAACCTGAGTTACCTCATCAGAAACACCAATAACAAATGGGGAATCTGGGTGTTGAGAGCAACTATCCTAGGTGCTACTTTCTATGGCTCCATCAAAACTGCAGCTTTGGCATGGACTATGGGTGATATAGGCGTGGGACTTATGGCCTGGCTGAATATCATAGCTATTATTCTTTTGAGAAAACCAGCGTTCAGAGCATTGAAAGATTATCAAAGGCAGAAAAAAGAGGGTAAAGACCCTGTATTTGTGGCAAAGGACGCCGGAATTGAAAATGCTGATTTCTGGAAATAAAAGTCAATAACTGCCCAAAGGAAAACAAAGCGTAACCCTACTTTGGGTCAGGCCAAAGTACTCTTATAAACCTAATAGGAAAGCCGGCAATATTGTCGGCTTTTTTATTTACAAAAGCCATGAAAAAAATCATTTTCTACGGATTATTACTTCTTTCTGTACCCTCTTGCAGCATGGATGATGAAGACTTCATTAGGACTGAAACTGGAGAAATATGGCTCAGTGGTGGATTGAATCATTGTGCACATCAAATACGCCTTGATACCGGTGACACCTTAGTCGTGGACCTGAAGGACCTAAGTGATTATATCACTGGAGACAGGGTGTCTGTAAAGTATAAAGAATTGGGCTTAAATGAATTTTGTTCACCTAAAATTGATTGTAGTATAATTGAAATCAGTAAACTTGACTAAATAAAGAATACCATGTCCATCACCAAAGAATCAGAATTAATCGGAATGAAGCGCATCAGCGAAGTGGTAGGAAACACTTTGAAACTGATGAGAGAATACGCCCAGGTCGGCATGTCCACCAAAGAACTGGACCATTTCGGTGGGGAAATCCTGAAGAGCTTTGGTGCAAAATCAGCCCCTTATGAAACCTATGGTTTTCCGGGATATTCCTGCATCAGTGTAAATGAGGTGGCCGCGCATGGAATCCCTTCCGAAAAGGTGATTTTGAGAGAAGGAGATTTGGTAAATATCGACGTTTCGGCAGAGCTCAATGGTTTTTGGTCAGACAATGGAGGCTCTTTTGTTTTGGGAAAGGACATCAATAATCACCAGCCTCTGGTTGACGCCTCCAAAGACATTCTTCAAAAAGCCATCCATGCCATCAAAGGCGGAGTAAAAATAGCAGACATCGGGTTCCTCATAGAGTCAGAAGCTAAAAAGTCGGGCTATAAGGTGATTAAAAACCTAGCCGGTCACGGCGTGGGCAGAAGTTTACACGAAAAGCCAGAAGATATTTTAAACTATAGGGTCAAAACCAACCAGGAACGCTTTAAGAAAAATACTACTGTGGCTATTGAAACCTTTATTGCTACCAAGTCCACCTACGCCGTGGAACAGAATGATGGATGGACCTTGGTTGGAAACAAAGGCGGATTCGTCACCCAACACGAGCATACGATCCTGGTGACCGATGAGGCGCCGATTATCCTGACGGAAGGAAATGGGATTTGGGATTAGGAAGAAAAACCATCCGAAGTGGGAACAGTATCCTATCTCAGGAAATCATTGTCTTAAAACTAAACCCATAAAAAAAGCCTCCTCAAATCACTTTGGGGAGGCTTTTATATGGAGTAAGCACTGATTATTTTGTCTTTGGAAGCACGTTTGATATCAAGGATACTTTCTCGATCGGCTCAGAGGCATTGGAATAAATCCTCACCACAGAATTCTGCTTGCCCATTTTTCCGGCTGAATTGAAGGAAACTTTAATCTCAGCCGATTTTCCCGGAGCTACCGGCTCTTTTGGCCAGCTTGGCACTGTACAGCCGCATGTAGCAGCTACATTGGAAATCACTAGGGGTGCAGTCCCTGAATTGGTCAACTCAAAGGTGTGGGAAACCTTATCTCCTTGTGTAATATCACCGAAATCAATTGATTTTTCTTTGAAGGTGATTACTGGGCCATTCTGCTCTTGCGCATTTACCTGAAGTGCAAATACAAAAGCGAAAACAGTCATTAATAATCCTAACTTTTTCATGGTATTCATTTATTTGGTTTTCAAATATTCAATTTTTTCATTCAACTTCAAAATAACGGAATACTAAGCTCTGGGATTCCATTATTGGATATCATCTAGAAAATATCTTGCCAAAAGGCCCGGATAAGTTCCTGTACGAGTATTGCTTTAAATAAAGAAACTACCGATTTACCCTTAAAAATCCTCTTCCGTATCCACATTGGGCTTTACAAAAAAGCTTTGTGCAAAATTCACCAGATAAAGCTCCTCCGTGGCTCGGGTAATCGCCGTGTACAGCCACCTCACAAAATCCCTGTCCACCTTGTCCTCAGTAAGATACCCCTGATCCACAAAAACCGCCTTCCACTGTCCTCCCTGGGCTTTGTGACAGGTCAGCGCATAGGCAAACTTCACCTGTAAAGCATTCAGAAATGGATCCTTTTTGATCAATTCCATCCGCTCCTTTTTACTGGCCACATCTGCATAGTCTTCTGACACCTGCTGGTAAAGGCTCCGGTATTGTTCCCGGGTCAATGAGGGACTGGGAGAGTACAAGGTATCCAGAATTACTTTTGCCTCGAAGTGCGGTTCATCCGGATAATCCAGTAGGCGCAACTCCAATGTCGCAAAACGGAAGCCATAGAACTCTTCAAAAGATCGGATTTTCATCACTTCGGCCATATCTCCATTGGCCAGAAAATTCACCTTTTCCGATTCTGCCATGTAGGTATAATTGTTTTTGACAATCATCAGCAGATCTCCTGAACTGATTTCATCCTCATAGAAATGGATAATTCTGCGGATGTATTGGTTATACTGTACAGCAGCCTTATTGGAGCGGGTAACTATGGTGGTGTTTTCTGTACCAAACTTATCATAGGCATAGCGCAATCCGTCCTCCAGCCGCTCTCCGGTCATTTTAAAGGTATCCCTGAAAGTCTGGGTTGTAATCCGAATCTGTGGCTGATCTAACAGGATTTCCTTTCTCAGGTTAGTAGCATTGTAGAGAATCCCGGACTCCAGCCGCTGACGCATGACTTCGGTCAGCTCCACCTGATCCGTATCCAATCTATAATGCCGCTGTAAATAATCCGACTCCAGTGCAGGGCTATATTCACTCCCAACAGGCGGAAGCTGAGCGGTATCCCCTACCAGAATGAGTCTGTTACTGCTCACTTGAAATACAAACTGAATTAAATCTCCCAGCAGGTTACCAGACATCCCGCCATCATCTGCAAGCATGGAAGATTCATCTATGATGAATACAGTGTCCTTATAATAGTTCCTTTGCAGAATGAACCCTCCTCCCAGGCTGCCATCTTCGGATTTTGGTTTGTAGATAATCTTGTGAATGGTATAGGCTGCTCTTCCGCTATAATTGCTCATCACCTTGGCAGCACGCCCGGTAGGAGCCAGTAACAGAGACCGCATGGAGAGCTTGGGCAGCGCCTGCACCAAAGCCGAGATCACCGAGGTTTTCCCTGTACCCGCATACCCTCTCAGCACGAAGGCTGACTTTTTCTCCAGATCTTTCAAAAGAAAGGAATCCATTTTCCTGAAGAATGAAAGTTGTCCGGAAGTAGGCTGAAAAGGAAATTTATTGATCAGTAAATCCGATGGCCTCAGCAAAGGCTTATTATCTTTACCCATAGAAGCGAATGTAAATGGCAAACGAGGACATCAGCAAGCAAATCACTGCGAAATTTGGAAATCACTTGCGCAGTAGAGTAAATGGGATTTTGATACAGGATGACAAACTCCTGATGATAAGGCACAAAATGGGCAATCAGCGAGTATTCTGGTCCGTACCTGGAGGGGGGATGGAATATGGAGCGGCTGCCGAGGAGAATCTCAAAAGGGAATTCATAGAAGAAACTGGATTGGAAGTAGCGGTAGAAAAATACCTTTTCGTCCACGAGTTGCTAGCCCCACCCCTGCATGCCATGGAGCATTTTTTTCTAGTGCGACAGACCGGAGGAAAGCTGATGCTAGGCAAAGACCCTGAATTATCGGATAGATCTCAAATCATCGAAGAAATCTCCTGGATGGACCTAAAAAGCATCCAATCATTGCCTCATGACACCCTTCATCAAATCTTTTGGGGAATTAAATCCTTGGAGGACTTAGTATTGTTGCGAGGATATTTTAAATTTGGAAATAATTATCTAAAATAGCACGATTTAAAAACCTTCAACCTTACCCAGATTCTTAAAAAAATAGCAAATGAATTTATCAAAAGTACTATCCTTAGTCTTCTTCGCAGTGGCAATCGGTCTAGGCTACCTTCTTTACAAAGGTGTAGATGACGTAGTGGAGAAAGAAAAAAGAATTGCTTTAGTGGAAGCCGCTATCATCGAAAAACTACAGATGATCAGAAACGCTGAATTGGCTTATCAAGCTGCAAACGGTAAATATGCCGGAAGCTGGGATTCTTTGAGAAACTTTATCTCAAACGGAAAAATCTGGCTTGTACAGCGGACAGAGACTACCAAACTATTGGAATACGGTAAGGAAGAAACTACTGTAACCTTCGATACCCTAGGTTCTGTACCGGTAATGGACTCGCTTTTCAACGAAAGAAAATACCCTGACTTCAAACTAGAAAGCCTTGCAATCGTTCCAGGTTCAGGCGGAAAACAGTTTGAATTCTTTGCTGACAAAATCGAGCGTAACTCTTACGAAATCAACGTATTCGAAGTAAGAGATCCAGATCCTATCAACCCTGAAAGAAGATTAAACAATAACGAGAAAGCCTTGAGAGTAGGTTCAAGAACAGATGCCTCTACTGAAGGTAACTGGAAATAATACCTCCTATTTTGGAAAACAATCTCAAAGTATTTAAAAGTGATAGGTTTGATGTGGAAGATGCATCAAGCCTATCGCTTTTTTTATACCCCAATGCCATTTTCATTTTTGCCAAAGACAGCAATAATTCCAATCTCGGCATTCATGAATACACTCCAGCGAAGCCTGAGGATCTGGAACAATTGGTGGTGTCGGATCCCTTACTGAAAAACGACATTCCTTGTACTGTTTACGTTCACAGCGCAAACTTTGCACTCGTACCGGGAGTACTTTTCCACCCAGGAAAAGAGACAGAATACCTGGCATTTGCCGGAAAACCCATGGAGCAGGCCAGTTTTTTCAACACGCCTTTAGACAGCAATAACCTACAGGTGGTCTCCTGTATTTCTAGCAAGGTGAAGAAAAGTCTGGAAGCCAGGTTTTCTGAATTGAGTTTTCATCACGGAAGTGTCTCCTTCCTTTCCTACCTTTTCAAGGAAAGATTCAACCTGCTAGGCCAGGAAATCCTGCTCAGTGTATTCGAAGGCCAGCTATACGCAGCCGCTTTTACCAATCAAGAACTCAGCGTATTCAATAGGTTTGAACTGTCTGGAAAAGAGGACATACTCAAATACACCTTGATCTTGATCGAGCAACTAGGCTTTGACAGAAACCTGGTGAGAATCAATCTCTATGGAGCTACCAAATCCAGTGAAATCAGCGAAGAGTGGGGCAGCGCGTATTTTCAGAACTTCCGGCTTTTGACTGCCCATGCCAACCAAAATTATACGCATGGATTCAAGCATCTGAAATCATTGAATCTATTTGAAGCAAACTGGCAGTTTGATTAAAATAGCAGTGAAAGATGTGCCTATTCCATCACCGGGATTATAATTTGAACAGTTCAAAAAATAGGTAAGTTTATGCTTGCTTGCTTAACTGAGTATGGCGCTATCTAATGAATCTTTAATAAACTCACGTATGAAAAAAGTTGCCATCTTTCCAGGATCATTTGACCCTTACACTTCCGGACACCACGATATAGTGATGCGCAGCTTGGCCCTTTTTGATGAGGTGATCATAGGGATAGGCTATAATTCCACCAAGAAATCCCGTTACTTTGACATAGATGAAATGGTAGAAAAGGTAAAGAGCGTGTATGCGGAAATCCCGGCTGTAAAAGTCATCGTGTATAACGAACTAACTTCTACCCTAGCCAAAAAGCACCAAGCTCAATTTCTGATCAGGGGACTTAGAAATACTACAGATTTCGAGTACGAAAACACCATCAGTCAGATGAACCGCTACCTCAACGACGATCTGGAAACCGTCTTTCTGATTACTTCACCCCGTTTTGCGGCGATCAGCTCCACCATTATCAGAGAAGTGCATCGCTTTGGGGGCGATGTTTCCGAATTTATTCCTTATGAGATCTGAGGCTTGTGTGATTTTTTAATAAAACGCTTGAACAGGTAGCGCATGGAAGGGTAGGAATTGACCAAGGCCACCTTGGCATCTCCCTCATAAAACCAGCGAATATCCTGAATTCCCTCTTCTTCTTGGGGAGTCATTTTGGCATCGTCAAGGCAATCCATCGCAAACCAATAGGTTTTCTTTAAAATACTCTTCCGATTGTGGGTGTAAGTATGCCAAGTGGTGCAAATTTTCTCGCCTGCTTTCACCTTAATCGCACACTCTTCCTCTACTTCTCTCAGAGCACATTCCTTGGGCGTCTCTCCTTTTTCAAATTTGCCCTTCGGGAAATCCCATTTTCCCAGCCGGAAAATCAAGAGAATCTTGTCCTTTTTAGAAACCACGCCTCCAGCAGCTTTAATGATCGCAAAACGGCTTTTGACAAAGCGCTTCAATTCTGCCTTATCTTTGCTTACAAGTGTGATGGAATCCAAATCTTTCAGCTTTCTGGTGCGAAGAAGGTACAATAAGCGAATAACTGTATCATGGGAAGGTTCATGGAAAAGCACATCGTCCTTCCAGGGTAAGTGCGAAGCGATATCTTCGTGTTCTTGATAGACGACTTCATACGATTTGGACACATTGAACTCCTCATAACTTATCAGGTCCAATGGTTTGTCATTCACGAAGATTCTCATGGGTGAATCAAAAGTTTGAAATACGAGTAATAGATCAAATGTGCATATTTTTTTGACTTACCACAACCTTAGCCCAGCTTAATCACTTATTTTTGGGGTATGGAAATTTTAGACCCGAATGTGGCTGCTGAAGTAGCCGATCAACTGCTGGAAATACAAGCAATCCGATTACAACCTTCCGAACCATTCACCTGGGCTTCGGGATGGAAATCACCCATCTACTGCGACAATAGACTTTCGCTATCCTACCCCGAGGTACGGAAGATGATCAAGGAGCAGCTGGTAAAAAGTATCCAACACTACTTCCCAAATGTAGAAGCGGTCGCAGGAGTAGCCACTGCCGGTATTCCACAAGGAGCTTTGCTTGCCAACGACCTAGATCTCCCATTTGTCTATGTACGCTCAAAAGCCAAAGGGCATGGCATGCAAAATATGATAGAGGGCAAAGTAGTCCCTGGACAAAAAGTAGTAGTAGTAGAAGACTTGGTTTCCACAGGAGGAAGTTCCCTGAAGGCCACGCAGGATCTGCTTGATGCTGGATTTGAAGTTCTGGGAATGGTAGCCATTTTCAGTTATGGTTTTGACCTAGCCAAGGAAAACTTTGAAAAGGCGGGTGTGAAATTAGTTTGTCTCAGCCACTATGAAGCCATGCTTCCAAGAGCCGTAGAGCGCAATTACATTGCTGACGAGGCCTTACAATCGCTTTCAGAATGGAGAAAAGACCCTTCCACCTGGAACCCTAAATGATATGACAAGCGACCTGAGATTTCGGGTCGCTTTTTTATTGAAGTTCATCTGCGGCTACTGGCCGCTTTTTATTTTTGGCCAATCCCCAAAAAACCACCAATACATATAGTAAAGCAAAAAGCCATTTGGAAGTAGTGGCAATAGAAGCCATACAGCCCAAAAAAGTATATCGATCCGGAAAATTTACCAGCATCAATGTCACAATGAAATTTTCCAGCACATCAAAGGCAAACAGCAAAAAGGGCAATATCAATACCCGCTCCGATCTCCAGACCTTTTTAATGATACCCGAGAGCAAGGCCAGGTAGATAAACATATACGGGAAATCCAATGCCCAAATCCCTAGCAGGTACCTGCTCCTTCCTTCCAATCCCATTTCTGTAAGGCTTTCATAAGCCACCTTAGCACTGTAGGCGAACTTCACATCTAGGGCCAAAGATTTTGGCATGTACCAGTTCAACAAAAAATTGAAAAGGAAAAACAAACCACTTAAAATTAAAAGTGTTAAAATCTTCTTGGGGATAAATTTTCTATAATTCATAAAAAAATAGCTTAAAAATCAGAAGGAGTAAAGTTAACAGATTCATATTTAAGACAGAAAGCCTTACTTCTATTTAGAACCAGATTCTTTACTTTTATCAAACCACCCCGCATACATAGGATAATTTTTAGCTGTTCTCACGATAACTTCCCGCATTTCTGAGCTGATTTCCTTCACTTTTTTGGCAGGCATCCCGGCATAGATGGTATTGCTTTCCACTACTGTATTTGCCAAGACCACCGCACCCGCCGCAATGATCGCTCCCGAATTCACCACTGCACCATCCATCACGATTGCCCCCATTCCAATAAGCACATTATCATGAATGGAACATCCATGCACGATCGCATTATGAGCGATAGAAACCTTGCTTCCTATGTAAGTCCCGGCTTTCTGATAAGTACAATGGATCACAGCTCCGTCCTGAATATTGGTGTCATCACCGATTCGGATTTCGTTCACATCCCCCCGCACTACGGCATTGAACCAAATGGTACAGTTCTTTCCGGTGATGATATCACCAACCAAAGTGGCATTTGGCGCGACCCAGCTCCCCTCGCCTAGCGCTGGAGTCTTTCCGTTAACTTCTAATATCAGTCCCATGTATTGTTAGTTTGAGTGTTAATGCTAAAATTTGTGAAAACAAAAATTCAAAATTTCTTTTGGCTTATGAACTTTTTAGCAAATTTTGAGTTACGTGTATATACATCAAATCTGAAAACAAACTCACAACAATGAAAACTATCAAGCAAACAGGACTAGTATTGGCAGTTGCTCTTATGACTTTTGCCTGCGGCAAATCAGGAGAAACTGTAGAAGCTACAGAAGCACAAGCAGTGGCTGAAGGAGCAGGCGCTACTTTGACATTGGATCCAGCCACATCTACAGTGGCCTGGACTGGCTATAAGCCTACCGGGCAGCATACTGGTATAATCCCGGCTACTAATGGCACCCTGACAGTAAACGGTACCGATGTTACTGGCGGATCATTCACTTTCGATATCACAGGATTGGAAATTCATGATATGGAAGAAGGTACGGAGATGCACGGAAAGCTTCTGACTCACCTTCACTCTGATGACTTTTTCGATGCAGCTACTCATCCGACTGCTACCTTTGAAATCACTGGCATAGAGCCTTTCTCTGCGGGTGATGTAGTTACTGACAAAGAGGAATTCGAATCAGAAAACACCCCTCAGGCAAACAGTGAACTTACTCCTGAAAACCCGAATTACTGGGTAAGCGGTAACCTAACGATGAGAGGAACTACTAAAAACATCAAATTCCCTGCTGCTATTTCTGTAACAGATGGAGTAGTCTCTGCAAAAGCTGGATTCAACATCGACAGAACCGACTGGGGACTTGCATACGGCGACGAAGCTTCTGTAGCTGATAAGGCAAAGGACAAGTTCGTTTACAATAACGTAAGCTTAGTTTTGGATGTAAAAGCTAACTAAGCTCAACTAATCCAAATTAAAAGAGGAAATCAGCTGATTTCCTCTTTTTTTTGTCCTGTCAATGAGTGAAGCTAACTACTCCTACCCAATCCCTACCGCAGACTGGAAAGCAAAACTTTGCTTTTGGGCTGACAAACGGTACCCGTACTTTGCGCTTACCGATGGCAACAACCACCACTATCCGGAAGAAGCCTTTGAATCACGTTTTTTTGCTGGAAAAAAAGCACTGACTGAAAAGGAAATCTGGGACCAGGATTCTCAAATTCAAAAGGTAGGGATCATTGGCTATGATTTTAAAAACCGACTAGAGCACCTAAAAAGTGAAAACCCGGCATTTTTGGACTTACCTGAGCTATGCTTTTTTCAGCCTGAAATCTCTTTGAAATTCACTGGGAATACAGTCTACAGTTCTGTGGAGCTGAATGAGAGCTTTTGGGAGGAAATCGAAAATAGTTCAATTCCTAAAAGCCCGAGCACTCATTGCGCTATCACAGCTCAGCTCACCAGAGAGAATTATATCGCTTCGGTCCAAGCTATTCAGGAGCAGATCGTAGAAGGGAATACCTATGAGGCTAATATCTGCCAGGCTTATGCTGGATCATTCGAAAAATGGGATCCCATTTCGGCCTATTTTCTTTTGACCGAAAAGTCCCCCATGCCCTTCTCGGCTTTATTCAAAGCAGAATCAAAATGGCTTGTATCAGCTTCCCCAGAGCGCTTTATCAAGAAAACCGGCACGCGTCTGATAGTACAACCCATCAAAGGCACCATCCGAAGAGGTGCCACTCCAGAGGAAGATGAACACCATAAAAGGTTACTTCTGGCAAGTGAAAAAGAGCGTGCCGAAAACCTGATGATCACTGACCTGATGCGAAATGACCTAGCGCGGGTTTCCCAAACTGGCAGCGTGAGAGTGCAAGAATTATTTGGGATATATGCCCTTCCCAGGGTTTTCCAGATGATCAGCACCGTCACTTCTACGCTTCGGGCAGGAGTAGATTTTTCCCAGATCATTCAGGCCACTTTCCCCATGGGGAGTATGACCGGTGCACCGAAAATCAGCACCATGGAAATCATTGAACAAGAAGAGAAATTCAAGCGCGGATGGTTTTCGGGGGCATTTGGCTACATCAAAGAAAATGGCGACTTTGATTTCTCAGTGATTATCAGGAGCATTATTGCAGATTTAGAAGCAAAGCAGCTGTATTTTGGAGTGGGAAGTGCCATTACATTTGATGCGGATGCAGCTCAGGAATATGCAGAGTGCGAGCTGAAAGCTCAGGCAATTTTAGAAGTTTTAAGTGGAAAATGAACCGGGTAACTCAACCCCTCAAGTAAGAAAAATCATCCATGTGGATATGGATGCCTACTACGCTTCCGTGGAGCAACTGGATCATCCAGAATGGAGAGGTAAGCCACTGGTGGTGGGAGGCAATGCTGCCCGGGGAGTGGTAGCCGCTGCCAGTTATGAAGCCCGGAAATTTGGGGTTTACTCAGCCATGGCCTCTACCCTCGCAGCCAGGAAATGTCCCCAATTGATTTTTGCACCGGCTCGCTTTGACCGCTACAAGGAAATTTCCAGTCAAATCCGGGAGATATTCTATGAATACACGGATTTGGTAGAGCCACTTTCGCTGGATGAGGCATTTCTGGATGTCACAGAAAATAAAAAAGGACTCAAATCTGCTATTTTGATAGCTAGGCAGATCCGGCAAAAAATCAAAGCCCAAACCGGCCTGAATGCTTCTGCAGGGATTTCCTACAATAAGTTTTTAGCCAAAATCGCTTCAGACCTCAATAAGCCCAATGGACAGGCGGTGATTTTGCCGGCAGAAGCAGAGGGGTTTCTGGAAAAACTCCCCATCAAAAAATTCTTTGGAATCGGTAAGGTGACTGCGGAGAAAATGGCGGGCTTAGGAATCCATAACGGCCGGGATCTCAAGCAATTTTCCCTTCAGTTTCTGACCAAAAAATTCGGGAAATCAGGCATTCATTATTACAACATTGTCCGGGGAATCCATTTATCCGAAGTGCAGCCACATAGAATCAGAAAATCCATCAGTGCTGAAAACACCTTTGTGAATGACCTGTTCGATTTGGAAGACCTGCGCTTTGCATTAAAACCCATCTACGAGGAACTAATCCGGAGAATCAAAAAGAGTGGTATCAAAGGCCGAACAGTCACCCTTAAAATCAAATTCTCAGATTTCACCCTACAGACCCGAAGCAAAACCCTGGAACAATACGTAGAAGAAGAACAGCTATGGGAAATCGCGCAGGAATTGCTGGAGCAGGAAAACTTTGCTCAATCCATACGACTTCTGGGCTTAGGGATTTCCAATTTGAATGTAGTCGAAGAACACCAACACTTCGGGGAGCAGTTGAAGATTCCCTTTCAGGGAGAAAAATAGGCGCTGTGCAAATAGAAATAAAAGATGCATACTTCTGCCATTTTGTCCGCATTTTCTTAATTTCGCGATCCGAAAGAATATAGTATTATGGATAATTTGATCAAAGACATCGATATCATCTCTGGAGAAGAAGCGCAAGCCTGTGACTTTAAGACCACAGTGGACGAAAACACGGGGAAAACGAAAAAGCTGTATATCGAAAGTTATGGTTGTGCTATGAACTTCTCAGATTCTGAGATTGTGGCCTCTATCATGAAGGATGGGGGATTCGACACCACCTCCGACTTCAATCAGGCGGATGTGATTTTCCTGAATACTTGTTCTATACGCGAAAAAGCTGAACAGACCGTACGCAAGAGGCTTTCTGATTTCAACAGAGCCAAAAGAAACAAACCTGAAATAACCATAGGGGTTTTGGGCTGTATGGCTGAACGCTTAAAGGATAAGCTTTTGGAAGAAGAAAAAATCGTGGATGTGGTCGTAGGACCGGATGCTTATCGTGACCTTCCAAACCTGGTTTCAGTAGCTGAAGAAGGCCAGAAAGCTGTGAACACCTTTCTATCCAGAGAAGAAACCTACGCGGACATTGCTCCTGTACGACTCAACTCCAATGGTGTATCAGCTTTCATCTCCATCATGCGTGGCTGTGACAACATGTGCTCATTTTGTGTGGTGCCATTTACCAGAGGCAGAGAAAGAAGCCGTGATCCGCATTCTATCGTGAGAGAGGCACAGGAACTCTTTGCCAAAGGCTATAAGGAAGTCACGCTTCTGGGGCAAAATGTGGACAGCTACAAATGGTCTCCAGAGGAAAACAACAAAGCAAGACTCAATAAAAAAACAGGGGAAGTAAGTGCAGTTATCACTTTTGCCAATTTACTTGAAATGGTCGCCCAGGTGGATCCCAGCCTTAGGGTAAGATTCTCCACTTCCCATCCCAAAGACATCACAGATGAGGTGCTTTACACCATGAAAAAGTACCACAACATCTGCAAATACATTCACCTGCCAGCGCAAAGCGGAAACTCCCGTATACTGGAAATGATGAATAGAACCTACGACCGGGAATGGTACCTGGAGCGTGTAGCCAAAATCAGGGAGATTCTCGGGGAGGAATGCGGTATATCTTCAGATATGATCACGGGATTCTGTTCCGAAACTGAAGAAGAACATCAGGACACCCTCTCACTGATGGATATAGTCAAGTATGACTTTTCATACATGTTCTTCTACTCTGAGCGTCCGGGCACTTTGGCCGCTAAGAAATTTGAGGATGACATTCCTCTGGAAGTCAAAAAAAGAAGACTGGCAGAGGTGATCACCAAGCAAAGCGCGCTTTCGCATGAACGAAACAAACTGGATCTTGGACAGGAGCAAATCATTCTCCTGGAAGGCACCTCTAAAAAATCAGCTCAGGAGTTAAAAGGCAGAAACTCTGCCAATAAGGTGGTGATAGTTCCTGCCGGGAATTATGGCAAAGGAGACTACCTCAAAGTGAAAATCACCGACTGTACACCTGCAACTCTATTTGGTGAAGTCCTAGAAATCAATCCAGCATTGGCATGATCACACCCCAGGAAATTCACAGCGTCAAGCTTCGATTTGGAATTATAGGAAACAGCCCCTTGCTAAATCACGCCATTCAAGTGGCCATGCAGGCGGCGCCTACAGATATGACCGTGCTCATCACGGGAGAAAGTGGAAGTGGTAAGGAAAGTTTTTCCAAGATCATCCATTCCCTCAGCCTCCGTAAGCATGGCAAATTCATCGCGATCAACTGTGGTGCCATCCCAGAAGGAACCATTGACTCCGAGCTATTTGGGCACGAAAAAGGCTCCTTTACCGGGGCACATGAGGCAAGAAAGGGTTACTTTGAAGTGACTGACGGGGGATCTATCTTTTTGGATGAAATCGGCGAAATGCCTCTGGGTACGCAAGCCCGTTTGTTGCGGGTTTTAGAAAACGGCGAATTCATTAAAGTAGGTTCTTCGAAGGTTCAAAAAACAAATGTACGCGTAATCACGGCCACCAATGTAAAGCTATTGAAAGCCGTAGAAAACGGGAAATTCCGTGAAGACTTATACTACCGACTAAATACAGTTCCGATTTACGTACCGCCTTTGCGGGAGCGAGGTGAAGACATGGTCTTGCTTTTCCGAAAATTCACTTCTGATTTTTCGGAAAAATACCAAGTCCGTCCGATTTCTCTGGATGCAGACGCCCAAAGCTTATTGATGAGGTATCCATTTCCCGGAAACATCCGTCAGCTGAAAAATCTGGCCGAGCAAATTTCCCTACTGGAAGAAAACAGGGAAGTAGATGCCGAGACCTTATCCAAATACCTACCTACGGATAATTCCAGACTGCCTATGGCGCTCACAGGAAATGTAAAAAGTGGAGAAGCCAAGGATTTTTCAGAAAGAGACATTCTTTACAAGGTTCTATTCGAAATGAAAAAGGACATGAATGATCTGAAGAAACTGGTGCTGGAAAGCTACCAAAACGGAGGATTGAACTCCAGCATTATCCAAAAGCACCAAGAGCTGTTTGAGGATATGGATTCGGAATTTGAACGTAAAGAAAGTACAGAATCCTCCCCTAGCTACGTTCCTTTGGTGATAGACTCTAAAAAGACAGCCAACTCGGACAGCAGTGAATATGAAGAGGATGTCATTGAGGACATTATCCATGAGGAAGATGACAATTCCCTATCTCTGGAGAAAAAAGAAAAAGAAATGATTCTCAGAGCTTTGCGCAAGCATAACAACAAAAGAAAATATGCAGCCAATGACCTGGGGATTTCCGAGCGCACGCTTTACCGCAAAATCAAGCAGTATGAAATTGATCAATAAGTCTTTGGGATTAGGGCTCCTGTTTGGTTTTTGCACCTTGTTTCAAAGCTGCTCGGTCCAGTATTCCTTCACAGGCACTACGATCAATTATGAAGAAACCCAGACCTTTTCGGTAGATAATTTCTTCAACGATTCCGGGGGTGGCCCTGCCAATATGGAACAGCGATTTACAGAAGCGCTGAAGGAATATTACCAGAGAAACACCCAGCTGGAGTTGATGCGCAGCAATGGAGACCTGCAGTTTATGGGCGCAATCACTAGCTATACGGTCACTCCACAGGCGGCTGTTTCCAGTGGAAGCAATGATGTAGCTGACCGGGCAGGTACTATGCGACTGACTATACGCGTGGAAGTGGAGTATATCAACACTGCCAATGAAGAAGAGAATCTGAAGCAAAGTTTCAGCTTTTTTCAGGACTATGACCCCAGAAGTACCACCCTATTGGAAGTAGAAGATGAACTTGTAGAGGAGATATTTAAAAATATCATCCAAGATATCTTCACAGCGACCGTAGCGAATTGGTAAATTTCCTATCTTCAAAATCAAAAGAAATATCCGGTGAACGCAGTACAATTTTTAGACATTATTCAAAAAGCAGATTCCATCACCAAAAGTGAATTGGTACAGCTGAAAAAAGTACAAGAAAACTTCCCGTACTTTCAGATCCCGCATGTATTAGAAGCGAAGAGTTACTACCAAACCAATGATGGAGCGCATGACCCCGAGGCCCTGGGAATGGCCGCCATCACCAGTCCGGATAGAATCTGGCTAAAAAGCCTTTTGGAAAATCCAGTCAAAACCCAAGCGCCAAAGCCAATAACAGAAGCAGCTGCCCCTAAGCCAAAACCTCAACCTGCTGCCCAGCCTAAAGAAGACGCAGAACCCAAAGCTAAGCCGGTCCGTCGCAGAAAACCGCCTAAAGACGATCTGATAGAAACCATCAAGAGACGGGAGAAAAAGACCATCCTGGATGATAAGAAAAGAGAACAGATCAATTTGATCAAGGAATTCAGCAAGAAGTCCATCAAAAAAGCCACCATTAAGGAGATCGAGGCCAATCAGAATACGGAGAACCTAGCGGCTAAAAGCACGCAGATCCATGATCATCTATTATCTGAGTCGTATGCAAAAATCCTCGCCCATCAAGGGAAGAATGCCATGGCAAAAGAAATTTATGAGAAATTGATATTGAAGTTTCCGGATAAAAGGGCTTACTTTGCGGACTTGATCGAAAAACTGAAAGATTAACACCCATTTATAATATGTTTACTTTATTAATTACAATCATCCTGATTTTGGCAGTATTGCTAATCTTGGTAATCCTGGGACAAAATTCTAAAGGTGGTGTTGGTGCCGCATTTGGAGGCAGCGCATCACAAATCATGGGTGTGACCCGTACTGGAAATGTATTGGAAAAAGCGACTTGGGTTTTGGCCATAGCTATTTTGGTTTTATCCCTTGCATCCTCTGCATTCTACAGCGGTGGACAGTCAAACCAATTCTCCTCTCCTAACATCGAGAGTGCTAAGCAGCAGGTAGTAGCTCCATCCTTTGGAGAAGACGAAAGCCTACTTCCGGCAGCTACTGAGGAGGCTGAAACTCCAGCTCAAACTGACACGACTGGAAACTAAGGTATAAATCCCCTTATTAGAAAGTCCGCCCTTGTTCTCAAAGGCGGACTTTTTTTGTAATAGAACCGCTTTCTCAACAGTAGTGAAAGAAAAGAGGGGTTGAAGTTTTTTCAACTTGGCATCGCCGGGGATTATCGGGTATTTTAAGCTATAATCAAGCTGCTACGCTTTTCAGAAGCAATCTTTTTCCTATAGGCAAAATAGTCTCTTCAATTGGGAATTCGCTCTGGCTGTGGATTCTCCAAGTGGCCGGGTTGGGCAGATCCTTATATTCCTTCACCAGCTCCATTTTTATCTTTTCCATCGTCAGCACCAGACTTCGCTGAAATGCGCCGATAAACCGCATCGTAAGACTTCTAAACTGCTCCCCTGCCTGGTGAAGCAAGCTGGAGGCATAGCGATAAGCAAGCACATTTTTATCCTTGTCACGTGACAGAAGCAAATAGCCCTCCTGCTTATACATGGGCATCAGTCCTATGGGTTCAAATTCCATCTGCCGCTCTACAAAATCATAGATAGATTTACCGTCATTGATTTTTTCACCGAATCTGGGTAGGGCAAATTCAGTAATCCTTGCCAGTTCCTGCATGATTTCATCATCATTCACGCTAGACTGAAAGCTCAGTTTGCCTGTTTGCCAATCCAATTCGTCCAGTCTTTTAGGAAAAAGATCCTTCAGTTCGGATTTACCAGACTTCAGTTCGTGGAGCCTTCTATGATGGGCAATCAACTCCCCCAGGGTGGGGTAAAGCTTGACTTGGTCAAAGTCTTTGGAGCTGCGCTGCAAATAGGCCAGCACTTGGTACTTCTTGTACTCAAAGTCAATATGGCCTTCTGTGATCCAGTTTGGAGATAAATATGTCATAGGATATAGGTTTGACAATAAATTACAAAATCTTGTCACTTTTTTAAACAATGGAAGGCAAAAATGGCAGTCAAGTCTGCCAAAAAAATGGGTATAAATCTGGTAAAGGCGAGTGTTGACAGCCGATTTGTCAGCCTTTTCACCGAAAAGCCCCTTGGCACAGGAAGTGCTATTAGGCAAGTACATTTTAATCTAACCTTTAAACGAATTTATACTATGTCAAATGTGAACATCAAACCTCTTGCAGACAGAGTTTTGGTACAACCTGCTGCAGCTGAAGAAAAAACAGCTTCTGGTCTTTACATCCCAGATACAGCTAAAGAGAAGCCACAGAAAGGTACTGTAGTGGCAGTAGGAAATGGCAAAAAAGACGAGCCGTTGACCGTGAAAGTTGGCGACACAGTTTTGTACGGAAAGTATTCCGGCACAGAACTGACTGTAGAAGGCGGCGACTATCTGATCATGAGAGAGTCGGACATCTTTGCAATTCTGTAATTAATCAACCCTAAACGTTAACAAAAAAATACTTAACAATATGGCTAAGCAATTATTTTTCAACACAAGTGCGAGAGACCAGCTGAAAAAAGGCGTGGACTCCCTAGCTGACGCAGTGAAAGTGACTTTGGGACCAAAAGGTCGTAATGTCATCATCGATAAAAAATTCGGAGCTCCTACCATCACTAAAGATGGTGTATCTGTAGCAAAAGAAATCGAATTGGAAGAACCAATCGAAAACATGGGTGCTCAGCTGGTCAAGGAAGTAGCTTCCAAAACTGCCGATAACGCAGGTGACGGTACTACTACCGCTACTGTACTAGCACAGTCTATCTTCGGTGTAGGAATCAAAAACGTAGCTGCTGGAGCTAACCCTATGGACCTGAAAAGAGGTATTGACAAGGCAGTTTCTGCTGTAGTGAAAAAACTTCAGGCCAATTCAATCGAAATCTCTACTTCTAAGGAAATCGCTCAGGTAGCGACTGTTTCTGCAAACAACGACGAAGAAATCGGAACTATGATTTCTGACGCGATGGACAAAGTAGGAAAAGACGGTGTAATCACTGTAGAAGAAGCAAAAGGTACTGAGACTGAAGTGAAAACTGTAGAAGGTATGCAGTTCGACAGAGGTTACCTTTCTCCATACTTTGTGACCAACACAGAGAAAATGGAAGCTGAACTAGAGCAGCCATACATCCTGATCTACGACAAGAAGATCTCTTCTATGAAGGAATTACTTCCAGTATTGGAGCCAGTAGCTCAGTCTGGTAAGCCTTTGGTGATCATCTCTGAAGATGTGGACGGAGAAGCTTTGGCTACTTTGGTAGTAAACAAAATCAGAGGTGCCCTGAAAGTGGCAGCTGTGAAGGCTCCTGGCTTTGGCGACAGAAGAAAAGCAATGCTGGAAGACATCGCGATCCTGACTGGCGGAACTGTAATCTCTGAAGAAAGAGGTTTCAAACTGGAGAATGCTTCAGTGGAAATGCTAGGTAGAGCGGAGAAAATCAACATCGACAAGGACAACACTACTATTGTAAACGGTTCGGGTGATGCTGATGCGATCAAAGGAAGAATCTCTGAGATCAAAGCTCAAATCGAGAAAACTACTTCTGACTACGACAGAGAGAAACTACAGGAAAGACTTGCAAAGCTTTCTGGCGGAGTAGCAATCCTTTACATAGGTGCTGCTACTGAAGTAGAAATGAAAGAGAAAAAAGACAGAGTAGATGATGCACTTCACGCTACTAGAGCAGCCGTACAAGAAGGTGTAGTAGTAGGTGGTGGTGTAGCTCTAGTAAGAGCATCTGATGCACTAAATGACCTAAAAGGCCTCAATGAAGATGAAGATACTGGTATCAACATCATCAGACAGGCGATCGAGTCACCGCTTAGAACCATCGTATCCAATGCAGGCGGAGAACCTTCTGTAGTGATCAATAAAATCAGAGAAAATACTGGTAACTATGGTTACAACGCTAGAACTGACAAATACGAAGATCTATTCGAAGCAGGTGTAATCGATCCTACTAAAGTAACTCGTCTGGCACTGGAAAACGCAGCCTCCATCGCAGCGCTTCTATTGACTACCGAGTGTGTAGTAGCAGACAGCAAAGAAGAAGCTCCTGCTATGCCTCCAATGGGCGGCGGCGGAGGAATGGGTGGAATGATGTAATTCCCCTTTCAAGCTGATATCAAAGGAGGTCCTTTTTAACGGACCTCCTTTATTTTTTTTCAATTCGCATAGCCTGTTAGCGGAATCAAAGAAATCAGCTCTTCAGGTCAAACTTAAATCATTCCTATTTATTTGCTAAAAAAGCATACAAAGGTTTTACTTCGTTAGGTAATAATTGTACTTTGGCTATAGTAATAACTTATTTTGGCACTCTACTATTTAAATGACTCATTTTGACACCATTTTTCTTGTTGACGATGATCCCATCAACAACCTTATCAATAAGAGGTTGATCAGCAAAGTAGGAGTTTCAGAAGACATCGTTGAGTTTTTAGAAGCCGAGGAAGCGTTGATCGCGCTTTCCGAGCAAGCTGCAGAAAAATCAATTTTAATCTTCCTTGACATCAACATGCCGGTACTGAATGGGTGGGAATTTTTAGACAAATACGGGATTCAATTCCCGCAACGGAAAGATAAAATAGTCATTTTATCCAGCTCCATTGATTTCAATGACAGAGAAAAAGCCAAGACATACGACACGGTCTCCGGATTTTTGGAAAAACCCCTCACCATAGATAAAATAAAAGATCAGCTAACCTAAGATTGATCTACTCGATCACTGCTGCCAAGCGATCCCAGATATCCCGAATCAACAGAAAGGGCACTAGGGCATTATCTCCAGCTCCTCCCATCCGCACAATCACCAATCCTTCGGAAGGAACCACCATCAGAAACTGACCATTTTTACCCATAGCCTGATACATATCTGCAGGTGCAGATGGAATAAGCATACCCGGAAAGAGACGTTGGGACTGTGGAATCATAAAGGAACTTTTACCATTGAGCCAAGTTAAATACCCATAACTAGGGTTCAAATCCTGGGAGGTTTCTCTCATTTCTTGAAAAAACTTGTTTGACCATATTTGATCCCCATTCCAGTTTCCATCTGCGTGAAGGAGTAGTCCAAACCTAGCCATGGATCTGGCATCTGAGTAAAACACATTGTTATTACCCGTTTGCTGCCAAAATCCTTTCATACCTATTTTGTTTCCCACAGAGGCTCTGAAAAACTCCTGAAAAGTTTCACCTGAGGCCTCTTCCAGGACTTTTTCCAATAGTGTATAGGGTGCATTATGATAGGCCCATCTGCTTCCAGGCTCAGCCAGAAAAGTCAAGGCCTCGGCACTGGTATCATCTGGATCTGCTACAGCATCATTCAGTCCGGTGGTCATGCTTAGATGATGTTCTAAGCGAATTTCCCGTTCTTGTTCTTCAGAAAGAGAGGTCCATCCTTTCCCGAGGTAATCTTGGGTTCTATCCTTGCGCTTGAGCAGCTTGTGCTCCTCAGCTATTCCCAGCAATACAGCAGTTAGGGTCTTGCCAGCCGAAGCCCAATACCAAAAGGCATCTTGATCCATCTCCCCCAGCCCTGTCAGCTTCTCTCCCCAGTATTCCTCCACCACTATTTTACCATCCTTCAAAATCATAAATGCACGGGTACCCTGACTTGGTAGCCAGGCCAAAAGCTCTTCCAGCTTAGTTTCATCCCAATCCAAATCTTGCAAACTAACCTGCTCCCACTCCACAGATTCATTTGGAGGAAAATACAATTCAGCTGCTGTAGGTTTCTGGGCCTCTGCACAGGAGTATAGGAACAGGCAAAGTCCCAGTAAACAGGTCATTTTTAGGCCAAGCGAAAAATGCCAGTACTTAACCTCACTTTCACCGGGTTTTTGATACGTATTAAAAACTGATAGCTTTTTCATTTACAGTGAAAATAAGGTAAAATTTAACCTAAATATACGGAATGATGCCAGTGACCAATAATTCTTTGCTCAGCTGGTCAAAAGACCAAAGTAGCCTGGACCTTACCTGAATTTGGCTGTCCTACACTTGTCTTTCCTGATAAATAGGGACAGGCTATGACGAAACCTAGGCATAGGGTTTAAGAAAGTAATTCGATAAAAGGCAAAATTTTAAAAGCCTGTAAAATGGAGCTATACTACTAAGATCTCTTTTACTTGAGTTGTGCTCTTTCTTGGGCTTCAGACAATCTAAACTGACAAATGGCTGCAATCAACTCAAGAGGCAATGGCTGATCCAAAGGAAATTGGATTGCTCCTTTGGATGTCACATAGGATTGCAGTTCTTTCTTAAACTCACTCACACCGCTATTGCTGGGATAGAATCCTAGGTGTTTTTTAGCTGCAGCAAAATAAACCAGAACCTCAGTAGTTCGGTATGCAGGCATATGATAGCTGATGACCTCTTTAGCCTCTGGAATCGCTTCTTGGATGGTGCTGCGCATCTGCTCTAGCATTTCCCGTATTTATGGAGAAAAGAGGCCTAGATATTCTTCTACTGAGGCGGGTTTTTGATTCGACACATTTGTATGATTTTATTATTCTAACTCATCAGCAGCAGGCACCATCTGAGCACTCAAATCCGGATCTTCCATATCCTTATCCAGAGGAAACATCGGCCGCTTGATACGCTTATAGCCTAAACGTTCCAAGTCTTGGTCTACTCCTCCCGGCGTCAATGCCATAATCCAATCTGCACGCATATCATAAAGCTCCGGTACCAAATACCCGATTTTTACTACTACTATATCCGCATCTCTTGGATTCAAACCCAGATTTGTAAAGTCACTTTCCCTATGATAGGGTTTGCGTTTTTTGGTCACAATCACATGTACAGACCCCACTTTCACTACTACTTCTACTTCTGCTGCCCCATCGCCCTCTTCTATTGCCTGTACTGTTCCTTTGAGTAAAATAGGCGGAGCAAATCTATCATCCACCGCTGCTCCGGCTGTACCCTCCACTTGTCCACCTACACCGGCAGCAATGGCTTTCTCTACAAATTCAGGACCTGGTATGGAAGCATAAATCAAAGTAGGTCCATTTTCAGCTTGAAATTCAGGTCTTTTGAGGATTTCTGTCAAAGTCCAGGTCACATCTCCAGCGCCTCCAGCGGTAGGGTTGTCACCCATATCAGAAATCATGAATGGCTTTTTATCTGAAGCTATTGCCATATCCAGACTCTCTTCCAATGTCGCTACAGGTGCCACAAATTCAAATTCATTTCTCACATCCCAAAAACTTTGTGCCAGCTCCTCAGCAGACTCAGTCACGGCTTGTTCATCATCTCCAGTTACCATCACCACGGCGTGGTTTCTGGGCTCATCAGCCCATGCATATCCTATCCAGATCGCCGCATCAATCACCCCTTCTTTCTTGGTTAGGGGATCCACTTTGGCATAAAGACTCTTTCCCGGATCGATCCTGGTGCTGGTTTTTTCCCCAGGAAGCAAAATAGGGACAGGAATCCAAGCTTTGTACGCTGGCTTTCCTTTCCCGCTTTCCAGTCTTTCCAGTAGGTTTTCTACTGCCCGCTGTTTAGATTCCAAAGCATCCTCATGAGGTGCCATTCTGTAGCAGGTGATCAAATCTGTATTTTCTGCCAATCTCCAGGAAACATTCCCATGCAAATCCATAGAGGTAGAAATCAAGGTCTCAGGTCCTACTACCTCTCTGACCCGAATAATAAAATCTCCCTCCGGATCATCCAGGCCTTCTACAATCATGGCTCCATGAATATCAAAGAACAGTCCATCATAAGGAAGGTTTTCTTGGAGCATTTCCAGGGTTTTGCCCACCAGTTCCTCATAGGCTTCCCGAGTCACTATGCCTCCGGGTATCGCGTGACCTCTGAGCGTAGGAAACCATTCTGCTCTCCCCCTATTTTCGGAGGCTGAATCAAGAAAGGGGTAATAGCTGAAAATATTGGATCCCTCCCTGGTTCGAAAAGCTTCCACATCAGATTTTGCGGGTGAAAAAGTACTGGACTCTATGGCCAGTCCTGCAATTGCAATTCTGGGCAAGTCTTTTGAATCTTGCTTGGTACTGCAAGAAAAGATAACGAGCAGTAATAGAAGGGAAAATAAGGTAGTTCTCATAGCATAAATTTGGGTGGTGGGATATCAGTTTCAACTTTCAAGATTGAATTTAACCCTTGAATGCGACATTACACTAACAATGAACCAGAAATAGCTAAGTTATTAGGGTTTTAGCCCTAATTACCTGAGCGTTTCTTCTGATCAGCCAAAACCTGGGTAGTATGTGCAAATCTATCTAGCCAGCCTCTGCGATCTTTTCGGATAAAAGTGACCATCACCGTACCTACAAACCAAATCGCTAAAAAAAACAGGTACAGAAAAAGGTAAAAATTATCATCAAAACGGGTGTCAATCAGGAATTTTGAAACTTCACCCACCATAAATGGCAGCAAAAGAAATATCCCATACCTGGCAATCAAATCCTTAAACCTGAGTTTTCCTCCATCCATTCTCACAATGCGTATTCCCAGAAGTTTCTTTCCAAAGGTCTGTCCATTAGTGATTTTCCCCACCCAAATAAAGTAAAAGAAAATCATCCCTACTTTCATCGCGGACAGCAGCCAGATATTCGATGTGAGTCCTTCGATCAAGTACGAGGTAAGGAGAATCACAATCAAGGAATCTACAAAGATTGCCAGAAAACGCTGAGTCAAGGTCACACTATCTCTGGTCAGCAGGGGCTTTCGGGAAATATTCGGAAGGAAGGTAGTATATCCAGCGATCAGGAATCCCACAAAGCACCCAAAAGTATTGGTAATCAAATCATCCACTTCGAAATGTCTATACCTACAGGGATATAAACCATATACGGCTGTAAGCTGGGTGATTTCGAAAAATAAAGAAACAAAAAAACCTATCAGGGTAGCGATAGCAATATGCCTCACCTGAAATAAATACCGAAGAAAAAAGCCCAAAGGCATCAGCAAAAGCACATTAAATGCAGTTACCATAAACGTCTGGCTTTTCACAATGCTAAAGAGTGAGATATTGCCACTCACCTCACGAAATGTATCCCTGACAAACCGGAATGGAAAGAAACTAGGAATCACCTTGCCTGCCCTTCGAGCACAAAATTCAGGGGTAATCTCCGGGAGGGGCAATAAAGTCAGGAAAAATGCAGTCATCGCATAAAACCCAAACACATAAAAAACCAGACTCCTATTGAACTGCACGTAGCCAATCTTCCTGTATTGAAAGTAGGCATACGGCACAAAACTCAAAACCGCCACCAAGGGAAAATACAAAATGGAAGTACGGATTGTCTCAAAATATTCACTCATAAACCTTCACTGATTTCAGCTTCATGCTCCATGGGAAACAAAAAAAATGATTTTTCGCAAGAATTGAACCCATTCGCGATGGATTTACCAAATTGCAGCTTTTCGGAATGTTAAAATAAGCAAACAATAAGCTACCATGGAAAAGGAAATCACCCTTAAAGAAGCACAAGAGCAAGTAGATCAATGGATTAAAACGGTAGGCGTACGGTACTTCAATGAACTGACCAACATGACTATCCTGATGGAAGAAGTTGGTGAACTGGCAAGGATCATGTCCAGAACTTACGGAGAACAGTCATTCAAAGAATCTGATAAAGGAAAAGACTTAGGAGATGAAATGGCCGACGTGCTATGGGTTTTGATCTGCCTGGCCAATCAAACCGGTGTAGATCTAACGGAAGCCATGAGAAAGAATTTTGAAAAAAAGAACATCCGTGATATAGATCGGCACAAAAACAATGACAAGCTTCGGTAACTATTCTTAAAGCCCCTCAAACCCTGGCTTCACCAAACTCCAAAATTCATCCAGTGCTATGATCCTAGGTTTGAGAAAGGAAATAATATCCGGCCAGTCCTTTTGTTCCATCACATTGACATGGGGTAAAACCAGCTCGATTTTGGATATTTTCTGGCCAAACTCATTGGTTTGGTGAAGTTTCCACTCCCACTCCTCCCCTACAGTACTTTCAAAAATTTTCTTCAGTTGGACAAATTGTTCGAAATAAAGCTCTTGCAACTCCTCATCAGCATGCCCCAGCTCTATGCCTATTGAAGCAAATCCCCGCTCTGCTTTCATCCGAAAATAGATATTACGAATGCCGGTTTTATAGTTTGGCCAATTTATCTTTCTTCCTTCCGCATTGGGAACAGGCTTCATATACCGCCCAAAAGTGATCCAAAAATCGGCCCTGATTTTCGATGTTTCCGCCTTACTGTACACGTTTAGTACGTTTCGTGACTGTCCTTCGGAAGGACCAAAATTATTTCGCCGGCTTGGCTATTTCCCGCTTCCAGCTTATCAAGTTTGTCTTGCAGCACGGTATGGATATTCACCACCTTCAAATCAGGAAATTCCTGCTTCAGATACCAAAGAATTCCTTCTCCGTCCTTGCTATGGTAGGCCCCGTTGATATGATAGACTTTTTTCCCATTCGCCAGGGGAGCAAAAAGTGACTCGGCCATGGTAGCATCCTTCAGTGCCTGAGCCATGATCATGTAATCCGAGTTGCCGGGAGCGCCATGCATCATCTCCTTCATAGCCAGGTAGCCTGGCAGGTTCATATCCACTCTTACAGGTAGCTTCGCAAAGCTTTTCTTTGCATCATCATATAGGGAATCCAAGGCCTGCAATCCTCTCTTACTGACCAGAGAGGCATACTTTCGGGGAACATTGCTGGCGATAAAACTCAGGTTATTCTCCTTTGCGTAGCGCAAAATAGGCCGATAATCAGTGCTGTAATTCTTCCAAAGCTTAGCTTCAGACTCAAAACTACTTTCGGTAATCTGGTCTGCAAACCATTCATTGATGTTCAGCTGATCTTCACGCTCAAAAATCTCAGAACCCAGCACCAGCTCAGGGTTTTGCTTATGAAGCCCCTTCAAAACCTGCAATTGCAGCCAATGTCCCAAACTATTGTTGTGAAGCTCACCAAAAAACACAGCATCAGCTGGCTCTAACGCTTCAAGCACCTGCTTGAAAGAAAGTGCTTTTCCTTTGGCATTAAAAAACTGATAGGCTTCCCCCTGTGCTTTAAGTGTTCCAAATGAAAGCAGAATCAGTAGGCAAGCCGCTAATATTTTACGCATAATCTTCAGGGTATTGAATTTGCACCGCGGAGAAATTCACCAATCCTCCCAGTGCCGGGTGATGTTTTTTTAGTGTCAACCTAATTTTGGTGGTATTGGGATAGACTTCGAGTATATCCGTCACGATCATGTGGCCCAGATGCTCCAGTAGTTTCACCTTCACATCCATTCTGGCTTTGATGATTTTATAGAGCTTGGAGTAATCCACCGTAGCACTTAGATCGTCATGAAGCATGGCCTGGCGGAAATCCGTTTCCAGTTCCAAATCCAGTGTAAACCGGTTTCCCAATATGGATTCTTCAGGATAAGCGCCATGGTAAGCATGGAATTCTATCCCCTCGAGAGTTACTTTCCCCATCAGTCAAACTGGTCAAAAAACGAACCCGATTGATTTTTTGGTTCTTCCTTAGGTTTAGGCTCTACAGGCTTAGGAGCTGGCTCCTGCACCTTATTTTTAACAGGCTCATCTAGCTCTTCTTCTAAATTCTCATCCTCAAGCTGCATTTTGGTTTCTTGCAGCTCCAGTTCTTTCATCTCTTGCTCGTCAATATCGTTTTCTTCTACTTCTGCATCACGATATTCAGGCTCTTCTGCAAGAGGTGTACTTGCTACAATTTCTTCCGGTTCAGCAGCGGGAGCTGTAGGAGCTGGCTTATCTTCATATCCGAGGTTTTCCAAATTGTCAAAAGTATAAGTCTGCGAACGGCTGAGTTCATCTATAGCTCTGGCATGTGCTTTGGCATCAATCCTAGAATAATGGGCTTCCGATAGGTCCACTTGGTTCAATGCATCTTGAGCGATTCTGCGCAGGCTTTTCACCATAGCTTCCCGCTGCTCCGCCAGGCCTTCATAGGATCTCACGAGCCCTTGCATATTTTCCCGAAGGTTTACAATGGTCTCCTTGGCCTTGGTCTCTGCCGCACGGATAATCGCCGCAGCTTGCTGTTCAGCGGTAGATTTGGCATCAGCGATCATCTGGTCTACATGCTTGGTCGCATTTTCAGCTGTTTCATTGGCTTCATTGATGATGAGGTCTGCGGCTTCATTGGCCTCCACGATGATAGAGGCTCCGGTGTCTTCGGCGGTTTTCAGGGTACGGAAAAGTGACTCCTCCACGTCTTTCAGCCTTTTGGCTTCGGCTTCGGTATTTTGAAGCTTGGTTTTCAGCTCCATATTTTCCTTATGAAGCTGGTCCACTACTTCACTGACTTCTTCCAAAAATGCCGTTACATCTTTTTTCTCATAGCCTCTGAATCCTACTTCAAAGGACTTTTGCCGAATGGCTGCGGGTGTAATCTTCATGGGTTAATTTGCTTCAATTTTCCAAATAGAAATAGATCGGTCATCAGAAATGGATATTACGCTACCATTATAAGAGCTCCAAAGCACTTTATTCACAGAAGTACCGTGCCCGGCATTTCTGGCCTTATCGATGACCTTGAGGAGCTTACGGGTGTTCGTTTCCCAGATCTTGATGGATTTATCCATAGAGCAGGTCACAAAGTAGGCTCCTTCTTCATTGAAAGATAAATAATTAATGGCATACATATGCGCCACCACTGTTTCAGCCAGTGAATAATCTTCAGAACTCCAAAACTTCAGCGTGGCATCTCTTGATCCACTGATCAGCGTTTTCTCATCCGGAGCATATGCCAAGGCAAAAACCGAGTTCTGGTGCGAGTTTAGATTGGTGACGGGGTGAAAATCACGGCTCAGATCCAGGATTTTTATGGAATGATCACTGAGCCCCAAAGCAAGCTGCCTTTTACCTCTAGCCAAAGACATCACGCGTATGCTTTTACTACTCAGTTTGATGTGTTTTTTGATGCTCTTGGTGGGAATGTTAATAACAGTAAGTACTCCATCACCGGCTCCTACATAAGCCTCGTCTCCGAAAACCTGAATGTCAAAAATCGCCTGATTGGTCATTTTCAAAGACCAAAGCTCCTTGCTGCTAGTCAGGTCGATGACATGTATTCCCTCAAAATTATGCCCTACAAAAATCAGGTTTCTCACCGGGTCCACTGCCAGTGCATAGACAGAATGGGGCAATCTCGCGATCAGTTTTCCATTGGCGGGATTATCCAGGTCCCATTCCACCACCATCCCATCTCCAGCGCCTGTATAAAAAAACCTGGGATCACAACCCTCTGCCAGCGCATAGATGCAGTCATTATGCCCTGTTAGTGTTTGTAATTTATTAACTTCAATTTTTGACATATATTGGAGAGAGACTTTCGGTGCCCTTCTGGCCTATGCAGACAAAAATAGAAAAAATTGACGCTTCCTCGGCCTTGGCCATAAAGAATATTGAACCCCAAAATGATGAAGCCCTGAAGTTTTTGAGCTTCAGGGAGAGGCTTTCGCTGGCAAACATTTCTCATCCGAAGAAAAAACAAGAGTGGGCTACTGCCAGAATGGCTGTATATGATGCCCTGAACGAACTCCAGGTACCTTACCCGGGATTTTTCAAGGACAAACATGGCAAATCCCAATCCATGAACGGTCAGGGAAATATTTCGCTCACCCATACTATGGGCTATGCTGCTGCCATCTACCATAGAGATCTGCCGGTAGGCATAGATATGGATCTGGTCCGGGAAAAAATCCTGAAAATAGGCACCCGGTTTCTGGATTCCTCCGAATTGGATTTCTTAGCAAAAGACCCGCTGCACTATACACTTGCCTGGTCTGCTAAAGAATCTATTTTCAAATGCCAGGGCAAACGGGGAGTTTCCTTTCGGGACAATATCCTCTTAGAACCCTTTGATCAAAATGCGACCCTCATCAAAGCAAAGATCCGTGGTACCGATTATGCCGACCACCATTACTTTGTGAAAGCCAGAATCTTTGAAAACGTAGTACTAACCTATACCATTTGGTAAAATGAAAAACCTCTTATCCACAGTAGTATTAATCCTCCTGTTCAGCTTTCATTCCTTTGGCCAAGGGCTAAATGATATAAACCTGGTAGATGCGGTGACCGGAAAAACAGTTAATGTAGGTGAAGAAGTCACAGAAAATGGATTGGTTCTCATTTTTCATTCCCTGGCCTGTCCCTTTGCCAAAATGTACGAGTCCAGACTAATAGCGCTACGTAATAAATATCAAAACCAGGGCTTTACGTTCATCATGGTAAATCCTGAAATCAGAGGACAGGAAGAAGACGAGAATTCTCTACGCCAGTACATAGACCAATCCGGAGTGAATATGACTTACCTCATGGATCACAAACAGGAGCTGATCAGGCATTTCGATATTACCAAAATCCCCGAGGCGGTAGTGGTAACCAATGGCTCGGAAGGCCACGTGGTGAGTTACAAAGGAGCAATCGACAACAATCCCCAAGCAGAAAGTGCGGTGTCTGCAAAATACCTGGACAAGGCCATGGACGCCATACTGCTAGGCCAGTCTCCTACTCCATCCCAGGCAAGGGCTGTGGGCTGCAATGTAAGAATCTATTGATCGTTCAGTAGGGCTATTAGTTCCTTCAGCTCAAGTACTTTATCTGCTTCTCCGAGCTTCTCAAATGAATTTTCCAGGTTTCTGAGCATTCTCAGCAAAATCTGCTTGGAAGTACAGGGCTCAAAAAACATTTCCCTAGGCTCTATTTTTAGGTGCTCGAGGTAATTAAAAATATCCGTTCTACTGAAGATTAAGCCTTTATTGAACGCATTGATATAAAAGGTGACATCAGCAGATTTATAGGTAAGCACAAATAAATTTGGGAGGTTCACTCCGTAGATGGGCAAACCTAATTTCTTAGCCACCAACATGTAAATCGCGCACAAGGATAATGGATTTCCCCGCTTGGTATTCAGTACAGTGGAAAGCATGCTGTTTGCAGGAGAGTGGAAATTCTTGGTATTTGCCGAAAAGCGCAGCGTGTTAAAAAGCACGTTATTGATGGTTTTCACCTGCTCATAGGGAGAGTAATCATTCTGAAAAGCAGTCCAGACCTCAAAATAAATCTGGTGCATCTCAGAATTCAACTCTTCAAATTCCAAGTCGGGATACTGATAGGTATTGATGATCCACAGGCCGGTAAGTAGATCCTGATCTTCAGTATCTCTCCAGTCTTTGAGCCTGTCCTTCAGCAAGGAAAACTGCAGGTCGTGCACCAGTTCTTCTATTTCTTTCTGTATTTCGGGGTTGAAGCTGTTTTCCCATTTCTCTTCCAAAAACGGAATGATCTGATTTCCCAAAGAAATAATCCGGTCTCTCACATGTGTCCGCACTTCCTGATCTGTATCATCAAGTAGCGAAACTAATGCATTCAATTCTCCCGGTGTCAAAGTACTCATGGTCAGCTTGCTAGAAATCTAGGTAATTAAGGCTATTTAAGTTACAAAAAACTGGTCAAGTCTGGATGACTCCCACATTAAATCTTTCCGCAATGGGGGCATGGTTCGCCGCCTCTATTCCCATGCTGATCACTTTTCGGGTTTCACGGGGGTCGATTACTCCATCCACCCAAAGTCTGGAAGCCGCATAGTAGGGACTCAATTCTTCCTGGTATTTTTTGCTGATTTCATCCAGTAGCTGCTTTTCATCTTCCTCTGATATTTCCTTGCCTTGTTTTTTCAGCGCAGATACTTTGATCTGCAGTAGGGTATTGGCTGCGGCAGATCCAGACATAACCGCCATCTGGGCTGTAGGCCAAGAGTAGATCAGGCGAGGATCATAGGCTTTACCACACATCGCATAGTTACCAGCACCGTATGAATTCCCCAATAGGAACGTGAATTTAGGAACTACTGAATTAGCCATAGCATTGACCATTTTAGCTCCGTCTTTGATGATTCCTCCGTGTTCCGCCTTGCTGCCTACCATAAATCCGCTTACATCCTGCAGAAACACGAGTGGGATTTTACGCTGGTTGCAATTCATAATAAAACGGGCAGCTTTGTCGGCAGAGTCAGAATAAATCACTCCTCCCATTTGCATTTCACCTTTGGCAGTTTTGACAATCTTCCGCTGATTAGCTACTATCCCTACTGCCCAGCCCTCTATTCTGGCTGTGCCGCAGATCAAGGTTTTCCCATAATCCTTTTTATACTCTTCAAACTCACTCTCATCCACCATGGCTTTGACCAAGTCTAGCATTTCGTAAGGCTTTACTCTATCCGTAGGAATCAGCTTTAGAAATTCTTCAGAAGAAATGGAAGGATTCTTAGGCTCCTTCCTGTCAAATCCTGCTGTTGCGTCATGACCTATTTTGTCAAAAATAGTTCGAATGGCATCCAGACATTCCTGGTCAGTCTCATATTTATTATCAGTCACTCCTGAAATCTCGCAATGCGTGGTAGCTCCTCCCAAAGTTTCATTATCAATGCGCTCACCTATAGCTGATTTTACTAGGTAAGAGCCCGCCAAAAATATAGAACCGGTCTTATCTACGATCATTGCCTCATCAGACATGATCGGAAGATAAGCTCCACCAGCTACGCAGCTTCCCATGATGGCTGCCACCTGTACGATTCCCATGGCAGACATTTTCGCATTGTTGCGAAACTGACGTCCAAAATGTTCTTTATCCGGAAAAATCTCATTTTGCATAGGTAGAAAAACACCCGCACTGTCTACCAGGTAAATCACAGGCAGCCTGTTTTCCATGGCTATCTCCTGAGCCCTCAGGTTTTTTTTGGCAGTCATGGGAAACCAAGCCCCCGCTTTCACGGTAGCGTCATTGGCAACGATCATACACATCCTTCCGCTCACAAAACCAATTCCGGTGACCACTCCACCTGAAGGGCAGCCGCCCTCTTCTTTATACATTCCATCAGCTACAAAGGCTCCCACCTCAAGAAACTCAGTATCCGAATCCACCAGGTAGTCGATTCGCTCTCTTGCAGTTAATTTACCCTTGGCATGCTCTTTCTCGATTCTTTTGGCACCGCCTCCCAGCTTTACTTGCTTGTATTTCTCCTCCAATTGCTGAAGCATTGCCGCCATGGAGGAACTCTGATCATTGGTCTTTGTACTCATGTATATGTTTGGGTTTATAAATAAAAAACGCTTGGATAAAGCGGAATGTTCAAGAGACAAGATAAACAAAAGCCCTTTTCCAAAAATGAAAAAGGGCTAAAGTATGTCCTATTAAAGTGCAAAACTATCGAGCTTCTATGCTTTCCTTATAATCTCTGATGGATCTGAAAATCGCCGAGGCCATGTATTCCTTACCTTGCTGGCTCATCAGGAATTTTTCCTCGTTGGAATTGGACAGAAACCCAAGCTCTACCAAAACTGAAGGCATTGATGGTGTCCAGAGTACGTAGAAAGGCCCTTGTTTTACACCTCTACTTTTACGACCTACTCTATCTTTAAACTGAGTCTCTATATGGTCTGCCAAGGTCACTGAATTTTCAAAATGGACTTTTGACATCAGGTTGAACATCATGTAAGATTCCGGAGACTTAGGATCAAAACCTTCATAGTTTTCCTTGTAGTTATCTTCCAACAGGATCACGGAGTTTTCCCGCTTTACGATATCAAAGTTGGCCTCAAAGTGCTTGGTTCCCATGACAAAAGTTTCCGTACCATAAGCAGATCGATTGGCAGCTGAATTGGAATGTATGGAAACAAAGAGATCAGCTTTGTTATTATTTGCTATCATCGGTCGCTCTTTCAGCGTGGGAAAACTATCATCATCCCGCGTATAAATCACTTCTACATCGGGTAGATTTTCCTTGATGTATTTACCTACCAATAGAGTCACCGCAAGATTGATGTCTTTTTCTTTTGACCTGGACCCTATATTTCCCGGATCCCTCCCACCGTGACCTGCATCAAGAACTATTTTTTTCATCCGAAACTTAGGCATCATAGTTTCGTTGTTGATGAATCCTCCAAATACAAAGGGAATGCATAAAATCAGACTAAGAAGAATTTTTTTGTTTTTGGACCGTTCCATGAGGGCAATAAAATTAACTTTACACGAAATTTCACTCAAATTAAATAAAGCGTAAGCAACAGTGCAGGGATTCAGGCTCTTTTTATTTTGCTTTTTTGTGCTATCGACCGTACCGCTAAGTACTTCTGCGCAGCGTACTACAGGTCCTCCTCAAGAAAAGCCTATTGTAGTTCCTGACACGCTACTATCACCGGATCCAGAACTGACGGCTCTTGACACCATCCCTATTCCCGCTGATTCGCTTTCGCTGTCTGATTCGACAAAAATTATGCCCGCAAATGATATCACCACAGATATCACTTATTATGCGGAAGATAGTATAGTGGCTGATTTTCCGAACAACAAATTATACCTGCATAATCAGGCATGGTTTGAATATGGGGAAATGCGACTAGAGGCAGATCTCATCGTGATAGACTGGGCAAATTCGGAATTATATGCTTCTGGAGTGACGGACAGTTTAGGAAATATCACCGGAAATCCATTTTTCAAAGATGGTCCTTCAGTATATGAAATCCGCAAGGAAATGCGGTACAACTTTAAATCCCAAAAGGCCATCATCAAAGATGTGGTCACCGAGCAACAAGATGGGATATTGAGGGGAGAAACAATCAAAAAAACAGATGATGGGTCCATTTATCTGGATCATGGGTATTACACTACCTGTAAACTCACCACTCCCCATTGGCACATTTCTTCCAATAAAATCAAATCCATAGAAGGCGGACAGGTAGTCTCCGGGCCTTTTAATCTTTATTTTAATGGCATCCCTACTCCTCTGGGTTTGCCTTTTGGCATAATCCCAAATACACCTGAAGAAAAAGCTTCGGGAATAATTTTCCCTTCTTATGGACAGGAACAGGCTAGAGGACTGTACCTACGGGATTTTGGGTATTACTTTGCCATCAATGACTACATCCATACCAGAATCACGGGAGATATTTACTCACTCGGTGGCTGGGGAGTAAAAAACCAGACAGCCTATAGAAAGCGGTATAGATTTGCCGGATCCATGAATATTGATTTCCAAAAGTTCAGGTCACCGGAGACGGAGGAAAACCCGGTAGATTATAATACCTTCAGAATAGCTTGGTCACACACGCCGGAATCCCGAGGAAATAGCCGTTTTTCCGCCTCAGTAAATGCTGGCTCTACCAGTTACTTTAACAATATCATCAACCCTAATAATTACTATAACAATACCACGGCTGACCTGAGCTCCAATGTGAATTATACCAAAACCTTCACAGGTACTCCTTTTACATTTTCTGCTGCCATGAGACATTCGCAAAGTGTGCAGACTGGTGAGGTGCAACTCAGTTTGCCCACCATGTCCATAGGCATGAACCGGCAGCGCCCATTTGAAAACGTGAAGTTCGAACCGCTGAAAACGCTTAATTTCTCCTATAATTTTGACATGCAGAATACCATTACCAATAAGGTGGATCCTTCTTTTGGTGTGGATCCAGATTTGGTGGAAGACCTAGATGAGCCCGAGCTGGTGCCTTTCACTCCTTCCAATTTTGGCTACCTGCTGGACAATGCAAACAACGGAGCGAGAAACAGAATCCCTATCAGTTCCAACTTCACCTTGTTCAATTACTTCACGGGTACAGCTTCAGGAAGCCTGACGGAACTTTGGTACCTCAAAAAAATCAACTATTACTACAATCCTTCTGAGGAGCGTGTGGACAAGATCCTAGAAGATGGGTTCAACAGAGTTACTTACTACAACACCTCCTTCAGCCTGGCGACCAATATCTACGGATTCTTCAATTTCAAAAAAGGAAATGTTAAAACCATTCGTCAGCACATCCAGCCTACATTTGGGTTTAGCTACACACCTGATTTCTCTGATCCTTCTTTAGGATACTATCAGGAGGTTCAGACAGATGCAGAAGGCAACACCGCGCTCTTTTCCAGACATCAGGGATTTTCGTACTCAGGTGCTCCAAGTGGACTATCCAAGGCCCTCAGCATCAATATCCGCAGTGTACTAGAGGCCAAAGTGCTGGACAAAAAAGATTCTACGGATCAGACAGCCACCAAGAAAATCCCCATTTTAGAGAATATAGATCTATCGACCAGTTATAATTTCGCTGCAGATTCCTTCAACTTAGCTCCATTCAGGATCAGTGCCCGAACCAGTTTTTTTGAAAGAAGACTATCTGTGAATATGGCTACAACACTGGATCCTTATGCCACACAAGCATATATGGGATCAAATGGCACAGAATCTTTCCGCTCCATCAATGATTTCGCCTGGAACAATGGCCAGGGCATAGGAACCATTCGCAGTGCCACGCTGAATATGAATGCCTCCATCAATCCATCCAATGCCCAAAACCAGGGAGAAGTACGTGATGAGTTGACCAATCAGTTCATCCAACAAGGCGGAGTGATGAATGACTTTGTGGAAAGTGAAATCAATAGAATCGCGACTGACCCCAGCCAATACATAGATTGGGATATCCCCTGGAATTTATCATTTGGATATGTGCTCTCTTATAACAAGGCGGTTTCAGGAAGAAGAAACATCACCCAAACCGTCAGTGTAAACGGGGATTTCTCGCTTTCCGAAAAGTGGAAAATCAACTTTAACACAGGCTTTGATGCCCAAGCCAAAGAAATCACACAGACCATGGTCGGTATCGCCAGAGATCTGCACTGCTGGCAGATGAATGTCAACTGGATTCCATTTGGAAGATTTACTTCCTACAATATTGACATCCGGGTAAAATCCACCATCCTGCAAGACCTGAAGGTATCTAGAAGAAGGTCGTTTTTTGACAGGTAATCAAATCAATTGCTTTCATCCAAAGAAAGCCTCAAACCCTAGATCTGCTGATCGGCATAGTCATGCATCTGGGTCCGCCCAGACCACGGGAAAGTTCAGAGGACGGAATTTCCAATACTTCCACCCCCATTTCGCGTAGCGCCCGATTAGTATGGATATTTCTGTTGTAGGAAATCACCCTTCTAGGGCCTATTGCAAAAACATTGGCTCCGTCAAACCATTGCTCGCGCATGGCATAATCCGGGTTTCCATCCGCTGTGTGAAGAATTTCCAAATGTGGAATTTCCCGCTCCAGCACAGTCAGCAGTGATTCTTTCAATACCTCCCGCTTGATATGCACCTTATCCTCTTTGATTTCTTTTAAGGTATAAAGCGAGGTCTGAAGAACTGCATTCATGGCATCCGGATAAGTCAGCACCAAGTTCTCATCCAGTACTGTAAACACCGTATCCAAGTGCATAAACTGCCGCTTTTGAGGGAGATGAACTTCATAGACCCGCTCTACTGTCCCCTCGCCCAGCAAAGCCTTGGCCGTGTGGTAGATGGCCTTTTCGTCTGTGCGCTCAGAGTTACCTATAGCCACGGCCTTTTGCGAGAGAATGATCACATCCCCACCTTCAATGCTTGCAGGGTTATCATGGCTATTGACAGGATAAAGCGTATGGATATTTGATTTAAAGTCAGGGTGGTTTTCAAAGATTACACGCAGTAGATCTGCTTCCCGCTGTCTGCCTTCCATTCTCATGCTGGAAAAAATAATCCCTCCGGGAGTCAGCGCCATAGGGTCTCTTTGGAAATACAAATTGGGACATGGGGAAATCAGAAAGGCAAATTCCATCAGTTCACCGGCATTCAAGTTGGGGAGCTTTCTTCGTAGCTCATGCACTTTCAGCCCAGCGGTAAGTATCCCGGCACATTCTGCGGTGGAGTAGCGTTCCAATATACTTTCGGCAAGATGCACCATACCGGCCCGTTTCAAGGAATCCTTCATGAGATGGAGTAATACCTGCTCATCATAAAGCACACGGATCAGCAGCTCACGCAATTGATACACCTTAGCTCCGGTAGAATCCTTGATCAGATTAGAAAATGTATCATGTTCTCGCTGCAAAGCTTCCAGATAGGGTACATCGTCAAACAACAAAAACTCTTTATTGTAAGGAGTAAGTCTGTCGATTTCCTTACCAGGCCGGTGCATCAAAACGGCCTTCAGTGTTCCAAATTCAGAGTTGAGTCTTAAGTTCATAGGATTAATTATTATCTATAAAAAAGAAAGATAAATTAAGGATATTTCAACAAACAACCTATTTAGCTAATGATTTATTAAAAACAAACTTCCTTTATAGACAGATTTAAATTTACGCTCACAGACATCTATATTCCCACATCTTCGTAAACTCCCCTATAACATTCGAAATTCAATCACCATTCATGCTACAAATACGCTCAAAAACCAGCCAATTCGCCACTTTACTTCTGCTACTATTCTTCTCCTCCTGCACCTCCTATAGCCCCATCACTGGTGCCATGGGGCAGAGCACTGATTCTTCATCTAGCTATGACCCTACGTCCGGGGAGATCAATGCAGGACTAAAGGAAGCACTGGAGAAAGCAACCGGAATAAGTACCGAAAGGCTATCTGCCAAAGATGGGTATTTGGGTAATCTGGACGTCAAAATCCTTTTCCCGGAAGAAGCCAAAAATATAGAAAACACCCTCCGGTCTATTGGATTGGGAAGCTTAGTAGATCAGGTGATCACCAGTGTCAATCGCGCAGCAGAGGAGGCAGCGATTGAGGCAAAACCTATTTTTGAAAATGCCATTCGGCAAATGACCATCACTGATGTAAAAAACATTCTGCTGGGCGAACACGACGCCGCCACTCAGTATTTTAATAAAAGTACATCCCCGCAGCTCACAGAAAAATTTTCTCCCATCATAGATTCTTCCTTGAAAAAAACTGATGCGACCAAATACTGGTCAGATGTCATGAGTAACTATAACAAAGTGCCTTTTGTAAAAAAAGTAGATACTGACCTGACCGCCTATGTGACCAAAAAAGCCATAGAGGGGTTATTTGTGGAAATAGCCAAGGAGGAGGTCAAAATCAGAGAAAGTATTTCCTCCCGAACCACACCTCTACTGAAAAAAGTATTTGGATATGCAGCTGAAGAAGAGAAAAAGTAAGCTTAACCTTTCTGTCAAATGGAAATACTTTCAAGGCAGGTAAACCGCTCTTGTGTTTTAACCCAAATATGCATGAGCAATTCTATTACAGCCATTAATTGCTTCATAACGAAACCGAATGCATAATCCGGGTTGAAGCAGAGCTAAAAGGGCACTTGACTAATATTCACGGTTCAAAAGAAAAGCTATTCTCGAGAGGGAATAGCTTTTCTTTTTTTTAGACCTAGGTGTCCAGCTTTATACAGCCGGCTCCTGCTGACTAAGGCAGTGAAAACTTCCCAGTCCCCAAATGATATCTGTGGAGTCCACTCCCACCACCTTTCGGTCGGAAAAACAAGCTGAAAGAATATCCAAAGCTATTTGGTCATTTTTGTCGCGAAAGGTAGGGACCACCACTGCATGATTTGAAATGTAGAAATTGGCATAGGAAGCCGGCAATCTCTGATCATCCCAGACCACAGGTGAAGGCATGGGAAGCTCTATTACATTCAGCTGTTTCCCACTTTCCAGCCGCATTTTATGCAGTCGCTCCAAATTCTCCTGAAGCAGGGTATAGTTCTCATCAGCCCTGTTTTTCTCCACTGCTGTGACCACCGTATCTTCATTCACAAAGCGGGTGATATCATCGATATGCCCATCAGTGTCATCACCGACTATCCCGTCACCCACCCAAAGGATTTGCTTCACCCCATAAAAATCCTGAAGGTATCGCTCGATCTGATCCTGCTTCAGATGGGGGTTTCTATTTTCGTTCAAAAGACAAGCTTCTGAGGTCAACAATGTTCCTTTTCCATTAAACTCAACTGCTCCTCCTTCCATGACGATTCCCGGCTTGAAGCAAGGAATTCCAAGTTCCTCTGCGATTTTGATTGGAATCTGGTTATCCAGGTTATGCGGAGGATACTTTTCGCCCCAAGCATTATAATTCCATTTTACCAGGACTTTTTTCACATCCGCATTTGGATTGATCAGAAAAGACGGGCCATGGTCTCTGCACCAAGCATCATTTGTAGGAAAGAAATGAAAACGGATTTGATCTAGATTTACTCCGGCTTTTTCAAGGTGGCCCAAGGCAAATGATTTCATCGCTTCATTACTTACATTGATATTCACGATTTCTCCTATGGCCACATACTTGATAAACTCCGAATAGGGCGCAAAAATAGTATCCAACTTCCCCGGCCAGGAACCTTCCTTATGCGGCCAACTCAGCCAGGTGGAAGCATGAGGGGCAAATTCAGCCGGAAAATAGTATCCCATCTCAGCGGGTGTTTTTGCACCGGAGTGGGCAAGTCCAAATATATCTGTCATGGTGGTCCTATTCTTCGTCTAGGAATCTTTTGGTAATCGGCTGATAGGAATCTATTCTTCGGTCTCTGAGAAATGGCCAGTGCGTTCTGTATTGATCAGATTTGGCAAAATCCAGTTCTTCTACATGGATTTGCTCCTCTTCGTGACTGGCTTTGAAGATGATTCTTCCAAAAGGATTGGCCACAAAAGATCCTCCCCAAAACTTCATATCTCCCTCGTTTCCGCAGCGGTTTACAGATACCACAGGAATTCCGTTGGCTACGGCATGTGAGCGCTGAATAGTCTGCCAGGCCCCATATTGCTCGTCATTGACATCGGGGGTCTGGTCCTTATGCCAGCCAATAGCCGTAGGGTAAACCAGAAAATCCGCCCCTTTCAAGGCAGTAATTCTAGCTGCCTCAGGATACCACTGATCCCAGCAGATCAGAACACCGATATTTCCATATTTGGTAGGAAAAACCTTATAGCCCAGATCACCAGGTGTAAAGTAAAACTTCTCAAAATACCCCGGATCATCCGGAATGTGCATCTTCCTGTATTTGCCTAGGTAAGCTCCGTCAGCATCCAAAACTGCAGTAGTATTATGATACAGACCTTCGGCTCTTTTCTCAAAAAGAGAAGCCACGATCACCACGCCGAGCTCTTTGGCCAAGTCGCCAAGTGTGTCGGTAGACGGGCCCGGTATAGCTTCAGCAAGCTTGAAATTCTCATAGTCTTCCACATCGCAGAAATACAAGGACCTAAACAGTTCTTGCAAGACCACCACCTGTGCTCCCTTAGCCGCAGCCTCACGCACACCGGCAATGGTTTTAGTCATGTTTTCAGCTACATCGGGAGAACAGCTCAGCTGAACCAAGCCAACTTTTACAGTTTTATTTGCCACAGTCAAATGTTTTGATGAATAAGTTGTAAAGATACTTTTGCCCACTGCCATTCCCAAATAGTGGAATTGAATTTCACCTTAGGAAATTGCTGGAAGGCAAGGATCTGAATAACGGCATGAACCCGAAAAAGATTCAGCGCCAAAATTCTAATCCATAGTAGTAGTTGATCCTTTAATTTTTCAAGCCCTTCATCGCAGCCAAGGTAGAGCCCCAAACTATCAGACAGGAGATGAGAATCCCTATTGAATTAGCCAAAAAGGCCTTTTTCCGCTCTACTCCAAAGAGGTAACCCGCGATAGAACCGGCATATACTCCAGTTCCCGGAATAGGCATAGCCACAAAAATCATAAGTCCCCAGAAGCCATATTTCTGCACATTTTTACCTGCACCAGCCTTGGCCCTACGACCTACATATATTGCGGCCTTTTTGTAGTAATACCATTTCAAAAAGTACCTGTTGACTACATCGAAAAAGAAGTTCATGATCGGAAAGACCAGAACATTTGCTAAAAAACAGCCTAATAATACCAAATAGATATCCACGCCATGGAGAAGGGCGTATGGAATCCCAACTTTTGCCTCTCCAAAAGGAGAAAGACTCCAAAGCATAGCGGTAAATAAATCTAAAAACATGGATCAGGATTAAGATGGCGCAAAAGTAATCAGATTAGAATTGTAAATGATATTTTTTTTACGACTGAGTAGGTGGCTTGACTTTCATTTTTTTGAAAGCCAAACCCGATTCTACGCACTATTTGACTAAAACTTAAAGTATTTTGTCCCCTTTGATTTAATCAAATCTCAAACTGTAGAATTTCGTACCAGATACCTTAACGCCAACCGCACCATCATGTTCGCTAAAATCCGGAATACCCAACATTTTCCAAATCAGCCTTTGTTTATCTGGGACGGGGAATTCAGTTTCTGTAAATACTGGATCAACGTATGGAAGAGCAAAACTGAAGGATTGACTTACAGGACTTTTCAGGAAGTTGCCGGGGAATTTCCGGATATCCCACTCAAGGAATTTAGAAAAGCTAATAAAAACTGGCATCGCTGGTATGAAAGTTCTGCAATCTTCCGAAAGATCAGCGATCATAGTTACAATTGGACAGCAAAGAACCGACAGTTGATGATGAAGCTCACGCTGGCTTTTTGGGGCAAAAACCCGCTGAAAAGTAAGCCTTATATGATTCTGTGGGTGATCGGAAACTGGCCGTTTTGCCATTTTTGATATTTGTTTTCAATTAATGCCAAATAGGATAATACTACAGAACAATTTTTGAACATAATGTAGCGCTACTAGCAGAGGCTATCTACTGCTTCCATGATTTGGACTTTTGGGCTACTTTTCAGTACTTGAGCGCATGCATTCATCCATTTTTAATCCTGGGGAGACGCATTTAACTTTACTATTTATGAAAGTATTTTTAGCTATTTTCACTTTACTACTAAGTCTCCCGGCTTTTGGTCAAAAGCTCTACGGTGAAATAAAAGATGAAAATGCCAACCCTGTCCCTTATGTAAATATCGGGATTGTCGATCTGGACAGAGGTACTATTTCAAATCAGTCCGGCCACTATGAAATCGATATTTCCGGATTGGATGACGAAGAAATTCTCCGGTTCTCCATGATAGGATTTGAAAATACCGAATTCAATATTGGTAAGCTAAAATCCCAAAATAGCACTTCATTGAACATCACGTTAAAAGAAAAACCTATTGAACTTAAAGAAATAGAAGTAAAAGCCACCAAGGGAACTCCCTTGATCCTCGGTGTGAAAAAACCGGGGAATTTTTCATGGATATGGAGCGATGCGAATAAAGGGGATGAAATTGGAATGCTTTTTAGAGTGAAAAACCCTTTTTATCTGGACAAATTTTCTTTCCACATCAAAAGGAACAGCTGCGACAGCATCTACTACCGGGTCAAAATCTATGACGAAGAAAATGAGCTTCCGATCAAAATCATTAACCAGGAGGATATACGTTTTCTTTCCACCTTGAAAAAAGGCTGGGAAACAGTAGATATGTCAGCATATAATATTTTGATCGAATCTGATTTTATCATTTCGCTGGAAACCTTAGATAGCTGTTGCAGTGATGGATACACCCCATCCAGACTCTCCATAGGGAGTGATTTTGGATTGACTTATTCAAGGCCATCCAGCATGGCACCCTGGCTGGAAATAGGTAATGAAATGAGTTTTAGAATAGAAGGCATAGAAATATTGGATGATTAAGTTACCTTAAATTCCAAAACTTCAAACGTCATCATGAAAATCCTTTTGCCACTTCTTACACTTTTCTTTTTCACCTTCCTTTTTGCATCAGCCCAGCAAACCTGCATGACGGCATCATCCATCAAAGCTCTGGACGCGCAGTGGGAAGCTAACAACCTAAATCCTGATCCTGAATTTTTTAAAAGTACGCTTGCTGAGAACTTTATATGGGTACACAATCATGCCTCGATGATCGATACAAAGGAAGATGTCATCAAGCGAACTGAAATCCAAGCGGCAAAAGGAACTACAAATACCCGGTCCCGGACACAAAGTGAAGTGAAAGTGGAAATCACAGGTAACACGGCAATAGTAACGGGTTTCACCGTCGTGGACCGAGGCCCCACTCCTACCAAATACCACTTTATGCGAACTTACGTGGAAGTGGATGGCAAATGCCTTTTGATAGGTAATCATACCATGGCGATACCTGAAGGGGAGTAAGTGAGTTTTAACCTTAAATTAGTTTGATGTTTGATTCTAACTTTCACTTTTAACCTTGCGAATAATGCTGATAGATACCGCAAGAATAACTAGGTAACCTACGACCAACAGCTTGATTAGAAATGGAATATTGCGCTGCATCACTACAAAATCTGCAATCCCGGCTTCCCAAAACAACCACTCGTCAGCAATCTCCGATGCAACTGAAGGATTGCCCATGGTCAAAGCAATAATTCCATTATTTGATTGGAGATTTACCCTGGCCGCCGTATTGATGACAATAGTACCTCCACTTCCATCATGGCCAATTATAGTAGATTGCGCATCATTCTGACTGTATAGGTGTGGCCCCAAACCATACACTCCTATCTTATTGATAAAGGTTTCCGGCCTGCTCATTTGCAAAATAGTCTCACGGCGTAATACCGGATTATCAGTAAGGTTTGCTATGAGAAACTTACTCAAATCTGCTGTGCTGGTAAATAAAGAAGCTGCCGCAAGAGCTGTGAAAGTACGGGGTTTACCTAGCGTCCCATCAGCTTGGTATACCTGAGCCAAATCAATCTCAGGCTTTTCTGACAGAACAAAGGTAGAATTACCCATCCCCAGAGGCTCAAAGACCACTTTTGTCATATATTCCTGAAAGGATTGACCACTGATTTCCTCGATCAATAATTGAAGAATAGTATATCCTGCTCCAGAGTACATATACTGGGACCCTGGGGCATACCCTACCCGCGCCACCCCTTCGGCATAAGGTGAATCAGCAGCCTTCGTCAAAGATTCCTCGATAGTCTGTACAGGTTCGCCTGGCGCAAATCCTTCATAACCCAAGTCATCTACAAGTCCAGATGAATGCGAGAGCAGTCTGCGCACACTTACTTTACTATTGTCGTAGTCGCTTTCCGGCAAATTCCACCTGGACAAGTACCCGTCTATTGGACTGTCTAAGTCAATTTTACCCTCTTCCACTAATTTCATAACTCCAAACGAAGTCACCCACTTGCTGATGGATGCCACAGGAAATGAGGTGTTTTCATTCACCGGTTTGTCACTTGAAAAAAAGTAACTTCCTGAGACTTTCCCTTCCTTTATCAGAACCATGGCAAAACTCCCAACCTGTTCCTTTCCCAAAATCTCCCGGGATGCATCTATAAAGTCTTCCGTAGTGTCTGAAAAGGTTATCGCCCTTAACAAAAAGCCTTGGACAAACCCTAATCCTACAAAACAGGTCCATGCAAGTACAGGCAGACCTATCCACACTATTCTTTTTAGTAATTTCATTTTTTTTGAGGCTTGATTAGAAAAAAGCTGAATCCTTAAGCCTCCTCGCGCTCAGCTCTGCGCATCCAGCTCAGTACAAAAGTGGCAGAGTACCCCAGCACGAAAACGAATAAGCCAAAAAGTGGTGAGAGTAAGGTGACTTTCAAACCTCCGGCAATAATGGCCGGGTCTCCTCCCCCTGTCGCCTCTAAGGAATCAAAAGCTTGGATCAAGCCCAAAAGTGAATTGAGAAAGGAAATGACTAAGCCAAGTAAAACTACCTGATTGACTAGTTTTTTATATTTCAGGAAGGTAGCCAAGTCTGCGTGGAGATTTGAAAACGCTTTAAATGCCAGCACCACAGCTAGCAATAGACAGATTAATACCAGCGTCATCCCCAGCAAACCTCCTTCCTGGAACCGGTCAATAATCACATTTGATAATACAAGCTTCTGAACTAAAATTGATGTCATGATTTTCATGGGTTTTGGTGTTTTGTTGATGGTTCAAGTTTACACCGCTCCCTGTTCTTATCTTAAGTTATGCGATCAACGCCCAAGAATCCCCAGTAATTGACAGAAATATAGGTGTTTTCGGGAGCAATAGGTATTTATCCGTTACTTACCTTACCAAATCGGTCATCTGTCGCTATTTCTTTGCAAAAAGGATTTTTTAAAAGACCTTGTCCTGTAAAGAATGAAAAAGAAGCTACTTTCAGCAATTACGAAGAAAATTCTCACCCTCATGACCATGAGTGTGGGGGCATTGCTGTTCTTCACTTTTTACTTCGGTATCACCATTTCAAATTTAGGCCCGGCCTTCACTTTCGGGTTATTCCTACTTCCGGTCACCATGGGTACTATTCAAGTTTTTAGTTTTCACCTGATCCCAAAATACCTCTTTAGGCAGAAGTACCTACTTTTTGGATTATACACACTTTACACTCTTATCATTTCCGTATTCCTGATCGCTATTTCCTCTTTTTACGGATTCCTTTTTTTGAATTCCTTAGAGGCATTTGATAGCGAATTCTTGCTGAACAAGAACCTCTACCTCATCATCATAGGCGTGTACATCGTGGTATTGCTCAGTGCTCTTTTCTCTGCTTTTCGGGAAAATCACAAAATCCATCTCAGCAACCAAAAGCTTCAGCTAGCATTAATCAACGGGGAATTACAGCTAAAACAGGAAGAACTTGCCTACCTGAAAATGCAGATTCACCCTCATTTTTTGTTCAATACCCTGAACACGATTTATGGTTCTGCTATCGCAAAAAACAATCAAACTCCGGCGTTGATTTTAAAGCTATCCAATCTGCTGGATTATATTTTGTACCAAACCAAAAAGTCTCTGGTTCCTCTGCAAAGCGAAATCGATCACCTTCAGGACTATCTGGCTTTAGAAAAGCTGAGGCATGGAGATAAACTGGAGATCAAGGCGAGTTTTCCGGATGACAATGTCCAGCTCCAAATAGCTCCAATGCTATTTTTACCCTTACTGGAAAACAGTTTTAAACATGGGAAAACCCAGGGAAATCAAACCAAAGTCGAACTGAAAATTGAAACTGAAGAAAATCAAATCCACTTTTTCTTAAAAAACAATTATGAAGAAGGTGCATCTTCTACCAGTTTAAACTCCTCGGGAATTGGTCTTCAAAACATCCAAAAACGCTTAGACCTGCTGTATCCCAAATCTCATGAATTTACCTTCGGAAAATCAAATGGGTACTTTACAGTGAATCTTTCTATTTCCGCCAATCAACCCAAGTCCTCATGAATTGCCTGATAGTTGACGACGAGCCCATAGCACAAAACATCCTAAAGGAGTTTATCTCCAAGGTGGACTACCTCCACTTGACGGCATGCTGCAGCAATGCGAGTGAGGCCTTCAATAGTATTCAAAAGGAGGACATAGACCTGGTGTTTTTAGATATCAATATGCCAGGAATAGACGGGATTTCCTTTGCCAAAATCATCCCCAAAAAGGTGCAGGTAATCTTTACCACAGCTTACCGGGAATATGCTTTAGAGGGATTTGAATTAGAGGCTACAGATTATCTTTTGAAACCCATCCCTTTTGAGAGATTTCTTAAAGCTGTAAGCAAAACCAAACAGTCTATAGCTCAAAACGAAAAACCTAATGTGTCGGAAAAGCCTGAATTTCTATTCGTTCGTCAAGATCGAAAAATGGAAAAGATTGCTTTTGACGAAATCCTTTATGTA